>JBDHZH010000051.1:0-21232 GCA_039811745.1 Arachnia sp.
CTCGACGGCGATCTACAAGATCCTGATCGGGGTCAAGGCCCGCAACGCCGTCGTCGTGGCACCGCATCCGTCCGCCAGGAACTGCACCGCCGAGGCGGTGCGGATCATGGTGGAGGCGGGGGAGGCCGCCGGCATGCCGAAGGGACTCGTCTCGTGCATGACCGAGCTCAGCCTCGCAGGCACCAACGAGCTGATGAACCACTACGCCACGTCGATGATCCTGGCCACCGGCGGTCCGGGCATGGTCAAGGCGGCGCACAGCTGCGGGAAACCGGCGCTGGGCGTGGGCCCGGGCAACGTTCCGGCCTACGTGGACCGCAGCGCCGACATCGCCACGGCGGCCCAGATGATCGTGGAGTCGAAGTCGTTCGACTGCTCCACCATCTGCGCCACCGAGCAGGTCGTCATCGCCGACCGGCCCATCGCCGACCGGCTGAAGGCGGAGATGCAGGCGAACGGGGCCCAGTGGTTGACCAGGGAGGAGGCGGACCGCCTGGCAGCGACGATGTTCCGGGCAAATGGCATGATGCTCGCCGAGTTCGTGGGACGCACGCCGCAGGAACTCGGCCGCAAGGCCGGCATCATCGTCCCGGACGCCACGCGGATCCTCGTGGCGGAGTTGGACGGTGTCGGGCCCAAGTACCCGCTGTCCCGGGAGAAGCTGACCACCGTGCTCGGCTGGATGGTCGAGGACGGCTGGCACGCCGGCTGCGAGCGTGCGATCCAGCTCCTCAAGTTCGGCGGTGACGGTCACTCGCTCGTCATCCACGCCACCGACGAGGAGGCCATCTTGGCGTTCGGCATCGAGAAGCCGGCGTTCAGGATACTGGTGAACACGTGGGGCTGCCTCGGCGGCGTCGGATACACCACGGGCCTCAAGCCGTCGATGACGCTGGCGCCCGGAGGCATCGGTGGGGCCGTGGTCAGCGACAACATCACCGTCGAGCACGTCCTCAACGTGAAACGTGTCGCCTACCACCTGCGCCCGGCACCCCCGGTCGCGCGGGCGCACGGCGGAAAGCCGGACGGTGCCCCGCCAGCTGCCGCTGCGGTGGCCCCGACGGGAGCCGACGGCGATGCGGCCCTGATCGAGCAGCTCGTGCGAACGATCCTGACCCAACTCCAGCAAGGCAAGTAGGAGGTAGCCGATGACCGACCCACCCGCAGAGGCGCCTCGACGCCCCCGCAAACGTCCCGCCGCCCAGGCGGGCACAACTGAACAGGCAACCGTCCAAGCGGCCGAGCAGGTCACGGCCCCCGACCCAGCACCCAACCCACCAACTGTCACAACAAGAAGGAGTACTCCAATGGCAGACGTCCAGATGATCGCTCTCGGCATGGTCGAGACCAAGGGCCTCGTGGGCGCCATCGAGGCAGCCGACGCGATGGTCAAGGCCGCGAACGTGAAGCTCATCGGCAAGGAGCAGATCGGCGCAGGCCTGGTCACGGTGTTCGTCCGCGGCGATGTCGGCGCCGTCAAGGCGGCCACGGACGCCGGGGCAGCCGCCGCCGGCCGCGTCGGCGAACTGGTCTCCGTGCACGTGATCCCGCGTCCGCACGGCGATGTCGAGCTGATCCTGCCGCACCGCGACTGAGATCAGGTACACCCCTGCACGATCGTTCCCGAACAAGTGAGTGAGTGAGCCGTGAAGAGACAAGTCGTCACCGCGGCGGAGGTCAGCGATGCCTCCGCCGGCCGTCTCGTCGTCGCCCCGGATGCGATCGTCACCCCGCTGGCGCGGGACGTGGCGCGCGAATGCGGGGTCGAGATCGTGCGGGATGGCAGACCGGCCCCCGTTTCCCTGGGGGCCGGAGGTGACGGCTGCGACGGCGACCTCGCCGCCCGGGTCCGGGCGATCGTGACGGCGATGCTGGGTTCCGGTGGGGGCGGTGCCGCCGCCCCCAGCGGAGGGCCTCCCCGGCCCCCGGTGAAGCTGTCCCGCATCCAGGATGCAAGACCCGAGCCGTTCGGCTACCCGGGCCCTCCGCCCGGCATGCAGGTGGCCACGCTCGACGTCGTCACCGGGGGCGACGGCGCACCGATGGCGGCCGGATACATGACCCTCACCCGGGGCTCCTTCCCGTGGACGTTCACCTATGACGAGGTCCAGATCGTGCTGGAGGGGGAACTCCAGCTGGGCGGCGACGGCGGGGACCGCATCGGCCGCCCCGGCGACATCTTCTACGTCCCGAAGGGGTCGCGCATCACATTCGGCACACCCAGCTGGGCCAAGTTCGTCTACGTCACCTTCCCAGCGAACTGGGAGGACGGCATCTAGATGATCACCCTTGAGCGACCGGCAGGGGAGGAGCGATGCTGATGCGTTCGGTGTCCCCGCTGATGAAGGCCGCCTCCGGAGCGCTGAAGCGTCCTCGTCCGATCCCGCCGTCGGTGCCGATCCGGGTGGGTGTCGACCTGGGCACCGCGTTCAGCGTGATCGTCGTCACCGACGAGAACGGGCGGCCACTGGCCGCCGCCAACCGGTTCGCCGACGTGGTGCGCGACGGCGTGGTCTGGGACTTCTCCGGGGCGCAGGCCGTCATCCGGGAACTCAGGGCCCGCCTCGAGCGCGCGACCGGCAGGGCACTCACGAACGCGGCCGTGACCGTCCCGCCGGCGGTGTTCGAGAGCGACCACCGCGCCCACCGCTACGTCGTCGAGGGCGCAGGCATGGACTGCGTCGCCGTCGTCGACGAGACCACGGCCGCAAATGCCGTCCTCGGCATCTCAGACGGTGCAGTCGTCGACATCGGCGGCGGGACCACGGGCGTCGCGATCCTCAAGGACGGCCAGGTCGTTGCGAACATCGACGAGCCCACCGGTGGCACCCACCTGTCGCTCGTCATCGCTGGCGCCTTCGGGATCCCGTTCGAGGAGGCCGAGAGACGCAAGGTCCGCACCAAGGGGCAGGCCGACCTTCTTCCCGTCGTCAGGCCGACCCTGGAGAAGGTGTCCACCATCGTCCGTGACGCCGTGGCCGGGCACGACGTCGACGTCATCACCTTGGTGGGCGGCACGGCCGCGTTCACCGGGATCGCCGAGATCATGACCGAGGTCACGGGCATCCGCACCGTCGTCGCACCCAAACCCATGCTCGTGACACCGCTCGGCGTCGCTGGCTGGGGAGATCCGATCATCATGAAGGGAGGCCATTGACATGGCCGATCAGTCCGACTTCCAGCTGAGGGCGTTCTGCCACCTCGATCGGATGCAGCCCCAGTTCGCCGCGTTCGTGGGCACGATCGCATCGGGCCCGCCGCCGATCGAGGGCATGAGCAGCCTGTACGTGGAGATGGCGCCGGGCAACTGGGTGTTCCGCGTCGTCGACAGGGTCCTGAAGGCCGTCGACGTGAAGCCGGGTGCGCAGGTGGTGGAGCGGCAGTTCGGCATGTTCGAGGTGCACTCCGAGTCGCAGGCCGAGGTGCTGCGCGCCGGAGAGGTGGTGCTGGAGACGTTGGGGCTGCCGCTGGAGTCGCGCATCGCGCCCAAGATCGCCTCCGAGCAGGTCATCACCAACATCCATCCCCTGCAGGCGCAGGTCCTCAACCGGTTCAACCGCGGGACCATGATCGTCGGCGGGCAGACCATGCTGGTCATGGAGGTCGAGCCGGCCGCCTACATCACGCTCGCGGCCAACGAGGCCGAGAAGGCGGCGCCTGTCTACCTGAACCACATGAGTTCCGTCGGCGTCTACGGGCGAATGTGGCTGTCCGGCACGGAGTCGGGCATCGAGGCGGCCAGGGCCGCGGCCATCACCGCAATCGAAGCGGTCACGGGAAAGTGAGGTACCGGTCATGGGCAAGCGGGTCGTGACCAAGACCACAATCGACGAGATCCTCGCCTCGGGCGCCTGCCAGGTGGCGATGGCACCCGGCGACATCGTCACCGCCCTGGCGCGCGAGTACGCGCAGGAGCGCGGCGTGCGGATCGTGCCGGCCGGCGCGACCGACTGCGCACAGCCCTCGGCGGCCTCGACCTCGAACACCGAGGACGCCAACGCGATCCGCGTGGCGCTGGTGGCCGCGCTCGGCTACGAGCCCGACGACCTGGCCGGGATCATCGAACGTGCCCTGAAGTAGGCGCGGGCATGGCACCGCAGTCGGTCTATCTCTGCCCAACGCAGCACTGCCCGCATCTGACGCAGTTCGCGGTCGGGATCCTCGTGCACATGGCCGAGCACGGCGGGCGGGTCGGCGTGTTCCGGCCCATCGTCGCGGAGCCGACCGACCCGGTACTCGCCGCCGTGGCGGCAATCGCCCCTCCTGCGGAGGCTCCGCAATGGGGGGCCACCGCCGACGAGGTGCTGCACAATCCGACCGCCGCGATGACGCAGATCATCGCCCGGTACGCCCAGTGCTCCGAACGCCACGATGTGATGCTGGTCCTCGGCAGTGAGTACGACTGCTCGCTGGCGCCGATCGAGTTCGCCTGGAACACCCGCATCTCGGCGAACATCGACGTGCCGATGGTGTTGGTCGTCCCCTCCGACGGGGGCGCCGAGTCGACCGGCGAGCGGATCGCCGTCGCGCTGGACGAGGCGATGCGGAACTTCGCCCAGGTGCTTGGGGTGATCGCGCCGCGAACGGCAGGGCAGTCGCTCGTGGCCTCCGACGTCGGGAAGCTGCCGGTGCCGTTCTTCGTGGTCGACGAGGTGACGGGTGCGGTCAGCGGCCTGCAGGGGGCGCTGGCCGCGCTGGAGGCCGAGCCGATCGCGGGCAGCGGCGACCTCGGCGGCGTCTCCACCAGGCATCTGCTGATCGCCGACATGGCGTTGCGGCACCTGCTCCCGCTGGTCCGCCCCGAGTCGTTGGCGGTGTTCTCCGCGGACCGGGCCGAGATCGGCATTGGGCTCCCGGTGGCCGGTGCGAGCGGTCGGTTCCCGTTCCCGGCCGCGGCGATCGCGGCCGGGCCGTGGCCGCTGGCGCCGGGCGTGACCGAGGTCTGGAACGCCGTCGCGCCGGGTGTCCCGCTGCTCCGCACCAACCGGGGCATCGAACATGTGTACGTGACGCTTGAGGAGTACGAGCGGGTTCCGGCCCAGCTGAACGAACGTCAGCTGGCCGAGGCCCGGCGTGTCTTCGCGCGTGACGTCGACGTCATGGAACTGCTCCACGGCGCGGAGATCCTCGGGCGCGAGGACATCGTGACGCCGCTGATGTTCGAGCACCGGCTCCTGCAGGCCGCTCGCAGGGCCGGCCGGCACATCGTCCTGCCCGAGGGCGCCGAGGAGCGCATCCTCAGGGCCGCCCACCGCCTGCTGGAGCAGGGCATCTGCCGGCTGACGCTGCTGGGCAATCCCGCCGACATCTGCGCGAAGGCGAGCGAGCTGGGCCTGGACATCCGGGCCGCGACCCTCATCGAGCCGGTCACCAGCGAGTGGCGGCCACGCTTCGCAGCCCGCTACGCCCAGCTGCGGGCCAAGAAGGGCGTCACACCGGAGCAGGCCCATGAGCGGGTGGCCGACGTCAGCTACTTCGGCACCATGATGGTGCTTGAGGGCCTGGCCGACGGCATGGTGTCGGGAGCAGTCCACACCACCGCGCACACCATCCGACCAGCGCTGGAGGTCATCAAGACCCGGCCCGGCATCTCGGTGGTGTCCTCGGTCTTCCTGATGTGCCTGGCCGACCAGGTGCTTGTGTTCGGCGACTGCGCCGTCAACCCGAACCCGACGCCGGAGCAGGTGGCCGAGATCGCCATCAGCTCCGCCGCCACCGCCCGGCAGTTCGGGATCGAGCCTCGCGTCGCCATGCTGTCCTACTCGACCGGCACCTCCGGGACGGGGCCGGACGTGGAGCAGACCATCGAGGCCACCAGGCTGGTGCGGGAACGGGCGCCCGGGTTGCTGGTTGACGGTCCGCTGCAGTACGACGCGGCCGTGGACCCTGCCGTCGCGCGCACCAAGATGCCCGATTCGCCCGTGGCCGGCAGAGCGACGGTCCTGATCTTCCCGGACCTGCAGACCGGCAACAACACCTACAAGGCGGTGCAGCGCAGCTCCGGGGCGCTGGCGATCGGGCCGGTGCTGCAGGGGCTGAACAAGCCGATCAACGACCTCTCGCGCGGCGCGCTGGTCTCCGACATCGTCAACACCGTCGCCATCACGGCGATCCAGGCCGGGCAGGAGGCGACATGAGCCAGACGATGCGCGCCGCTGTGGTCACGCGGTTCCGGGCACCCCTGGAGTTGAGGGAGGTGCCGGTGCCGTCGCCCGCCCATGGCGAAGTGGTGGTCCGGGTCCGGGCGTGCGGCGTCTGCCACACCGATCTGCACGCCATCCACGGCGACTGGCCGGACAAGCCGCAGCTGCCCCGCATTCCCGGCCATGAGGCGGTCGGTGAGGTCGTGGAACTCGGCCTCGGCATCGAGGATCTGGCCGTCGGCGACCGGGTGGGGGTTCCATGGCTGCACTGGGCTTGCGGCCGGTGCGAGCAGTGCCGTTCGGGCTGGGAGACACTCTGCCCGAACCAGCGGCGCAGCGGCTACGACGTCGACGGCGGGTTCGCGGAGTACGTGCTCGCCCGGGCGAGGTTCGTCACCAGGATCCCGTCAGGGATCAGCGACGAGCAGGCCGCCCCGCTCATGTGCGCGGGGCTGACGGTCTACAAGGGACTGATGGTGGCCGACGCCGACCCGGGTGACTGGGTGGTGATCTCCGGCATCGGCGGGCTCGGACACCTGGCCGTGCAGTACGCCAAGGCGATGGGCTACCAGGTGGTGGCAGTGGACATCGACGACACCAAGCTGACGCTGGCGGCACGACTCGGTGCCACCATGACGATCAACGCCCGGGAGACCGAGCCCGTCGGCTACGTGCAACGGCAGATCGGCGGGGCGCATGCGGCCCTGGTGACGGCTGTGTCGCGGTCGGCGTTCGGGCAGGCCGTCGGCATGATGCGCCCGGGCGGCACGGTCGTCCTCAACGGTCTGCCGCCGGGCGACTTCCCGCTGTCCATCTACGAGATGGTGATGCGGGCCATCACTCTACGCGGCTCCATCGTCGGCACCCGCTACGACCTGACGCGGGCCCTCGATCTGGCCGCCCAGGCACGCATCACCGCCACGGTGCGCCCGGCCAGGCTGCAGGACATCAACGAGGTGCTGGAGAAGATGGAGGGTTCGGGGCTTCCAGGCCGTACGGTCCTGGAGTTCTGACGCGCGACACTACAGTTGCACCGTGCCCGCAACAGATCCGGTGATCCGCGCCGTCGCGCTGACCAAGACCTACGGCGACGTCGTCGCCGTAGACGGGATCGACTTCGAGGTTGCTCCGGGTGAGTCGTTCGGGCTGCTCGGCCCCAACGGGGCCGGCAAGTCCACCACCATGCGGATGATCGGCGGCACCCTGCAGCGCACCTCGGGTGCGCTGACGGTGGGCGGACTGGACCCGGAGGCCGCCGGGCCGGAGGTGCGCGCCCATCTGGGCGTCGTGCCGCAGCAGGACAACCTGGATGAGGAGTTGCGGGTCGCGGAGAACATCGTCGTCTACGGCCGTTACTTCGGGCTGCCGCACTCCTACCTGCGCACCCGTGCCGCGGAACTGCTGGAGTTCGCGCAGCTCACCGACAAGGCCAAGGCCAAGGTGAACGCACTGTCGGGGGGCATGAAGCGCCGCCTGACCATCGCACGGGCGCTCGTGAACGAGCCGCGGATCCTGCTGCTGGATGAGCCCACCACCGGACTGGACCCGCAGGCCCGCCACGTCCTGTGGGACCGGCTGTTCCGGCTCAAGGAGGAGGGCGTCACACTCATCGTCACCACGCACTTCATGGACGAGGCGGAGCAGCTGTGCGACCGGCTGATCGTCATCGATCACGGTCGGATCATGGCCGAGGGCTCGCCGCAGGAGTTGATCCGCAGGTATGCCACCCGTGAGGTGTTGGAGCTCCGGTTCGGCGCCAGCCGTTCCCGGGCCGTCGTCGAACGGTTGTCGGGTCTGGGGGAGCGGCAGGAGGTGCTGCCGGACCGCATCCTCATCTACGCCGATTCCGGCGATGAGGCGCTGGCAGGTGTCGTCGCCCGCGGTCTGGAACCCACGACGTCGCTGGTGCGGCGGGCGTCGCTGGAGGATGTGTTCCTGCGCCTGACCGGCAGGAGCCTCATTGACTGAGATGCTCTCCGGCCCCGTCTACACCGGACGGGGAATCGACCCCATGACGTCGGCGGCCCGCGCCCGCAGGCGGGGCTGGTTGTTCTTCGCGGAGCACCAGCTGCGCAACATGCGCCGCTACGGCTGGCCCATCCTGGTGGCCGACATCGGTCAGCCGATCCTGTACCTGGTGGCGATGGGTCTCGGGCTCGGGGCGGTCGTGGACGCGAACGCCGGACCCGTCGACGGCGTGGACTATCTGACCTTTGTCGCCCCGGCACTGCTGGTGTCCACCGTCGTCATGAAGGCGTCGGAGGAGATGACCTACCCCGTCATGGAGGGGTTCAAGTGGCGCCGCACCTACTTCGGGACGGCGGCCTCGCCTGTGGGGGCCCGGCAGATAGCCGTCGGGCACCTGGCGGCGGTGTCGCTGCGGTTCCTGGCGGTGTCCGTGTTCTTCTGGTTGCTGATGCTGCTGTTCGGCGCCGCCACCGGCGGCTGGTCCTGGCTCGTCATCCCCGTCGGCGTGTTGTCGTCGTTGGCATTCGCCGCCCCGCTGCAGGCCTACGCCGCCACGTTGAGGGACGAGGGTTTCCAGTTCGCCTTCGTGCAGCGTTTCATCGTGATGCCGATGTTCCTGTTCGCCGGGACGTTCTTCGAACTGTCCTCGATGCCGGGCTATCTGCAGTGGATCGGATGGGTCTCGCCGGTGTGGCACGGTACCGAACTGGCGCGCATGGCCGGCTACGGGCGGGCGATCCCGCCGGCGATGGTGGCGGTCCACGTCGGGTTCCTCGCGGCCTGCACCCTCGTCGGCGTGCTGCTGGCCCGGCGCATCTACGCCAGGAGGCTCAGCGAATGAGCCTCCCGAGTCTTCCCGACGGCCCCGCCGTCGCCGACGCGTTGACCCGGCGCATGGCCCGGCGTCGCCCCCTGCCCGGACTGTACTCCGGCAATGCGGGCGCCGTGATCGAACGCGGCTTCAAGGTGATCCTCACCCAGAACTGGATCATCCTGGCCTCCGGGTTCTTCGAGCCGGTGTTCTACCTGCTGGCCATGGGCTACGGCCTGGGCGGCCTCGTGGGCACCGTGGAGGGGCCCGGCGGAGGGCAGATCACCTACGTCGCCTACATCGCGCCGGCGCTGCTGGCCACCAGCGCCATGAACGGCGCCATCTACGACTCCACCTGGAACGTCTTCTTCAAGATGCACTTCGCGAAGCTCTACCAGGCCATGGTGTCCACTTCGCTCGGGCCGCTGGACGTCGCCATCGGCGAGATCTTTATGGCTCTGTTCCGTGGCTTCCTGTACGCGCTGGGCTTCATGGCCGTCCTGTACGGCGTCGGGATCGTGGGCGGCTGGACGCCATTGCTGATGATCCCGGCGGCGGTGCTGGTGGCGTTCGGGTTCGCCGCGTTCGGCATGGGCATCACGTCCATGCTGAAGACGTTCCAGCAGATGGACCTGATCCAGTTCATCCTGCTGCCGATGTTCCTGCTGTCCTCGACGCTGTTCCCGATCACGGTGTTCCCGGAGGCGGTGCAGTGGGCGGTCAAGGCGCTGCCGTTGTGGCACGGCATCGAGCTCATGCGGCAACTCGCAGTCGGAGTGTTCACGCCCGCGACGCTTGTGCATGTCGCCTACTTTGCGGTCATGACCGGCCTTGGTATCTGGTTCACCACCGCGCGGTTGCGTCAGCTGTTCCTGCGGTAGCGGTCGCGCACCCGCAGGAGCCTCTCGGTCCCCCATGGGAGAGCGTACGTGCATGGAGATGTGCTCGTCGTTGCCCGGCAGCACCGTGCTGGATGGTGGCTGGCGCCCCTCACGGTTGCTCGGAGAGCGTCAGGGTCGTCTGGTCAACCGTCGTGCCGCGCATGTAGGTGATCTTGACGTCGTCGCCGACGCTAGCGGACACGAGCAACCACGCCAGCGATACCGAGGTTGCTCGGTTCCCGTTCAGTTCGGTGATGATGTCACCGGCTTGCAGGCCGGCCGACGCGGCTGGGCTGTCGGCGACGACCGACTGCACGTACATGCCGGCTTGGGTGTCGAACCCGGCTGCGTCGTGGTCGGAGATCTCGGTCACTGCGATGCCCATCCATGGATGGGTTGCCCGGCCGTTGGTACGCAGTTCGGTGACGATACGTTCGGCTGTCGCGGCATGGACCGCGAAGCCGATCCCGACGCTGCCGCCACCGGCGGTCCCTTCGGCGTTCGGGACCGTCGAGATCGCGGTGTTGACCCCGATGAGCCGGCCACTGCAGGTGACAAGGGGGCCACCGGAGTTCCCCGGGTTGATGGCGGCATCGGTCTGGATCGCGCCGTACAGGACGGTGGTCCTGCCCGTGCTGGTGGGGACCGGGACGTTGCGGTCGAGGGCACTGATGATGCCGGCGGTGACGGTCCCGGAGAGCCCCAGCGGCGCCCCCAGTGCCACCACCGGCTGGCCGACCTGGAGTGACTCCTTTGGCGAGAGGGTGAGCGTGGGCATCCCCTGTCCCTCGATCTGCAGAACGGCGAGATCGGTGACCGGGTCGGTGCCAACGACCTTTGCCTGCTTCATGTTGCCCCCGTTGAGGAGCACTTCGATCACGCCGGCCTCGACGCCGGAGGCGATCACGTGATCGTTTGTGAGGATCAGCCCGTCGGGATCGATGATCGCGCCGCTGCCCGTGCCGTTTCCGTTCGGACTGGTGACGAAGATGGTGACCACGGCAGGCAAGACATCCTCGGCCACCCGTGCGGCGTCGCATGATCCCGGGACGGGAGCGGCGAGCAGGGCGACGCCGCCACCTATGGCGACTCCGGCGAGTGCCGTCGCGCACGCCAGGGTGACGACGCCCCACGTGGGGAGTTGTGACTGGGCACGGCTGCCTGACATGTCGCCTCACCTCCGTCCATCTGCCCGTTGTCATGTGATCCTAGCGACCGCGCCGAGACTCGTCGCATACAGGTCGCAGGGTTCTCCACAGCACGTCAGGGCAACGGAGCCATGGCCGGGGTGTGGATCGGGTCCGGCCCGACGGGATCGTTCATGCCGGCCCATGCGGCCACACCGATAGGATCGGGTCGGTCACCTCGGAAGGAGCACCTCGGCATGGAGGTACTGATCTCGTCGGCTTTGACGTTTCTCCTTGTCATGGACGCTCTGGGCAACGTGCCGCTCTTCCTGACGTCGCTTCGGAAGACCAAGCCGGAACGTCGTCAGTGGGTGATCCTTCGGGAGTGCCTGATCGCGTTGGTGGTCATGGTGCTGTTCCTGTTCCTGGGCAAGGGCTTCATGGATCTGCTCCACATCGACGAGCCGGCCCTGACCGCCGCAGGTGGGGTGATCCTGATGCTGATCGCCATCCGCATGGTGTTCCCGACACCGGAGCGGAACCTGGAGGAGCCCGTCACCCACGACGAGCCGTTCATCGTTCCTCTCGCCGTCCCCTACGTGGCCGGGCCGTCGCTGCTCGCCATGATCGTGGTGCTCGTGAGTCGGGATTCCGGGAACTGGCCCTGGTACCTTGCCGGGCTCATCATCTCGTGGCTGATCACGACCGCCGTCTTGTACTTCTCCGGATTCCTGCAGCGCGTTGTCGGCACCAGGGCCCTGGTCGCGGTGGAGCGGTTGATGGGGATGATCCTGGTCATCTTCGCGGTTCAGATGATGTTCGAGGGCACCAAGGCCTTCTTCATCGCCTGAAGCCTGCGACGGCGCGATCGCCCCTTCCTCAGCCGGACACCGACAGCAGGATCATCATGCCCGCCTCTGCGTGGTAGATGTTGTGGCAGTGAGCCATCCAGTCCCCAACGTCGGGGTCGAGGTCGAGGGCCGTCGAACCCATGGGCGGAACCAGCAGCGTATCCTTCCTCAGGCCGCTGCCCGCCAGCGCGAACGCGGGTCCGTGCAGGTGGATCGGGTGGGTCATCATCGTCATGTTCATCAGGTTGATCCGCAGCCGCCGGCCCGCCTGCGCCGTCAGAGGCGTGTTCTGGCCGTAGGGGGCGCCGTTGATGCCCCACTGGAACGGCTGCATCTGGCCGTTCAGCGTCAGGTCCACTGACGAATCCGGGTCCTTGGCGGGCAGCCGTGAGTCGTCGGCGGGACGCAGGTCGGAGCCGAACAGCACCTGCCCGGTCAGTTCGGCCGGCCGGGTGCCCGGGCTGGGCGCCGAGCCCGATCCGGTGCGGACCACCGCCATCGCTTGGCCGGGCTTCCCGAACGGCTCGGCCACCAGGGGGAACGCACCGTCCGCGAGTGTGACGACGGCGTCGTACCGCTCGCCCATCCCGATGTAGAACGCGGCCGCCTCGGTGGGCTGCACGGCATGACCGTCGGTGTGGGTGATCGTCATCCGGTGACCGCCGAGGGCGACGGTGAAGACGGTGTCGGAGGCGGCGTTGATCACGCGCATCCTGATCCGTTGGCCGGGCTTGCCCGTGAACACCGACGGGTCGGCCGGGGGCTTGCCGTTGACGAGGAAGTAGGGGTGGGCGATGTCACCTGCGTCGCCCCAGGGGGCGCTGCCACCGCCCATGCCGCCCATGCCGCCGTGGCCCATGCCGCCCATGCCACCCATCCCGCCGTTGCCGTTGCCGCCGTTGCCGGCGACCAGCTTCTTCAGCACCTCGTCGGGGTTTGTGCCGGTGCCGTCGAGCCAGTCGTCCAGCACGATGACCCATTCGAGGTCGTAGCCGCCGGGTTCGTGGGGATCGTCGATGATCAGCGGCGCGTACAGGCCGCGGTCGAGTTGGACCCCGACGTGGGGATGGAAGAAGTAGGTACCGGGGTCGGGGGCCGTGAACTCGTACAGGTATTTCCCGCCGGGCGCGATCGGGTTCTGGGTGACGCCGGGCACGCCGTCGGCCGCGTTGCGCAGGCGGATACCGTGCCAGTGGACTGTGGTGTCTGCCGGCAGTTGGTTATCGACGGTGATGCGCAGGAAGTCGCCTGCGGTGGCGCGGAGCAGCTTTCCGGGAACCTCGTCACCGTAGGCCCAGGTCTGCAACGTCTGCCCGGCGAGGTCCAGGGTCGTCTGCTTGGGTGTCAGTGCAGCGGTGACGACGTTCTGACCCGGTGCAGGAGGCAAGGACGGTGCCGGCGGAATGCTCGTGTCGGTTACGACCACCCCGGTTCCCGGGGCGGTGCAGGCCACCAGCCCACCGAGGCCGGCCAATCCGAGGCCGCCCAGCAGCAGTGAGCGTCGGGAGATCGGAAGCGGTGCCATGGGTCCCAAGATAGGTCGGCCCCCTGCACGTTCCCATTTACGGATGATGAAGGTTTCGTCAAGATGCGGGCCTGAGGCCTCGCCCGTTGCGGTTCGGTGGGCGCAGGGTCGGTGTGTGCAGCGCCGCCTGCGGCTGTGCGTGTGGGCCGACGTCGTGGGTGTGGCTCGTCGGGAACCGGGGGACCGGGTCGCGGGCGTCCGCTACGAGAGGGCGGACGTGGGCAGCGACGCGAATGTCGGCGCGCTCTTGGACCGCATCGGCGCCCCCGGGCCATGGTCAACACCGTCGGCGGATTCGCCGGTCACCGGCCGCTCGACGAAGTGGACGTCGAAGAACTGAGCCGTCAGCTGGCACTGAACCTGACTACCGCCGCCATCATCACCAAGCACGCCCTGCGGGCCATGCGGCCGCTCGGTGCGGGACGGATCGTGCACACCGCCAGCCGGGCCGCGACTGCGACGGCTGGAACCGGATTCGCCTACTCCGTCGCCAAGGCCGGTGTCCTGCACCTGGTGCGCATGGTGTCGGAGGAGGTTGCCGGCTCCGGAATCACCGTCGACGCCGTCAGCCCCTCCATCATGGACACCCCCGCCAACCGGGCGACCATGCCGAACGCCGATCACGACCGCTGGCCCAAGATCCCCGACGTGGCCGTTGCCTACCTGTTCCTGGCATCCCCGGCCGCATCGCTCGTCAACGGTGCAGTGCTGCCGGCGTAGTGGGGTGCAGACCATCCACGACGACCACCCACCGACAGCACCTGGACGACGCGCGCAGGTCATGCCGCGGGCGGCGGACGTCGAACTGGAACGCGTTCACCCCAGGTTGGCCGGACGCTACCGACCCCGCCGACATCCCGGATCACGGCGTGACCGCGGCCAGTACGCGCTCACGGCCGGTTCGGCAGCTGCCTCCGAGGTGCCTCCGCCGCATGCCGTTTCGACGGGCGGTCCTCGTGGACGATGCCGTGGTGGTCGCGGTTGTTGTCGAAGCGGAGCAGGCGCAGGGCATTGAGGATGACCAGGATGGTGGAGCCCTCGTGGATGAACACGATGGGACCCATGGTGAGGCCGACCAGGCCAGCTGGCACGAGCAGGGCGACGATCCCGAGCGATGCGACGAGATTCTGACGGGTGAGTCGCGTGGTTGCACGGCTGAGGCGCACCATGAAGGGCATCCGTCCGAGGTCATCCGCCATCAGCGCGATGTCGGCGGTCTCCAGTGCAACGGCAGACCCGGCTGCGCCCATCGCGACCCCCAGGCTCGCATGGGCCATGGCGGGGGCATCGTTCACGCCATCACCGACCATGACGGTGATGCGGCCGGACTGGGTGAGGTCGCGGATGGCTGCCACCTTGTCCTCGGGGAGCAGTTCCCCGACCGCCTTGTCGACCCCGACGACACGCCCAACCGCTTCGGCGACCTGTTGGTTGTCGCCGGAGATCAGTACGAGTTCGCCCACCCCGGATTCGCGCAGCACTGTCAGCGTCTCGCGGGCCTCGGCACGTGGCGCATCCATCACACCGATCACACCGAGGACGCGGTCGCCCTTCGCGGCGATCATGGTCGTGCGGCCCTCCTCCTGGAGTACGCGGACCACGTGCTCGACCTCGGTCGGCAACTCCAGCCCCGCCTCCCTCATCATCGAGACGTTGCCCAGCAGGACCGGTGCGCCATCCACCCGCGCGCGCACGCCTTGCCCCGTGACGGCTTCGACGTGGTCCGCCGTGCGACGCGCGTCAGCGGGTACGAGACCGGTCAGATCACGGACGATCGCCTTCGCGAGCGGGTGATCGCTCAGGGACTCCACAGCCAGGGCCACGCTGTTCAGCTCGGAGGTGGTGGCACCCGGGGCGGGGATGGTGTCGGTGACGGTTGGGTGGCCCCAGGTGAGGGTCCCGGTCTTGTCGAAGGCGATGACGTCGGCCTTGCCGAGCGTCTCCAGGGCAGCGCCTCCCTTGACCAGCACACCGGCACGGCCGGCCCTTGCGATCCCTGCGAGGACGGCGGCAGGTGTTGCGATGGCGAGTGCGCATGGGCTTGCGGCCACCAGGACGACCATCGCACGGTAGAAGCTGTCGCCGACGCCTTCTGACGACAGCATGCTTCCCGCGACGAACACGAGGACGACCGCCGCGATCACTGCGGGCACGTAGAACCGCTGGAACCTGTCGATGACCCGCTGCGTGGGGGAGTGTGTGGTGTCGGCCTCGGTGACCAGTTTCACGACTCGCGCGAGGGTCGTGTCCGCGGCCGCCGCCGTCACGACTACGTCGATGGCCCCTTGGCCGTTCACGGTCCCGGCGAACACCCGTGACCTGTTCGGGATGGCCTCGGGATTGGCCAGTGCCTTCGCGGCGTCCGGCGTCGGCGCCTTCTCCACGGGAAGCGATTCGCCGGTCACGGCGGACTGGTCGATGGTGGTCCTGCCGACGCTGATGAAGCCGTCGGCGGGAACGCGGCAGTGGGGGCGGACGATGATGACGTCGCCCACCTGGAGGTCCTCGACGGCACGCTCGCTCGTCCCATCCCGGCCGGTGCGCACGGTGGCGGTGCGTGGGGCGAGTTCGGCGAGGGCTTCGATCGAGCGTGTTGCCCTGGCCATCGCGAACTCCTCGAGCGCGTGCCCGAGGCTGAACAGGAACAGCAGGACTGCCCCTTCGGCGAACCTGCCGACCGCCGCGGCGCCGAGGGCCGCGACGATCATCAGGAAGTCCACCTCGAAGCGGCCGCGCCTGATCGAGGCCCATGCACCCCGGACGGCGAAGTAGCCGCCGAAGATGTAGGTGGCAAGATACAGGCCCCCATGGACCACACCGGGAGCGCCCAGCGCGAACTGGGCGATGAGTCCGGAGAAGTAGGCGGCACCGGCGGCAATGGCGAAGTACAGCTCCCAGGGTCCTTCTGTGTGGCTGTGTGCGGAGTCGGTCGGGCGCTCGCTCATCATCATGGCGACAACATATCACGATGTATTTATGAATTGCTCATGCCCGGGCATTCCGCCCGCGTTTCTGGTTGGATCGGAGGACGTGCGGTGTTCGGAGGTGTGTTGATGCGGCTGGAAGCGCGAGAGGCGGAACGCGTGGCCGAGGTGATGAGTGGCCTCGCCACGCCCGCGCGAGTTCTCATCCTTGCCCGGCTGCTTGAGGCTCCAGCCACCGTGAGCGAGTTGGTGGCCGACCTCGACATGTCGCAGGCGCTTGTCTCCAACCATCTGCGCATCCTGCGCCACCTCGACCTGGCGGTGGGGGACAGACAGGGGCGCAACGTCGTCTACCGGCTCCAGGATGAACACGTGCGCGCGATGGTCGAACAGATCCTGAGCCACATGAGCCACGAATGACGACGATGGAGCCGGTCATGGGTGAGGAACTGCGCAACCCCGCCAACTCGCGATCCAGGCATTCCGGTGATCGCCAACCCTGCGGGGAGGGTCCGAACGTCGTGGTCATCCTGACCGATGACCTGGGCTGGGGGGACCTCGGCTGCTACGGGAGTGAGGACATCCGCACCCCGCACATCGATGCGCTGGCCGAGCGCGGGGTCCGGATGACCAACTGGTACGCCAACGCTCCTGTCTGCTCCCCCACCCGCGCATCCCTGCTCACGGGCCGCTACCCGGCACACGCAGGCGTCGAGGGCATCCTCGGTGCCCCGCGGAACACGACCGGTCTGCCCCCGCAGGAGACACTGGCTTCGGCGCTGCAGGCCGCCGGCTGGACGACTGCCCTGTACGGGAAGTGGCATCTGGGAGTGGCTCCGGAGTCGTCGCCGCTTCGGCATGGCTTCGACGAGTACTTCGGTTTCCGTGCCGGCTGCGTCGACTACTACTCCCACATCATGTACTGGGGCAACCACAATCCCCTGCACGACCTATGGGAGGGCGACGAGGAGGTGTGGCTCAACGGCGAGTACCTGACCCACGCGATCACGCGGCGGGCCGTCGACTTCGTGGAGAACGCCAAGGCACCCTTCTTCTGCTTCGTCTCGTACAACGCCCCCCACTACCCGATGCACGCGCCTGCCGAGGCTATGGAGCGGTACGCCCACCTGCCGTGGGACAGGCAGGTGATGGCCGCCATGATCGGCTGTGTCGACGACGGCGTTGGCGAACTCGTGGCCGCGCTCGCGCGCGCAGGCCGACTGGAGGACACCATCATCGTCCTCACCTCCGACAACGGGCCATCCGCGGAGGAGCGCAACTGGCTCGGCGGTGAGGAGATCGCCTACCGGGGCGGCTCGGCCGGTGGGCTGCGCGGGCACAAGGGATCGCTGTACGAGGGAGGCATCCGAGTACCCTGCATCTGGAGTTGGCCGGGAGGGTTGCCACAGGGCCGCGTGTGCGACGATCCGGCTGCCTCGATGGACGTCGCCCCGACTGTCGCCTCGGCGGTCGGGGCACCGCTTGCGGACCTCGACGGCGTCGATCTCGGCCCGGTCCTTTCCGGCGGACAGGCGTCGACGGCCGAGCGCCCGCTTGCGTGGGCGTACGACGGGCAGGCGGCGATCCGCGTCGGCAAGTGGAAATACGTGACGAACCCCAAGGATCGCCTCGGGGGTGAGCGGGAGGCGGGCGGGTTCCTCCACGATCTGGAACGGGACCCTGCAGAGACAGCAAACGCCTCCGATGGCCATCCGGAAGTGGCCCGTGAACTCGCGGGGCAGTTGGAGCGGTGGGAGACCCGATTCCGGTCCTGGCGCCGGGACCATCGGTGACGGCGCCTCCACGCCGTCACCGCGTCAGCGCACCTGCCGGAGCCGCTGTCTTCGTTCGGCCTGCTCCACCGGGTCCGGGACCGGCAGGGAGGCCAGCAGTCGCTGGGTGTAGGCGTCGTCCGGGTTGCTCATGACCTTGTCGCCGGTGTCGAGTTCGACGAGCTGACCCTGATAGAGCACGCCGACGCGGTGCGCGAGCATGTCCACCACCGCGAGGTCGTGGCTGATGAACAGCGACGCGAACCCGAAGCGATGCTGGAGTTCGGTGAACAGCTGCAGCACCGTCGCCTGCACCGAGACGTCCAGTGCCGAGGTGGGTTCGTCGGCGATCAGGAGTGTCGGCTCCAGCACGAGGGCCCTGGCGAACGACACGCGCTGCCTCTGGCCGCCGGACAGCTCGTGCGGGAACCGTCGGGCGTACTCGCGGGGGAGTTCGACGGCCTCAAGCATCTTCTCCACGCGTTCCCGCCGCTGCGCGGCCGACAGGTCCTTGGAGTGCACCACTATGGGCTCCTCGATGCACTCGCCTATGGTGAGCTGCGGGTCGAAGCTGGTGGCCGGGTCCTGGAACACGAAGCCGATCTGCTTTCGCAGGGGCTTGAATGCTCGCTCCCTGAAGCCGCGCATCTCGTGGCCCAGCACGCTCAGTGAGCCGCCGGTGACCGACTCCAGACCCGCCATGGCCCTGCCGATGGTCGTCTTCCCGGAGCCGGACTCGCCCACGAGACCGAGCACCTCGCCGGCGTGGATCGTGAAGTCGACACCCTTGACGGCGCGGAACGCCGGCGACCCGAGGCGGCCCGGGTAGGTGACCTCCATGCCCTTGGCGACGACGACGGGCTCCGACGCCTGCACCCGGGCCAGGTGTTCGGCGCTCAGGTCCCTGGACGCGGACTTGGTGCCGATCCGCGGCACGGCAGCCAGCAGTTGCCGGGTGTAGGGGTGCTCGGGGTTGGCGAACAACTCCCGCACCCACTTGCGCTCCACGACCTTGCCCCGGTACATGACCAGCACGGAGTCGGCCAGGTCGGCCACCACGCCCATGTTGTGTGTGATCAGGATGATGGACGTGCCGTGCGTGTCCCGGATGTCCCGGAGCAACTGCAGGATCTCGGCCTGGACGGTGACGTCGAGGGCTGTGGTGGGCTCGTCGGCGATGATCAGCTCGGCGCCGAGTGCCAGCGCCATCGCGATGATGATTCGCTGCTTCTGGCCGCCGGAGAACTCGTGCGGGTAGTCGTCGAGCCGCTTCTCCGGATTCGGAATGCCGACCAGCGTCAGCGCCTCGACAACCCTGGCCCGCAGTTCCCTGCGGCCGAGCTTAGGGTCGTGTGCCCGCAGCCCCTCCGCCATCTGCCACCACACCGGGTACACCGGGTTCAGGGCGCTGGACGGCTCCTGGAACACCATGGAGGCCTTCCGTCCGCGGACGGATCGCATCCTGCGCTGTGACAGCCCGGCCACGTTCATGCCGTCGAGCAGGATCGTGCCGTTCGTTTGTGCCGTCTCCGGCAGGAGCCCGAGGATGCTCCTGGCGGTCACGGTCTTGCCCGAGCCGGACTCCCCGACGATGGCAAGGATCTCCCCGGGTTCCACGTAGAAGTTCACGTCGTCGACGGCGTGAACCTCGCCCGAATCGGTGTCGAACCTGATGTCCAGATGCTCGATCTGAACCCTGGCATCGGCGCTGGCAACGTACTCGTCAGTGCTCACTTCGTCACCTCGCCGGGCGCAGTGGGGGTGGTCTGCTGTTTCCTGCCGCGACGGCGGATGCGGAGCCTCGGATCGTTCAGGTCGTTCATGGATTCACCGACCAGCGTCACGCCGAGCACGCTGATGACGATCGCGAGGCCCGGGAACAGGGCGGTCCACCAGATGCCGGAGGTCACGTCCGCGATGGATCTGTTGAGGTCGTATCCCCACTCGGCGGCCGCGGTCGGTTCGATGCCGAACCCGATGAAACCGAGCCCGGCCAGGGTGAGGATGGCCTCGGACGCGTTCAGGGTGAAGATCAGCGGCAGGGTGCGGGTGGCGTTCTTCAGGATGTGCCCGAACAGGATGCGCCCGACGGGGGCGCCGATCACCTGCGCCGACTCGACGAACGGCTCCGCCTTCAGCCGGATGGTCTCGGCCCTGATGACCCGGAAGTACTGCGGCACGAACACCACGGTGATCGAGAGGGCCGCCGCCAGGATGCCGCCGAACGCGCTCGACCTGCCTCCCGAGATGACGATGGACAACACGATCGCCAGCAACAGCGAAGGGAAGGCGTAAACGGCATCGGCGATCATGACGAGGATCCGGTCGAGCCAGCCGCCGACATAGCCGGAGACGAGGCCGATGATCACGCCGATGAAGATGGACGCCACCACGGCCAACGCTATGACCGCGACGGCGGTCCTGGTACCCCAGATGACGCGGCTCAAGACGTCGAAACCGGAGACGGTGGTGCCCAGCCAGTGCTGGGCGGAGGGCGGTTGCTGGGCGCCGAAGCTGACGCCGTCGGCCGTCGTCTGTGCCCACGAGTAGGGCGCGATCCACGGCGCCAAGAGTGCAGTCAGGAGCAGCCCGGCGGTCATGACGACGCCGGCGAGCAGCATGCCCCGCTGCAGGCCGGCGCTGCGACGGATGTCGGCGACGACCGGCAGCCTCAGGTACCAAGGATCACGGCGGTCCGCGAGCGGGGTGGCGCTCATCTCAGTACCTCACCCTCGGGTCGATGAGTGCGGCGACGATGTCGACAACGAAGTTGGCGAGGGCGACGATGACCGCGGTCAGCATGACGATTCCCTGGACCGCCACGTAGTCGCGGGCGCTCATGTACTGGACAAGCATGAAGCCGAGCCCCTTCCACTCGAACGTGGTCTCGGTGAGGACCGCGCCGGCAAGGCTCATGGCGATCTGCATGCCCATGACGGTGATCACGGGGATCAGGGCGGGCCGCAGCGCGTGCTTGCGCACCAGCCGGGTCTCCTTCACGCCACGGCTGCGCGCCGACTCGATGTAGGGGCGCTCCAGGGTGCCGATCAGGTTCGTGCGGACCAGGCGGAGGAACACACCGCCGGTGAGGAGTCCGAGCGTCACGGCCGGCAGGATGGCGTGGCTGAGCACATCGCCGATGAGGGCCGGGTTCCCGAGGCGGATGGCGTCGAGCAGGTAGAACGGGGTCGGGTTCGTGATCGACTGCATCGTGAGTTCGCCGCCGGTCG
>JBDHZH010000052.1:0-19723 GCA_039811745.1 Arachnia sp.
AGCCTGTTCAGAAGCTCCTTGCTAGTGATCCCGATCTCTTTGGCGATCTCGTGGACGCGAGGCTTGGCCACTACTCTCCTTCACGGCCCAGACCCCTCGTCCGGACCAGTTAGTTGGTTGACTTGCTCATCGTTGGGTACTCATCGAGTGGTCATGAGCGTTAGCCCACTTTCTGGTTCTCTCGCCGACGCGGATCGTCGGCAGTCAGCGATGGGCCCCCACGCGTGCGCGCAGAGAGCCGTCAGGCATTCTACCCCTCGAATGCCCCTTCGTCCCAACCGGACATGGCAGCCTGCAACCAGGTGGGGGACTGGGCACCGGACGGGAGGCCGCGGAAGGCTCGACCGAACGCACGGCGCCGGATCGCCAGCTCCAGGCATGCCCGGCGCGGGTGAAGGTAGGCGCCGCGGCCGGGGAGCCTCGGGCAGGTGCCGTCGACGACCTCGCCATCGACGCACACGAGCCGCAGCAGGTTGTCCTGCTCGTCACACAGACGGCAGCCGATGCAGGTGCGGATCACTGGCACGGGCCCACACTCTATCGCCCGGTCCGGTCAGTGGGTGTCCGGCTGGATGTCGATGCGCCATCCGGTCAGCCTGGCCGCGAGCCTGGCGTTCTGGCCCTCGCGACCGATCGCGAGCGACAACTGGTAGTCGGGGACGATGGCCCTGCACGCCCGCGCGGCCTGGTCGACGACTGTGACCGAGGTCACCTTGGCGGGAGACAGAGCGGCGGCGACGAACCTCGTCGGGTCCTCGGACCAGTCGACGATGTCGATCTTCTCCTCGCCGAGTTCGTTGGTCACGGCGCGAACGCGCTGCCCCATGGGCCCGATGCAGGCGCCCTTCGCGGACACGCCCGGGTCGTGGCTGATGACGGCGATCTTCGTGCGGTGGCCGGCCTCCCTGGCGATCTCCTTGATCTCGACCACACCGGAGGCGATCTCGGGCACCTCGAGGGCGAACAGCTTGCGGACCAGGTTCGGGTGGGTGCGCGAGACCACGACCTGTGGGCCGCGCAGTTCCCGGCGCACGCTGACGACGTAGACCCTCAGTCGCCTGCCGTGGGAGTAGTCCTCCCCCGGCACCTGTTCGGCAAGCGGCATGATGGCCTCCATCGCCCCCAGGTCCACCCGCACCGCGCGCGAGTCCCGGTCGGCCTGCACGACGCCGAGGAGGATGTCCCCCTCCTTCCCGGAGAAGTGGCCGAACTTCTGGTCGTCCTCCGCCTCCCGGATCCGCTGGTTGATCACCTGCCGGGCCGTCGACGCCGCGACGCGGCCGAAGTCCTCCGGCGTGTCGTCGAAGTACCCGATCACCTGGTCGTCGTCGTCGAACTCGGGCGCGAGCACCGCCACCCTGCCCGTCTTACGGTCGATCTCCACCTTGACCCCGCGCAGGGGGTGCTCGGTCTTCGTGTAGGCGTTCAGGAGGGCGTCCTCCAATGTCTTGATCAGGTAGTCCAACGGGATCTCGCGATCCCGCTCGATGGCGCGGAGCGCCGCCAGGTCGATGTCCATGCTCAGTCCTCACCCTCTTCGTCGTCCCCGTCGGCCCCGCCGGTCTGGTCGTCGAGCAACTCCTTCGGCGGGTTCAGCTCCACCTGAACCACCGCCTTTCCGATGCCGGCGAGCTGGAACGAGCGCTCCTCGCCGCCGACCTCCACGAGCACGGTCTCCTCGTCCACACCCCTGATCCGGCCCTCGACCTCGCCGTCCGGGAGCCACAGACGCACGAGGCGCCCCAGGCTGCGACGGTAGTGCTTCGGCTGGGTGAGCGGCTTCCCCACGCCCCTGCTGGTGACCTCGAGCGTGAACGGCGCGTCGCCGACCGCGGGTGAGGTGTCGAGAGCCTCGGAGATGCGTTGCGACGCGGCGGCGATGTCGTCGAGCAGCGGGCCACGGCCCATCGGGCCGTCGCCGTCCACGGTGATGCGCACGAGCCACCGCCGGCCAACCGGTGTGACGTCGAGGTCGTCCAGTTCCAACCCGCTCTCGGCGAGGATGGGGACGACCAGGTCCCTGAGCTGCGATTCCTGCATTGCTGATCTCCGATTCGGTTGTGGGCTCGATTGTGAGACGGCCAAGCATACCCGCCGCCAGAACACGGAGCGGAGGCCACGCTGTCGGCGCGGCCGATGTGGGTAGAGTCCCTGCCATGCCCCTCACCCGCCGACGGCTCCTCGGCCTCACCGCCTGCGCCCCCCTGCTGTCGCTGGTGGCGTGCGCGCCGGATCCGGTGGTCTCGGGCGGTCCCACTGCGCCCTTCTCCCCCACGCCGACGGCGCCGGTCCAGTCGCAGGCGGCGGCACAGTCGGCCGCCTGGATCGCGGCCGACGTCGCCCTCCTCGGCATGGCCGAGGCACACCGGGAGGCCTGGGCGGTACCGGCCGGCACCCTCGCCTGGGCCGCGGGCACGATCACGTGCGGCAAGGCACAGCTGGACCGCCTTCTCGCCGCGGACCCGCTGGTCGGCGGCGAGGAGCCCGCGTTCACGGCCGCGACGCCGTCGGTCGACACGCCTGCCGACCTGCAGGCGTTCGAGTCCGCGTTCGATGCGCGCGCCGGCGACGGTGTGGCCCTCTTCGCCTCGCTCGCCGGGGCCGCGGACACGCAACCCGACAGGCTGCTGTACGCCTCGCTCGCGATCTCCGCGCAGGGGGCCAGGTCCAGGGCCGTCCCACCGGTCCGGACGGACGCGGCGCCAGTCAGGTTCGCCGACAGCACTCCCGATGCTTCCCTGGCCGTGGCACTCACGCACGTCTGGGCGCTCCTGCAGGGCCTGGAGCTGGCTGCGGGCAGACTCCCCGACGGCGCCGAATCCGACCGGGTGAAGTCGCGCATGCCCGGCGCCCGGGACCTGCGCGACCGTCTGCGGGACGCCTTCACGGGCGAGGTGCCCGGGCAGGCGGCGTACTACGAGATGCCGAACGCGATGGCCACGGCCGAGGAGGTGACCGCAGGCATGGCGAGGCTGGAGACCAACCTCCTGGACGCCCTCGCCCGCGTCGTCTCCTCGCAGGGCGACGTCACCGTCTGGTGGGCCGACATGCTGGCCCAGGTCGGCCAGGTGCAGTCATGGGGCGGAGCGCTCCCGTTCTGGCCCGGCTGGGCCGACGTCGCCTGAGACGACCCCGCGTCAGCGACCCGTCAGCTCCAGGATCGCGGCCGTCGCCTCGGCGACCGGGACGTTGTTGCGCTCACCCGTGCGACGGTCGCGCACCTCCACCACGCCGTCGGACAGACCGCGCCCGACGACGACGATGACCGGCATTCCCATGATCTCCGCGTCGGCGAACTTGACACCGGGGCTGGCCTTGCGGTCGTCGAGGAGCACGTCGACGCCCCGGGCGGACAGTTCCTCGGCGATCCTCTCCGCCTCCTCGAACACGGTGGCCTCCTTGCCGGTGGCCAGCACCTGCACCTGGTAGGGCGCAAGCTCCAGCGGCCAGCACAGCCCCTTGTCGTCGCAGGTGGTCTCGGCGACGGCGGCCACCGCCCGGGAGACCCCGACGCCGTAGGAGCCCATCGTGACGGTGACGAGCTTGCCGTTCGCGTCCAGCACCTTCAGCCCCATGGCCTCGGCATAGCGCTTGCCGAGCTGGAAGATGTGACCCATCTCGATGCCGCGGGCAAGCTCCAACGGGCCCGAGCCGTCGGGGGCCGGGTCGCCGGCGCGGACGTCGGCGACGTCGAGGGTGCCGTCGGGCATGAAGTCACGGCCGACGGTGACGCCGGAGAGGTGCTCGTCGACCACGTTGGCGCCGCTGACCCAGTGGGTCCCCGTGACCACGCGGGGGTCGACGAGGTAACGGATTCCGGAGGCCGACTCCTCGCCCAGGACGGCCTTCGCGGAGGCGTCGACGGGGCCGATGAAGCCCACCTTCAGTACCGGGAACGAGGCGAAGTCGTCGGGACCGAACGGCACGGCAACGGCCGGCTCGAGCGCGGCCTCCAGCCGCTTGACATCCACCTCGCGGTCGCCCGGCAGGCCGACCGCAAGCGGGTACCGCCTGCCGTCCGGCCCCGTCACCATGAACAGCAGGTTCTTCAACATGTCGGCGCCGGTCCACGCGCCGCCGCCGGGACGCGCCACGTCCGCGTTGAGCAGTGCGGTGACGGCGTCGATGCTGCCCGCGCCCGGCGTCGGCACCACCGCGATCACGGGGGCGTCCGTCACCGGCGGCCCCTCGGGTGCGGCGATCCGCACGGCCTCGACGTTGGCCGCATAACCGCCCGGGGAGCGCACGAAGGTGTCCTCGCCGTTGGCGGCGATCGCCAGGAACTCCTCGGAACGGGAACCACCCATGGCGCCCGCCATTGCGGAGACGATCACGTACTCCAGGCCGAGCCGCTCGAAGATGCGGATGTAGGCCTGCCGGTGCGCCTGGTAGCTGGCCTCCAGGCCGGCGTGGTCGATGTCGAAGGAGTAGGAGTCCTTCATCACGAACTCGCGGCCCCGCAGCAGCCCGGCACGCGGGCGTGCCTCGTCGCGGTACTTCGTCTGGATCTGGAACAGCGACAGCGGCAGATCCTTGTAGGACGTGTACAGGTCCTTGACGAGCAGCGTGAACATCTCCTCGTGCGTGGGCCCGAGCAGCATGTCGGCGCCCTTGCGGTCCACGAGGCGGAACAGGTTGTCGCCGTAGTCGGTCCACCTGTTGGTGGCCTCGTAGGGCTCGCGCGGCAGGAGCGCCGGCAGGTGCACCTCCTGCGCGCCGATCGCGACCATCTCCTCACGGACGATCGCCTCCACCTTCTGCAGCACCCTCAGCCCGAGCGGCAGCCATGAGTACACGCCGGGGGCGGCGCGCCGGATGTACCCGGCACGGACCAGCCAGCGGTGGCTGGGCACCTCGGCATCGGCCGGGTCGTCACGGAGGGTGCGCACGAACAGTCGCGAGAGCTTGGAGATCACGGGGACACTCTAGCGACGAGCGGGTGGTTCACCGCACGGCCGGCGTCGGGCGGAACTGGACGAAGTCGTAGCCGACGTGCGGTTCCCTTGAGATCTCGGTCCATTCACGGCGCGTCACCAGCGGGAAGGTGGCCGAACCCTCCGGGGTCTGGTGGACGTTCGTGATGTCCAGTTCGGTCAGATAGGGCCATGCCGCGGCGTAGATCTCGGCACCGCCGCCCACGTAGCAGATCCGCTCGGGGGTGTCGGCGGCCATCGTCAGGGCCTCCTCGACGCTGTGGGCCACCTCGACTCCGTCAGCCGACCAGTCCGGACTCCTGGTGACGACGATGATGCGTCGGTCGGGCAGGACGCGGCCGATCTGCTCGTGCGTGCGGCGGCCGAAGATGAGCGTGTTGCCACTGGTCACCCGCTTGAACCGCTTGAAGTCCTCGGGGATGTGCCAGAGCATGTCCTCCCCCGACCCGATGACACCGTTGTCCGCAACGGCGGCGATGGCGACGATGCGCATGAGTGCTCCTCAGACCGCGATCGGGGCCTTGATCGCAGGCGCCGGGTCGTACCCGGTCACCTCGATGTCGGCCAGCGTGAACTCGTCGATCCCCCTCACGTCGGGGTTGAGGCGCAACGTGGGCAGCGGCCCCGGCGTTCGGGACAGCTGGAGCGCCACCTGGTCGAAGTGGTTGGAGTAGATGTGGGCGTCACCGAGGGTGTGGACGAAGTCCCCGACCTCCAGATCGCACACCTGCGCGACGAGGTGCGTCAGCAGGGCGTAGCTCGCGATGTTGAAGGGGACGCCCAGGAACACATCGGCCGACCTCTGGTACAGCTGGCAGCTCAGCACCCCACGGCCGCCCCCGGCCCGCGGCGGGGCGACGTAGAACTGGAACAGGGCATGGCACGGCGGCAGGGCCATCTCGTCGACCTCGGCGACGTTCCAGGCCGACACGATGTGCCGCCTCGACGACGGCTTCTCCCTGATGGACCGGATCACCGCCGCGAGCTGGTCGATGTGGCCGCCGTCGGGCGTCGGCCAGGAGCGCCACTGGTGGCCGTAGATGGGGCCGAGGTCTCCGTTCTCGTCCGCCCACTCGTCCCAGATGGTGATGTTGTTGGCGTGCAGCCACGCGACGTTGGTGTCGCCACGCAGGAACCACAGCAACTCGCCGAACACCGACCGGGTGTGCACGCGTTTGGTGGTGAGCAGCGGGAACCCCGCGGTCAGGTCGAAGCGCATCTGGTACCCGAACACGCTGCGCGTGCCGGTGCCGGTGCGGTCGGATCGGTCCACGCCGTTGCCCATGATGTGGGTCAGCAGGTCGAGGTACTGCTGCATCTCAGGCCTCCTTCAGCCATTCGACGAATGCCCGCACCGCCTGCCCGCGGTGGCTGATCGCATCCTTGGCCGACGGCGAGAGCTCGGCGGAGGTGACGTCGCAGCCATCGGGGACGAAGATCGGGTCGTAGCCGAAGCCGTTGCTCCCCCGCGGGGCCTCGGCAAGCCGACCCGGCATGACGCCGCGCCACAGGTGGCGCTCGCCGTCGGGGGCCACGCAGGCCAGTGCGCACACGAACCGGGCCCCGCGCCGCTCCGCGGGCACGCCGTCGAGCTGGGCGATCAGGAGGTTCAGGTTGTCGACATCGTCGTGCTGCGGGCCGGCCCAGCGCGCCGATCGGACACCCGGCATGCCGTTCAGCTCGTCGACCTCGATGCCGGAGTCGTCGGCGACGGCGGCCACGCCGGTCGCCCGCATGGCCGCCTCGGCCTTCAGGAAGGCGTTGCCCTCGAATGTGCGCTCCGTCTCGACCGGATCCGGGTAGGGCGGGAAGTCCGCGAGGCCAAGCACCTGCACGTCCAGCCCAGCCTCCTCCACGACACGCCTCAACTCGACGAGCTTCTTGGCGTTGTTGGTGGCCAGAACCACCTTGCCGGGGCGGCTCACAGCGCCAGCGCCGCGAGTTGGGTGCGGGTGAGTTCGGCGCAACCGGTCTCGCCGAGGTCGAGCAGGCGGTTCAGTTCGGCACGCGTGAACGGCTTCCCCTCTGCCGTGCCCTGCACCTCGATCAGACTCCCGGAGCCCGTCATGACGATGTTCATGTCGGTGCCGGCCGCGGAATCCTCCTCGTAGGCCAGGTCCAGCATGGCCACCCCGCCGACGTAGCCGGCCGAGACGGCTGCCACCGAGTCCTTCAGCGGCTCCCCCTTCAGCGCCCCGAGGCCGCGCAGGTGCGCCACCGCATCGGCCATTGCGACGTAGGCGCCCGTGATGGCTGCCGTGCGGGTGCCGCCGTCGGCCTGCAGGACGTCACAGTCCAGCACGATCGTGTTCTCGCCGAGGGCCTTGTAGTCGACGACGGCGCGGAGCGACCGCCCGACCAGGCGGGAGATCTCGTGCGTGCGTCCGCCGATGCGGCCCCTCACCGACTCGCGGTCGCTGCGGGTGTGCGTCGCCCGCGGCAGCATGGCGTACTCCGCGGTCACCCAGCCGAGGCCGGAGTCCCTGCGCCATCTGGGAACGCCGACGGTGACACTGGCGGCCACCAGCACCCGGGTGCGGCCGAACTCCACCATCACCGAACCCTCGGCGTGGTCCAGCCAATTCCTGGTGATGCGCACCTCGCGCAGTTGGTCGGGGGCACGGCCGTCAAGGCGGAGGGTCTCGGTCATGGCCCCAAACCTACAGCGCGTCACGGTACGCCGAAGACAGGGTCGTTCAGCCGATCGTCACGGTGGTTGCGTCAGTCACGAAACCCCCGAGCAGCCGTCGGCCGATACCCCGGAAATCAGTCGCATCCCCGGTGGTGAGGAACGTCCGGGTCGCGTCCCGCGGCCGGTCGTGGACGAGGTTCAGCCTCGTCAGGGCGGCGTAGGCGGCCTGGGCCGCGGCCTCCGCGCTGGAGACGAGCGTGACGCCGTCGCCCATGACGTACCGGATGACGCCGGACAGCAGCGGGTAGTGCGTGCATCCGAGAATCAGGGTGTCGACCCCTGCCGCCCGGAGCGGATCCAGGTATTCCCTCGCCACGCCGAGCAGTTCGTCGCCGCCGGTGATCCCGGCCTCGACGAACTCGACGAACCGGGGGCACGCCCGCGTCGAGAGGTGGACGTTCCCGTTGACCGCGAAGGCGTCGTCATACGAGCGCGACTTGGCCGTGGACTTGGTGCAGATGACCCCGACGTGCCCGTTGTGGGTGGCGGCCGCCGCCTGCCGGGCGGCGGGGAGGATCACCTCCAGGATGGGCACGGAATATCGCTCCCTGGCGTCGCGCAGCATTGCCGCGGACGCGGAGTTGCAGGCGATGACAAGGGCCTTGACACCCATTCCGGCCAGGTGGTCCAGCCCCTGGAGCGCGAACTTGCGAACCTCCGCGATCTTCCTCGGCCCGTACGGCGCCCGGGCCGTGTCACCCAGATAGATGAAGTCCTCGTTCGGAAGCTGGTCGACCAGCGACCGCATGACGGTCAGGCCTCCGAACCCGGAGTCGAACACGCCGATGGGGGCGTCCACGTCGAGTGTGGCCCAGAGGCGCTCGGCGGTGTCCGGCGGCATGGGACGGCTCATCTCGACCCACCCTCCAGATCACGTGCCTCCAGGGCGGCTTCGATCTGGTAGGCGAGCCAGTCCGTCACGGCCGCGGCGGTGGGGTGCCGCAGCATGTCGCGGTGCTTCGCCTCGGCCAGCCTCTCCACGCTGCCGGTCAGCTCGACGTTCCACTGCGCACGCAACCCCGCCATCGTCATGACCCAGGCATCGATGTCCTCAAGTGCCACCGGAACCTCGCAGTCCGTCACCGATTCGACGGCGGCCAGCACCTTGTTGGCTGCCGCCAGACGGGTCCTTGCCTGCTGGACCAGGGCGTCGCGCCGGAACGTCGCGGCCTGGTCGGCGTCGGCCAGCGCCGGGGGGAACAGCCTGGCCAGCGACGGGTCGGCCTCGACCCTGCGCGCCAGGTCGCCGTCGAACTCGGCGAGCAACCTGTCGATGGGGTCCGAGTACTCGTCAGGGAGGATGCTCTCCAGCGACTCGATCTGCCGTCTGACAAGGGCTGCCAGGATCTCGCAGTGGCCCTCCTCGCCGTCGAAGAGCCACACCGCCTCAACGTTCATGCACGCTCCATCGTCGCCCACAGCGTGTAGTTCTGCATCGCGATCACGTCGCGCTCCATGGCCTCGCGGTTCCCGGTGGAGACCACCGCCCTGCCCTCGTGGTGCACCTGCAGCATCAGCCTCTCCGCCTTGTCGCGTGGGTATCGGAAGTAGGTCTGAAACACGTAGGTGACGTAGCTCATCAGGTTGACCGGGTCGTCCCAGACGATGGTGACCCACTGCTGCGCCGTCTGCGACACCTCGGCGGGCGCCTCAAGCAGGCCGACATCGCCGCCCGGCTGAGCTTCCTTCGTCATGCCCCCATTGTTACCACCCTCCACCGACGGATTCGACGGCCATGCAGAAGCACTCCGTAGAATCCGGGCATGTCATCCAGGACGCATGCAGCGGGGCCGGGCGCACCGGGCGGCGCCGAGGTCGTCGGGCAGTGGGAGGCCGTGACGGTCCTCCCGACGCGCCACGGCCCGTTCCGTGCGCTGGGACACCGCGACGCAGCCGGGTCGGAGTACGTCATCCTCACGCGAGGCCTGGAGCCCACCCCAACTGCCCCACCCCTGGTGCGCATCCACTCGGGCTGCCTCACCGGCGACGCACTCGGCTCACTCAGGTGCGACTGCGGGGACCAACTGGCCGCATCGCTGGAGGCGATCGACGAGGCAGGCAGCGGGGTCCTCATCTACGCAGCCGGGCACGAGGGACGGGGCATCGGGCTCCTGAACAAGCTGCGCGCCTACGCCCTCCAGGACCGTGGTCTGGACACCGTGGACGCGAACGAGGCACTGCACCTGCCCGCCGACGCGCGCGACTACCGGGAGTGCGCCTCCATCCTGAGGGCCCTGGGTCTGACGCGCATCCGGCTGCTCACATCGAACCCGGCGAAGCAGGACGGTCTGGGGCGTCTCGGGTTGGAGGTGACGGAGCGGGTCGCCCTGCGGGTTCCCGATCGGCAGGAGAACGCCGCCTACCTGGCTACGAAGCGCGCCCGCATGGGCCATGATCCCGCCCCGCCCGACGACTGGACCGAACTCCTCGCCGGCCGGATACCTGCCGCACTGCCGTCCGGCGAACTGGTCGTCCGGTATGGTCCGTTGGTTGCGGCCGGTCCAAGGCTGGCCATCGCGCAACTCGGCCAGAGTCTCGACGGCTTCATCGCCACCCGCACCGGGGATTCCGCCGGCCTCACCGGTGCCGACGACCACGAACACCTGCACCGGCTGCGGGCGCTCGTGGACGCCGTCGTCGTCGGGGCGGGAACCGTGACCGCCGACGACTGCCGCCTCACTGTGCGGCTCGTCCGGGGCCGGAACCCCGTCCGCGTCGTCATCGACCCCCACGGCCGCATCCCCGTCAACTCCCGGGTCCTGACCGACGGCGTGGCCCCGGCCCTGTGGCTGATCGGTCCCGAAGCCGAGGTGCCGACCACCGCGGCCCACGTCGGCGTCCACCGGCTGACCGCCGAGGACTTCGCGCCGGTGAGACTCCTGGAGTTCCTCACGGCACTGGGGCTCGGACGGGTCCTCGTGGAGGGGGGCGGCGAGACGGTCTCCCGGTTCCTCGGTGCACGGGTCCTGGACCGGCTGTTCCTCACCAGTTCGCCGCTGCTGATCGGCGACGGCCGCCCGGGGATTCGGTTCGACGGCACCGATCGACTCGCCCAAGCGCTGCACGCCCCCACCAGGCGGTTCCTGCTCGGAGACGACGTCTGCACCGAGTTCGATCTGTCCGCACGCGACTCGATGCCCGCGTTCGGCCGGGCGTGATGATGTCGGCGGGTCAGGCGTGGCCGCCCTGGTGCCGTCCTCCCGCGCCCGCCAGGTACAGCAGCGGCACGACGATCGCCACCACCTCCGCCACCAATGCAGCCCAGATGCCGAAACCCCGGAAGGTCTCGTGCACCCCGAACAGCCCGACCGTGGCGGCGGTGAGGAACCCGCCCAGAGTCGTGACGCCGAGCCCGAAGAGCAGGAACATCGGCACCCAGTGCCGCCATGTCAGCAGCAGCACCGCGATCACGACCCCGGCGACGGCATTGATCAGGAAGGCCGTGCCCACCACCGGGCTGACCAGCGTCGGATCCCCGTAACCGTTGAAGAACCATTCCCACGCGTGGACGGCGGCGGTCGCAAGGGCGGCGACGGCCCCGACCACCCGGAGCGTTCCCATGGCCCACTCCCTTCCGGGCCCCCGGGGCGGGTTCCCTTCTTCAATGATCCCCCTCGAATGCACGGAACACCCGGCCGCGGACGTCGCCCATGGGCCAGACGGACGCCCCGTCCCCCGGCACCGTCCCCCCTCCAGCAGGGGCGGCGGGGGCGTCCAGGGGAAGTGGCTTGACACCAAATCGATCTCGGCCCCTGGCAGGCAGGAATGCGGTGACGAGGAGCACCAGCAGGGTTGCGGGCAGAAGGAGGAATGCCGTGAAGGACCAGGCACGCAGATCGTCCGGAGCTGCCGCCACGAACCACACAAGGACGCAGGCGGCGACGGCGGACAGGGCGCGTCGGACGGTGCCACCCGAGGATGGCGGTCCGCTCAGAATCGTCCCGGACCGGTCAGATCCCTCGGCAGCCGGTGACACCGCACCTCCGTCGGTCGCTGGTGTGCGATGCTGGCCACCATACCCCCGGCCGATGGGCCGGCCGTCCCTTCGGGAAGGAGCGGGATCGACATGCCCCTGGCTTCCACCGCGTTCTGGACGCTCGGCCCCGGACTGGGCGGATTCCGCAACCAGACGTTGCCCGCCCCCGTACCGGGCGAGGTCCTCGTCGAGGCCATGCACGAGGGGATCAGCCGCGGCACCGAGACTCTGGTGTTCGGTGGGCGTGTGCCGCCGGAGGAGTTCGAGCGGATGCGGGCGCCCTTCCAGGAGGGCAAGTTCCCCGGTCCGGTGAAGTACGGCTACCTGAGCGTCGGGCGCGTGATCGCCGGCGAGGCGTCGCTACTCGGCCGGGTCGTGTTCAGCCTGTACCCGCACCAGACGTATTACGTGGTGCCGGCGGCGTCCGTCGTGCCGGTGCCGGACGGGGTGCCCGCACGACGCGCCGTACTGGCGGGCATCGTCGAGACGGCCGTGAATGCCCTGTGGGATGCGGCGCCGTTGATCGGCGACAGGATTGCCGTGGTCGGAGGGGGCGCGGTCGGCTGCTGCCTGGCAAGGCTGACCTCCGGGATCCTGGGGACGCAGGTGGAGCTGTACGACGTCGTCCCCGAACGCGCCGAGGTGGCGGCTCGGCTCGGCGTCGCGTTCCGGCTGCCTCAGGAGGCCGAACCGGGCTGCGACGTCGTGTTCCACACCAGCGCCACGTCCGCCGGGCTGCAGACCGCCCTCGGCCTGCTCGCCGACGAAGGGCGCGTCCACGAGCTCAGCTGGTACGGAGACGCCCCGGTCGAGGTGCGGCTGGGCGGGCGGTTCCACTCCGGCCGCCTCGGGATCGTCTCCAGCCAGGTGGGGCTCGTCTCCCCCGCCCGCCGTTCGAGGCGCAGCCCGCACGAACGCCTCGCGCTGGCGCTCGAGCTGCTGCGCGACGACGCCTTCGACGCGCTCCTGACCGGCGACTCCCCCTTCGCCGACCTGCCCCGGGTCCTGCCGGGGCTGGCGGATGGCACCCTGCCCGCCATCTGCCACACCATCACCCACCAACCGCAAGGGGTGAACCAATGTACGAGGTGAGCGTCCGGGACCACGTGATGGTCGCACACAGCCTGCGCGGCGAGGTCTTCGGACCCTCCCAACGACTGCACGGCGCCACGTACGTCGTCGACGCGTCCGTCCGCGGCCCGGCACTCGACCCCGACGGCGTCCTGGTCGACATCGCCAGGCTCGCCGGTCTGCTGCGCGAGGTGCTGGACGGCATCGACCGGCGCAACCTCGACGAACTGCCCGCCTTCGCCGGCCGGAACTCCACGACTGAGGTCGTCGCCACCCACGTCGCCCAACTCGTGGCGGCAGGGCTCGCCGCCGACGGCACCGAGGGCCTCACCGGACTGACGGTGACCCTGCACGAGTCGCCCTCGGCGTGGGCAGGCTGCACGATCGAGCTGGGCCACATGTGAGCCGCCGACCCGGCGTGGACGTGGTCGTGCCGGAGGGGATCGACGACGTCGCCCGCCCCAGCGGCGGCAACCGCTACGACCGGCACCTGTGCGAGGAGTTGTCAGCAGCCGGTTGGGACGTGCGGGAACGCCCCGTGCCCGGCGACTGGCCGCTGCCCGCCCCCAGCGCGCTGCCCGATCTTGCGGCAGCGCTCACAGCAGCGCCGGGCCGGGTGATCCTGGTTGACGGCCTGCTGGCCTCGGGTGCAGGGGTGGCGGTCGCACGGGCGGCCCGGGCCGGACCGGTGACGATCCTCGTGCACATGCCGTTCTCAGGGGCGATCCCCTTGTTGGCGGAGTCGGAACGGTTGGCCTTCGCGTCGGCGGCAGGGCTGGTTGCGACCAGCTCCTGGACCGCGGACCTGCTGCGCGACCGGTACGGGATCGACGGCGAACGCATCACGGTGGCCACCCCCGGCACCGACCCCCCACCGTTGCCGCCCGTGGACCGGGAAGGCGATGGCTCGCGGCTGCTGTGCGTCGCCGCGGTGACCCGCGCGAAGGGGTTGGACGTCCTGGCGGGGGCGCTGGAACGGCTTGCCGGGCCCGGGCACCCGGACTGGACGTGCACCGTCGCGGGTCGACTCGACGTCGATGCGGGTTTCGCCCAGCGACTGCGCGCCCGGCTGGACGCTGCGGGGCTCTCGGGTCGGGTGCACCTCACGGGCCCGCTTCCTCCGGAGGAACTGTCGGCCGTCTACCGGGGGGCCGACGTGCTGGTCGTCGCCTCTCTGGCGGAGACCTGGGGTCTGGTGGTCACAGAAGCGCTTGCCCACGGCCTGCCGGTCGTTGCCACGCGCGTCGGCGGCCTGCCGGAGGCGCTCGGACGCGCGCCGGACGGGGAACTGCCGGGGCTGCTGGCGCCCCCCGGGGACGCCGACCGGCTGGCTGCAGCGCTTCGGACGTGGCTGGGGGACGACCGTCTGAGGTCCCGGCTGCGGCTGGCGGCACGGGCCAGGGCGCAGGCCTTGCCGGGCTGGGGCGCAACGGCCGGCGCCGTGGCCGCCGCGCTTGAGGCCGCCAGGGGCCGCTGGGCTGGCGAGGCAACGTGAACTCGCCCGTGACCGCCGACTGGCTTGCGCTGCGCCGCCCGGCGGACACGAAGGCCCGGGATGCGTCCGCCGGCAACCTCGCTGAGGACCTCGACGGGTTCCTGCGCGGCAGGTGCGGTCACCGGGCGGCCCGGCTGATCGATGTGGGTGCGGGCACCGGATCCGGCGCGGCCTGGCTGCGGCCCCGCCTCGGCCTGCCGCAGCAGTGGCTGCTGCTCGACCGGGACCCCGCACTGCTCGCGGCGGCACCGCCGGTCGCAGACGGCTGGGCAGAGCCGATGGTCGCCGACCTCGCCGACCTGCGCAAGGTGCTCGCCACCAGGCCCGCCGATGCCCTCACCTGCCAGGCGCTGCTTGATCTGCTGACCGCCGACGAGATCCGGGACGTGGCCGGCGCGGCCGCGGATCTCGGGGCGGCCGTGCTGGCCTCCCTCAGCGTCACCGGGGAGACGGTCATTCGACCGGCACACCGCACCGACGGCCTGGTCGCGTCGGCATTCAACGCCCACCAGCAACGGTTCGGCAGGCCCGGCCCGGACGCGGGCAGGCTCCTGGACTCGCTGCTCACGGAGCTTGGCTATCGGGTCACTGCGGCAACCACGACGTGGCGCCTTGGGTCCGGTGCTGCGGAACTGACGCGTCAGTGGCTTGAGGGTCGGGCGTCGGCCGCCGTCGAACAGTCGCCCGCCGACGCCGCAGTCATCGGGGACTGGCTGGCGGCACGTCTCGCCGATCTGCGGGCCGGCCGCCTGCGGGCCGAGGTCGGTCACGTCGACATCCTGGGACTGCCCGGCTGAGGCGGGTCAGGCACGGTGGGCGACGATGGAGAACTTGCGGATGCGGCCCGCAGCCATCCAGTCGCGCCACAGCGCGTGCGAGGCCAGGAGGTCGTACACGAACCCGGTGGCCAGTTCATCGCACAGCCGCGGCGCGTGCCGGGTGAATGCCGCCAGCAGAGAAGACACCACCCCGAGCTGGGACGGCGTCTCCTCCAGGCACGAGCCCACCTTGAGCCCGGCGTCGCCCAGCATCCCGAGCAGGTCCGGCAACGGAACCGGCCACACCGTACTCGCGTTCGGCATGGCTGCCCGCTCGGCCGCATCCAGCCCCCTGCCCTCCTCGACGGTGAACGCGAACCGGCCGCCGGCCTCCAGTGACTCGGCGATGGCCCGAAGCAAGGCCGGCTTGTCCGGGAACGCGAGGAGCGTCTCAAGCAGGACCACAACGTCGAACAGGCTGGGAGGCAGCGGCGGGACGGTGGCGTGCAGGTATTCGACGGCAAGACCCCCGGACCGGTCCCGCGCGAGGGCGATCGCCTCGTCGGAGGCGTCCACGCCGAGGTATCGGCAGCCTGTGGCGGCGACGATGCGACGTCCCGGCCCGCCCAAGCCGCAGCACAGGTCGAGCACGTGCTCACCGGCAGCAACGCCCGCGCGCGCCATGAGGGCGTCGATGGCACCCGCCGTCATGAAGCTCTCCTGCCCGATGAACTGGCCGGGCGCGAACGCCTCCATACGGGCCGGCAGCAGCGCGGCATCGACGCGCGAACGCCACGTCACGTCTGCCTCCGCCGTCGCCAGAGCCAGACGATGTCGCGGCCGAAGGATTCCGTGATCAGCGCCAGCCCCACCACCAAGCCCCCGCCTGCGAGGCGTCTCGGGACGAAGGGTGCGGTCGCGGCGGCCAGCGCGATCCCCTCGGTCGCCGTGGCGACCTTGCGCCAATAGCGGAACGGCAGCGGCCGCCTCAGCCACGGGAACACCACGCCCGCGAGCGCGAACCCGTAGCGGGCGAGACCGCCGAGCAGCACCCAGCGACCATGGCGGCGGGCCGCGCGCCGGCTCAGCACGAGGATCAGGAGGGCGTCGGTCTCCCCGTCGAATCTGGCCCCGAACTCCGAGGCCGTGCCTGTGCGCCGTGCCACCTGCCCGTCGACGGCATCAAGTGCGAGCGCGACGGCGGAAAGCCCCGCCGCCACGCCGTCCAGGTCGCGTGAGACCGGGTCCGCGTCCAATCCTGCGAGATCGCAGGCGAGGAGGCCGCGAGCCAGGGTGACGGCGTCGGCAGGCCCGGGTCGCCGGCCATGAAGACCCACCACCATCGCCGCGAGAAGCGTGAGGCTGGTCGCGGCGGCCACCGCGGTGCCGGCACGGGTGAGCCCGAATCGCCGCAGCACCCGCAGCAGCGCGATCTGACCCAGTGTCACAGCGGCGAGCAACATCACCCAAGCATGGCCGATGCGGGCCCCGTCAGGTCGGGTTGCAGCCGACACGGGGCAGCCGAGGTCCGCACCTCGTCGAGGCTGACGCAATGGATGGAGGCGCCCCGTGCGATCCAGCCGGTGATCAGATCAGCCACGCCCGCCGCATTCGACGTGGTGGCGGCCCTGATCCTGTCATTGCCGTCGAGCCGCAGCGACAACATGCCTCCGGTCGGCGCATCGCCGAGCACGACCACGCGTCCCCGACATCCCGCGGGCATGTGACCGATGCGCTCGAAGGTGACGCCGTACTGGTCGATCCGAACGTGCGGGAGTTCGGTGAAGGCTCGCCGTCGTCCGAGGATGGATGCCGCCGCCACCGAGGGCTGGGCCAACAGCTCGGCCCTGCCTGCCGCCCGGAGCCGGACACCGAGCGCAGGGTGGTGGTAGCGCGTGATGTCGCCGACGGCCCAGACGTGGGGGTCGCTGGTGCGCATGGCCGAGTCGGTCACGACGCCGTCGTCGACGTGCAGCCCGGCCGAGGCGGCCAACCCCGTCCCCGGCACCGTCCCCAGACTGACCGCCACGAAGTCGGCCTCGATGACGCGACCGCCCGCCAACTCGACCGCCCTCGCGGCGCCGTCCTCGGCAAGCACTCTGTCAACTCGGGCGCCTGTGATCACCTCCACGCCGTGCTCCCCGTGCAGGTCGACCAGCAGACCCGCGAACTCTCGTCCGAGCGCCGACGACAGCGGCGGATCGTCGCGGACGACCAACGTCACCCTGGCCCCCAGGAGGCGGGCCGCCGCTGCGACCTCGAGTGCGGTGCAGTCCTCCCCCACAACAACCACGGAGGCGCCGTCTCGGATGGCGGACAGCAGGCGTCCGGCGCGTTCGATGCATCCCAGATGGTGCACCCCGGGCAGCTCCTCGCCGGGCACGCCGAGCCGACGCGGAGTTGCTCCCATCGCGAGCACCAGTGCGTCGTAGGGCACCGACGTGCCGTCATCGACGCGCAGGCGCCGTGCGGCGAGGGCCAGGGCCGTGACCCGGGTGCCGAGCCGCAACTCGACGTCCCCCGACAGGTGGAAGATCGCGGTGTGGAGTGTCGGGTCGATGAACGCCGCCGCGCCGTGCGACTGGCGCCGCCCCTCAGCCTGCGCAGTGTATGTGGGATTGAGGTCGGCGTCGACGAGCAGCAGATGGCCCGCGAACCCTTGGTCGCGCAGGGCGCGCGCCGTGGCGGTGCCTGCGAGCCCGCCACCGACGACGACGATGCGACCTGTGTTCCTCATGCCTCCACCGAGGCTCGGGATGTGGTCACCCTTGACCCCTTTCGTGGCTTGCGGCGGGGCATCGGCGGCACCCCTCCGTCCGAAGTGACACCGACACTACCCACGTGAGGTGTGTATCTCCCCACCCCTGGGGGTGTATTCACCTCGCATAGGATGGGGGCCATGAGGCGTGTCCGGTTGGCGCTCATCAACGACTACGAGGTCGTCGTGGCCGGCCTCGCGGCCATGCTGCGCTCATACACCGACAGGGTCGAGATAGTCGAGTTGGACGCTGACCTGGACACCTCGGACCCCGTGGACATCGCCCTGTTCGACACGTTCGCAGACGTCAACGACCAGCACCACGAGATCAGGCGCCTCGTCGCCAGTCCCCTGATCTCCCACGTGGTGGTGTACTCATGGAACATGGACCCGGACGCCATCGCCCGGGCCATGGACGATGGTGCCTCGGGCTACCTTTCGAAGGAGTTGCCCGCCTCGGCGCTGGTGGCGGCACTCATCAGGGTGGCGCGCGGCGAGCACCAGGTCAGCCGCTCCTCGAGCGGGCCCGTGCAGGCGGTCGCCGGGGACTGGCCGGGGCGCGAGGAGGGGCTGACCTCGAGGGAGTCCGAGATCTTGGCGTTCATCACCCAGGGCCTCACCAACGACCAGATCGTCGCCAGGACACGATTGTCCATCAACTCCGTCAAGTCCTACATTCGCAGCGCATACCGCAGGATCGGGGTCACGGACCGGACCAACGCCATCCTGTGGGGCATTGACCACGGCTTCCGGCCCACCCCGAGGCGCGGGCACCCCTGAGCCGGGGGCCCGATCCCCTCAGACCGAAGCCGACGCCACGGCCGCCGGGACGCCGTCGGCGAGCAGACCCACGAGGGCGTCGATGTGCTCCGCCGCCGTCGTGGGCGTGCCGACTGCCACTCGCAGCAGGGTGCGGCCGTCGCAGACTGTGTGGGACAGGTACGCCTCCCCCGAGTCGTTGACGGCCTGCATCAGCGCAGTGGTCGCCGCGTTGTCCGCCGCCACGCCCCGGCCGGTGTCCACGTGGAGGCACACCAGCCCCAGGAAGTGGTGGGTGATGCGGAACCGGTCGTCGCCCGCGAGGGCATCGGCCAGCCGATCCGCCAGTGCGATGCCGGTTCGGATGTGCGCGGCCAGCCCTTCGGCGCCGTAGTGGCGGAGCACCGCCCACAGCTTGAGCGCGCGGAAGCGGCGGCCGAGTTGGAGGTGCCAGTCGCGGTAGTCGATGACGGCCCCGGCGTCCGACTGGGCCGTGCGCAGGTACTCGGGGGTGAGTGACAGGGCTCCGGTCAGGGCGCCCCGGTCTGCGACGTAGAGCGCGTCGCAGTCGAAGTTGGTGAGCAGCCACTTGTGCGGGTTGGTGGCATACGAGTCGACGACCTCCAGCCCGTCGTTCAGGAGGTCCCGGAACTCCGGCACCACCGCCGCGACGCCGGCCCAGGCGGCGTCCACGTGCACCCAGGCGCCATACCGATGGGCCACACCGGCGATGTCGGCCACGGGGTCAACTGCCCCCGTCCCCGTCGTCCCGACTGCGGCCACGACGAGCGTCGGGCGGAATCCGGCTGCGACGTCGTCCGCGATGGCCCGCTCGAGTGCTGCGACGTCCATGGGCCCGCCGGGGACCGTGGACGGGATGTGTCTCAGCTGGTTCGTGCCGACGCCCGCGGCCAGCACGGCCTTGTCGATGCTGGAATGGGCCTCGACCGAGCAGTAGACGGTGTATCGGCCGTCGACTCCCTCGGCGCGGGCACGTCCCCCGCTTGCCCTGTGAAGGGCGGCGATCAGGATGGTCAGCACAGCGGTTGAGGCCGTGTCGTTGATGACGCCTCCACCCTTGCCGGTGGAGCGGAACGCCTCGGGCAGGCCCAGCAGTTCGGCGAACCAGTCCATGACCCGGGTCTCCACCTCGGTGGCTGCCGGGCTGGTGGCCCAGATCATGCCCTGCACGCCGAGCCCGGACGAGAGCAGGTCACCGAGGATTGCGGGGCCGGACACGTTGGCCGGGAAGTAGGCGAAGAACGAGGGATGCTGCCAGT
>JBDHZH010000053.1:0-19721 GCA_039811745.1 Arachnia sp.
AGCGTCGTCTTGCCATGGTCGACGTGGGCGACGATGGCGACATTGCGCAGGTCGTTACGAATGGGCATGCGGGGGACTCCTCAAGGTGGGCAACGGGAGGATTTTACGGCACGCACAGCCCCCCTCCGTCACACCGACCAAGCGGGCCTCAGTCGAGCGCCTCCCCGAGGGGGACGTCCACGTCGGTCAGCTTGTCCACGTCCACCGGCTTGCGGGACTTGATGAGCGCCTCGATGGTGTCGCCGTCGTCCCACAGGTTGACGTTCATGCCAGCCAGCACGACGTCGCGGTCGTCGAGCCAGAACGCGAGCAGTTCGCGCTTGTCGAGGTCTCCGCGGATGACGACGCGGGAGGTGCCGACTGCATGGCCCCGGTACTCCATGCCCAGGTCGTACTGGTCGGTGTAGAAGTAGGGGAGCAGGTCGTAGACCTCGTCCTTCCCGAGGATGTTCGCGGCCGCCACCGCCGGATGGTTGAGGGCGCCTGCCCAGTGCTCGCTGCGCACCCGCATGCCGAACAGCGGGTGGTACCATTCGGCGATGTCGCCGACGACGTAGACGTCCGGCGCGCTGGCACGCAGGCCGGCATCCGCGACGACACCGCCGCGCTCCATCGTCAGCCCGGCGGCTGCGGCGAGTTCGGTGTTCGGGATCGCACCCGCCGCGATCAGGACGATGTCGGAGGCGACGGCGCGTCCGTCGGACAGCTCCAGGCCGGTGGCGTGGCCGTCGCTGGTCGTGACGGCGGTGACATCGACGTCGAGGATCAGGCGCACCCCGTGCTGGCGGTGGAGATCGGCGAACATGGCCCCCATCTCGGCGCCGAGGGGACCGATGAGCGGCTGCGCGTCGCGGTGCACGACGGTGACGTCGGCGCCGCGTCCCCGTGCCCCGGCCGCCACCTCGAGCCCGATCCAGCCGCCGCCGACGATGGCCAGACGGACGCCCTTCCCGAGGGCCTCGATCAGGCGCCGCGAATCGTCGACGGTGCGCAGGTAGAACACGCCATCCGCGTCGGCGCCGGGCAGGTCGGGATGGCGGGACCGCGACCCGGTGGCCAGCACCAGCGAGTCGTAGCCCAGCTGTTCACCGTCGGTCAGCGTCACGCTCCGGGCGGTCGTGTCGACGGCGGTCACGGTGGTGCCGAGCCGCAGGTCGACGTCGTTCGCCGAGTACCAGTCGCGGGTGTGGACGGTGAAGTCGGACTGTTCCTTCTCGCCCTTCAGGAACTCCTTGGACAGCGGCGGGCGCTCGTAGGGGAGGTGCTCCTCGTTGCCGATCAGCGTGATAGCGCCGGTGAAACCCTTCTCCCTCAGCGCCTCGGCGGTCTTCGCCCCGGCGAGTCCTCCGCCGACGATGACGACGCCACTCGAACCTGCACCCGCAACCATGCGCGTCCTCCATCCACCTCGATGTCCTGGATCCAGTGCCCGGCATCCGGGCAGTCCCCACGATAGCCACGCGCAATTCGGGTTGGGAGTGTCGGCTTCGCCTGTCGGCGAACAGCAGTTGGGCCACGAGCCTCAGGCGTCGGCGCTCAGGTCTTGCTCCGGAGCCACGAGGACCCGGAACGCCGTCTCGGAGGAGTCCCGGAGGAACTGGGCGCAGCGCTGTTCCTCCTCGGCCTCGCCCAGACGTCCTGCGGCGATGCCCAGGGCGTTCAGGGCGCGCAGGAATCCCCGGTTGGGCTCGTGCTCCCACGGGATGGCGCCGGAGCCCTTCCAACCGTTGCGGCGGAGCAGGTCGAGCCCCCTGTGGTAGCCGGTGCGGGCGTAGGCGTAGGCGGCGACCGTCGAACCCAGGTCCTCGTCCCGGAGGCATGCCTCCGCGAGGAGCGCCCAGCACAACGAGGACTCGGGGTGCCGCCTGACCACATCGAGGAAGCCATCGCGGCCGGCGTCGTTGATCTCCGCCAGGGCGGGATCGTCGGGCAGATGCACCACGACGTCGGACGCCATGAGGTTCTCGTGGGTCTCCATGGGCGTCAGCCTAGTGGCCCGAGCGCGCGAGGGGATTCAGGACAGGCCGCAGAACTCGCGGACGGCGCCGATTTCCCGACGTCCCTGACGGCGTCCCTGCGCGAACATCGCCCGGAGCTTGGCGACGTCGCGTTCGCCGTTGCCGATCGGCATTCGTTCGGGGAACAGCAGGTATGCGCGGCCCTCGGCCTCCAACTCCAGCAGCTCGTCGAGGGTCCGGTTGTAGTTGGCGGGGCGCTCCATCAGCCCCTGCGTCACGGCGGGGTAGCGGCGCAGCAGCCGCTTGATCATGCGGGGGCTGCGCACCTCCGGTTTTCGGTAGCCGCGCTCCCGGGTCATGACGACGATGAACCTCTCGTAGCCCGCCTCCTTGGCGGCGTCGATCGCGAAGCCGCCGGTGGGCCCGAGTGCGCCGTCGGCGTAGTCGACGCCGTCGATGCGGGTCCAGGGCATCAGGATCGGCATCGTGGAGGAGGCCCGGACACGCTTCATGAGCGCGTCGGGCCGTGCGAGGTCGCCGCGGCCCCAGTAGACCATCTCCCCGTCCTCGCATCTGACGGCGCCGATGCCGCAGCGGGCGGGGTTGGCGGCGAAGGTGTCCCAGTCGAAAGGCAGCGCCTGGTCCTCGCCCGAGGTGTGTTCGTAGATCCACTCCGCGTTGAAGATGCCCTTGCCGCGCACGAAGGTGCGCAGGTCGCCGAACTCCGGTTCGAGCGCGAGGTCGGTGAACGAGCGCCTGGCCCGGTGCGCGTCGCGGGACAGGTAGTTGGCGGTGCAGGTGGAGCCGGCCGAGATGCCGCCCACCCAGTCGGTGAACACCCCGCCCTCCAGGAGGGCCGCCAGGACGCCGGAGGAGTAGCTCGCCCGCATCCCGCCGCCCTCGAAGACGAGCGCGACGTCGGTGACGTTGCTCGAGACCTCAGTCAGCGTCCCCACCCCCCAGCTCCCGACGCGCCGAGTCCCTTGCCGAGGTGGCGGACGGCGCCCCAGCGGCCGCACGGGCCGCAGCCAGGCATTGCCCGGCGCCCAGCCCAGCGAGCCGTTCGCCGACGTCACTGAGCGCCCGGGCGCTCATGGACAGGCTCGTGAATCCCATCCCGACCAGCACCGCGGCCAGATCGGGGTCGGCTGCGGCCTCGCCGCAGACGCCGGCAGGCTTGCCCGCAGCGACGGCGGCCCGGCCGACCTGCTCCAGGAGCCGCAGAACCCCCGGCTGCCACGGGTCCTGCAGTTCGCCCAGGCCGGTGCCCTCCCTGTCTGCGGCCATCGTGTACTGGGTAAGATCGTTGGTTCCGACGCTGACGAAATCCACGACGTCGAGCAGGTCCGCCGCCTGCAGGGCCGCCGACGGCGTCTCGACCATCACACCCACCCGGTGCAGACCCGCCTCGCGAGCCAGGGCCGCGAACTCGGCGGCCTCCTCGGTGGTGCAAACCATGGGTGCCATCACCCACACGTCGGAGGTGGTCCCGTCGCAGGCATCGGCGATGGCCTGCAGCTGCCGCCACAGGATCCCGGGATGCGCGGCGGCGGTCCGGTAGCCGCGCACGCCGAGTGCCGGGTTGGGTTCATCCGCGGAGATGACGAAGGGCATCGGCTTGTCGCTGCCGGCGTCCAGGGTGCGGAACACGACCCGCCTGCCCGGGAACGCCGCCAGCACCTCCCGATAGACCTGCACCTGCTCGGCCACGGTCGGCTCCTCGACCCGGTTCAGGAAGCAGATCTCGGTACGGAACAGGCCCACGCCCTCGGCGCCCGCCTCCGCGGCCACCCTCGCGTCGCGGCCGGATCCGATGTTGGCGAGCAACGGCATCTCCGTGCCGTCCGCGGTCCGGCCCGGGGCGGCCAGGGGTACAAGCGGTGCCGAGCCCGTGCGGGCCCCGCCGAGCTGCTCTGCCGTGGGCTCGACGATGACCTCGCCCGTCGTGCCGTCGACCAGGACGGTGGCGCCGTCGGGGATGGTCAGCGAGGCGGCGGAGCCGACCACGGCCGGGATGCCCATGCTGCGGGCGAGGATGGAGGTGTGCGACGTCGGCCCGCCCTCGGTGGTCACGATCGCAAGACAGGTCTCGGGTGTCAGGGTCGCCGTGTCGGACGGTGCCAGGTCCCGGGCCAGCAGGATGAACGGGTGGCCGGGCTCGGGGATGCCCGGCATAGGGATGCCCAGCAGATGGGAGACGACGCGGTCACGGATGTCGATGACGTCGGTGACGCGTTCGGCCATGCGTCCGCCGGCACTTGCGAGGGCCTCGGTCACGTGGTTGGCGGCCTGCCAGAAGGCGTTCTGGGCGGAGGTCTCGCGGCCGGCGATCAGCTCGGCCGCCGACTCGAACAGGGTCGGGTCGCCCGCCAGCGTCGCGGTGGCGTTCAGGATCGCCGCGGCCTCCGGCTCTGCGTGGCCGGCCCGGGCCGCATACTCGGCGATGACCTCGTCGATGGCCACCCGCAGCCGCTCCGTCTCGGTCGGCACCTGTGCGGGCCGGATTGCCACGACCTCGGGCGGAGCCTCCAGCGGCTCGGTCATGCGACGGGCGACGCCCACCACCCTGCCCGGGCTGACGCCGATCGCGTGCCGCGCCGTCCGCTCCGGCGACGGCAGGACGGACTCCTCGGTGTCCATCTCTCCGAAACCGTCGTCGATCAGGGCCTTTATCGCAGCCACGGCCTCAGCCGCCTGGGCGCCGCGGGCCTCGATCCCAAGGTCGTCGCCCATGCGAGCCGCCAGCGTGGCCAGCGCGATGGGGCTGGTGGCGGCGACGGTTCCCCTGCTGTGCACCAACCGCACCTCGGCGTCGAATCGGGTCGACTCCGTCGCGACCAGTGCGGCGGGCCTGGCGTGCAGGCCGTCCGGGTTCGGGAGTGTGGCCGTGGCGGCGGCGTCCGCGTGCCAGTCGTCGCCCGCCCTCGCGCCGTCCGTTGCCGGGGGCGTCGCGCCCAGCGCCTGGGTCTTCGGCGTGAGCGATCTCTCCGCCTCGGCCACGACGGCGTCCAGGCTGCCTCCGCCCGCCGCGACGACGGCCGCGGCCAGCAGCCCCTCGACGAACGGCGCCGCGACGACGCGCACGTCCGCCGGGTCGTCCAGGAACTCGAGAGCCATCTCGGCGCTCATGACCGCGGAGCCGAGGTCGACGAACACGGCCACCCCGGCCCCGGCGGAAGCCTCCTCGATTGCGGCCATCACCTGCATCGCGTCTGTGCCGAAGCCGCCGTCGGGCATGCCGGCTGCGATCAGGATCGGCGGTCTCTCCCCGTGGACCATCTCCAGGGCGAGGTCGACCGCCGACTCGGCCAGCCGTCGGCTGTGGGAGACGACGACCAGCCCGACCAGAGCCACGTCAGGCTCCGCTCACAGCCTGGGCGAGGGTCTCGAACAGGTACGTCGTCGAGGTCGCTCCCGGGTCCTGGTGGCCCGCGGAGCGCTCGCCGAGGTAGCTGGCGCGGCCCTTGCGGGCCACCAGCGGGATCGTGGCATCCCTGCCGGCGGCGGCGGCGGTCGCCGCGGCCGACAGGCAGGTTGTCACGGAGTCACCGGCGGCGATGCCCGCATCCAGGGCATCGAGCGCCGGGGACATCGCATCCACCATGGTCTTGTCCCCCAGCTCCGCATGTCCGCGGGCCACGATGCCGTCCAGCCCGGTCCGCAGCGATGCCGCGAGCTGGGACAGTTCGAGGACGTCCGTGGTGGCGGCGGCGGTGCCGAACTTCATGAAGAACGTGCCGTACAGTGGCCCGCTCGCACCACCGACGCTGCTGACCAGCGTCATCCCGACCTTCTTGAACAGCGGCCCGATGGCGTCGGCGTCCGCGGTGTCGATCAGCGAACCGACCGCCGCCATGCCGCGGGCCATGTTGATGCCGTGGTCGGCGTCGCCGATGGCCGAGTCGAGGTCCGTCAGGTAGGCCTTGTTCTCGGTGACGACGTCGCTGAACAGCTGGAGCCAGCGGATCAGCTGACCCATGGTGACAAGCGCCATGTGGCTCATGCCCCCCAGCGGAGGCCCGCGGTCTTGACTGGGGCGTCCCAGAGGCCGAGCAGTTCGTCGTCGACCTTGAGGACGGTGACGGAACAGCCGGCCATGTCGAGGCTGGTGATGTAGTTGCCGACCAGGTTGCGGGCGATGTTCACGCCCGCGGCGTCCAGCAGCTGCTTGACCTCGTTGTACATGAGGTACAGCTCCATGAGCGGGGTGGCGCCCATGCCGTTGACCATCACGATCACGTCGCTGCCGGAGTAGTCGAGGTCGGCCAGGATCGGTTCGACGAGCTGCTTGGCGATGTTGGCGGCAGGTGCGATGTGCTCGCGGTGACGGCCGGGCTCGCCGTGGATGCCGATGCCGATCTCCATCTCGTCCTCGGGCAGGTCGAAGGTCGGCTTGCCCGCCGCGGGCACCGTGCAGCTGGTCAGGGCCATGCCCATCGAGCGGCCACCCTCGTTGACCTTGGCCCCGACTGCCATGACGGCGTCGAGATCCCGGCCCTCCTCGGCTGCGGCGCCCACGATCTTCTCCATGAGGACGGTGAGGCCGACGCCGCGGCGACCCGCGGTGTACAGGGAGTCCTGGACGGCGACATCGTCGGCCACCAGGATCGTGGAGACCTTGATGCCCTCGTCTGCGGCCATCTCGGCGGCCATCTCGAAGTTCATGACGTCGCCGGTGTAGTTCTTGACGATGTGCACGACGCCGGCGCCGGCGTCGACGGTGGTGGTGGCGGCCAGCATCTGGTCGGGCGTGGGGGAGGTGAACACCTGGCCCGCGCAGGCGGCGTCGAGCATTCCGAGGCCGACGAAGCCGCCGTGCAGCGGCTCGTGACCCGATCCGCCGCCGGAGATGATCGCAACCTTGCCCGGCTCCTTCGGGGCCGACCGGTAGATGACGCGCAGGTCGTGGTCCACGCGCACGTTCTCGTCGGACGCCTCGACGCCCTTGAGTGCGTCGGCGATCACGTCGTCGACACCGTTGATGAGTTTCTTCACGGTCTTTCCTCCTGCTTCCTCGCTGGGGTGTTCCGCACGAACGGATGGAGCCTCGGCCGTGCGCCGGGCTCCCTGCCTTCGAGCCTTGCCCGACAAGGCATGTTAATCAATGGAGATGGGCGGGTGTGCACGATCGTGCGAAGTGGTTTGCATGAACGTGCAGGAAGCGGCCAGGTGTCCTCGACGCGGACCGCACGGATCCTCCGGTTCGCGGGCTCGGCCACAGGACTCCGGAATCGTCGCAGCGAAGGCGCAACGGGTAGACTGCCGCGGTAAGGCCCCGGCAGCTTTGCAGGGGCTTCATCCATGTCATGGAGGTGGCTGAGATGCCAAGCGTCGTCGTGGTCGGTGCCCAATGGGGGGACGAAGGCAAGGGTAAGGCGACAGATCAGCTGGGGGACCGCGTCGACCTGTGCGTGCGTTACTCAGGTGGCAACAACGCAGGCCACACGCTGGTGGTGGGCGGCGAGAAGTTCGTCCTGCACCTGCTTCCCTCGGGCATCCTGAACCGCAACACCACCACGATCATCGGCAACGGCGTGGTCGTGGACCTTGACGTGCTGGCCGAGGAGATGGAGGTGCTGCATTCCCGCGGCGTCGACGTCCCCCACCCGTATGTGAGCGCCAACGCCCACATCATCACCGAGTACCACAAGGTGATGGACAAGGTGACCGAGCGGTTCCTCGGCAAGCGCCGCATCGGCACCACCGGGCGCGGCGTCGGTCCCGCATACTCCGACAAGGTCAACCGTGTGGGCATCCGCATCCAGGACATCTTCGACGAATCCATCCTGCGCCAGAAGGTCGAGGCCGCGCTGGAACAGAAGAACCAGCTGCTGGTGAAGGTGTACAACCGCAGGGCCATCGAGGCCGAGGCCATCGTGCAGAGCCTGCTGAAGCACGCGGAGGTGCTCCGGCCCTACGTGATCGACTGCGGCCGCTACATCAACGACGCCCTCGACGAGGGCAAGGTCGTGCTGTTCGAGGGCGCCCAGGCCCACCATCTCGACGTCGACCACGGCACCTACCCGTACGTGACGTCGTCGAACCCGATCGCAGCCGGCGCCTGTGTGGGGGCCGGGGTGGGACCGACGAGACTGAACAGATCCATCGGCATCGCCAAGGCCTACACCACCCGCGTGGGCGAGGGCCCGTTCCCCACCGAGCTGTTCGACGCCGACGGTGAACGCCTGCGTGCCGAGGGTGGCGAGTTCGGTGCCACCACCGGCCGTCCCCGCCGCTGCGGCTGGTTCGATGCGCTCGTGGTGGAGCAGGCGGCGAAGATCAACGGTTTCACCGACATCTTCCTCACCAAGCTGGACATCCTGTCCTCCTGGGAGAGGATCCCGGTGTGCGTCGCCTACGACGTCGACGGCGTCAGGCACGACCACATGCCGATGACGCAGAGCGAGTTCCACCACGCCAAGCCCATCTACGAGGTGCTCGACGGCTGGGGCACCGACATCTCCGAGTGCCGCACCTTCGACGAGCTGCCGCCCAACTGCCAGGCCTACGTGCACAGGCTGGAGGAGCTGATCGGCTGCCGCATCTCGGGCATCGGCGTCGGGCCGGGTCGCGAGCAGTCGATCGGCATCCACGACCTCATCTGAGGAGGGCGGGCATGCGTGGCCGGTGGATCTTCGCCGTCGCGGTGGCGTTCCTGACCGTCGTCATGATCGGCCTGACGGTGATCGCCCTCGTCCAGGAGGACATCGACTGGGGCTGGTGGTGGGTGGTGCCCATCGCCGGCGGCATCATCCTGGCCATCCTCGGCTTCCGGGTCATGGTGCACCTCGCCACCGAGGCGGCCGAGCGTGCCGACCGGGAACTCGACGAGGCCGAGGCCACCGACCGCGCCCCGGGGCCGGGGACCCGCTCCTGATCCTCACCGGGTGACCGTGTTGCGTCCCGGGCGGTCGTCGGTGACACAATGCCTTCCATGCCGTGGCACGAGACACTGACCTTCCTGTTCGTCGTACTCGACTTCACGCTCAAGGTCGTCGCGTTCGGGGTGGTGCCCGAGGGTCGCAAGCCGAGTTCGTCGACGGCCTGGCTGCTGGCGATCCTCCTGATCCCGCTGGTCGGGTTCCCGCTGTACCTGCTCATCGGCAGCCCCTACGTGCGCGGTCGGCGCATGCGCATCCAGGAGGAGGCCAACAAGGTCATCGCCGCACATGCCGGCGACCTGCCGCTGATCCCGACAGGCGTGACGCCGACGGCCGCCGTCCGCAGCGTCGTCGCGATGAATCACAAACTCACCGGCCTGCCCTGCACCACCGGTGCCAACCTGGCGAGCCACGACACGGCCGAGGGCTTCTACGCGGCCATGGCCGCGGCCGTGGAGGAGGCCACGGAATACGTGCATGTCGAGTTCTACATCATGGCCTGGGACGCCACCACGGACGTGTTCTTCCAGTCGCTGGCGCGGGCGGTCGAACGTGGCGTGAAGGTGCGGTTGCTGCTGGATCACCTCGGCTCGCGGAAGTACCCGGGGTGGAAGCAGTTCCAGCGCCGCATGACCGAGGTCGGCATCGACTGGCACCTGATGATGCCGCTGCTGCCACTGAAGGGCCGGTGGCGGCGCCCTGACCTGCGCAATCACCGCAAGATGCTGATCGTCGACGGTGTTGTGGGATTCATGGGATCCCACAACCTGATCGATCCCGCCTACGGCAGCGCGGCGAACGAACGCATCGGCCGACGCTGGCACGACCTCAGCATCAAGGTCTCCGGCGACGTCGTGTGGCAGCTGGAGGCCGTCTTCGCCACGGACTGGTTCACCGAGACCGGCGAGCAGTTCGACGTCACGATGCCCGAGCACGACGTCGGCGTCGTGGGCGAGGCCGGGGTGAGCGCGATGCAGCTGGTGCCCTCGGGACCCGGATTCCCGACGGAGCCCAACCGGAACCAGTTCACCCAGCTGATGCATCAGGCCACCCGGACGCTGACCATCACCAGCCCTTACTTCGTCCCCGACGAGTCGCTGCTGACTGCGATCATCGGGGCCGCCTACCGTGGCGTCCACGTCGAACTGTTCGTCGGGGAGCAGTCCGACCAGTTCATCGTCGGGCACGCGCAGCAGTCGTACTACAACGCGCTCCTGGAGGCCGGCGTCCACATCCTGCTGTACCCGGCGCCGACCGTGCTGCACTCGAAGTACTTCACGATCGACGGCGAGGTTGGCGTGGTCGGCTCGTCGAACATGGACTACCGTTCGTTCGCGCTCGACTACGAGATCATGCTGCTCGCCTTCGGCGGCGACCTCGTCGCCACGCTGGAGGCCAGCGACGAGAAGTACCGGGCCGTCAGCCGTGAGCTGACGCTGGCCGAATGGGCGGGGCGTCCCTGGTACAAGCGCTACGTCGACAACGTCTGCCGCCTCACCTCCGCCATCATGTGACCGGCCGGGCATCAACCATTTGGTTGATGCCGGGTCCAACCGTCCGCCCGATGCCCGGGACGGCAGATCCGGGTTGGATTGGATCATGCAAGCGCCCCGCCGACTCCGGCGGGTGCAGATCCAAGGAGAATCATGCTTCGTCGAATGTTCTGGTCCAGCGCCATCTATGCCGGTCTCGGTCTCGCTGCCGGCCTCTACTACCGTGAGCTGACAAGGGTCAATCCCGGCGCGGACCCGACCCAGCTGCCCGTCGCCCACACGCATTTCCTGGTGCTGGGCATGTTCATCGGCCTGTTCGTCCTCATCCTGGAGAAGCTGTTCCGGCTGTCGGAGTCGCGCTTCTCGAAGGCCTTCGAGATCACCTGGCACATCGGGGTCCTCGTCACCGCCGGCGCGATGATCGCCAAGGGCACCATGACCACGCTGGGCATCGCCTTCAACGACAAGATGTTCGCCGGTATCTCCGGCAGCGGCCACATCGTCCTGACCGCCGCGTTCATCCTGCTGTTCACCATGCTGGGCCAGGCGGTGCTCCGTGGAGACGCCACCGCAGTCTCGCCTGAAGCGGCCGACGAGCGCGAGCTGGTCGGCACCCACTGATCGGTAGGCTCACTTCCGTGAGCGCCACGCGCACCTACGACGACTCGCCCGCCCTTCGGAGCCTCCGATTGGGCGGGCACGTCCTGTTCGGGCTGCTCCTGGCCATCGCGCTCGCCCGGCTGGTGGGGTCCGGAGGCGTCCCGTGGCACGGCTGGATCGTCGTCGCACTCACGGTGGGATGGTACGCGCTGGGTGCCAGGTTGGTGCGTGGCGGACCTGTGCGGACCAGGGTCTGGATCGGCGGGCTCCTGCTGCTCTGGCTCGTCCTGACCGTGGTGTCGGCCGAGTTCTCATGGATGGCGTTCCCGATCTTCCTCATCGCCGTTGGAGTCCTCCCGACCACGGCCGCCATCGTCGTGGTGACCGGAATGACCGCAGTCGTCGTGATGGCCCAGCTCTCGTCCGGGACGGGAAACGTCATCTCCCAGATCATCGGCCCCGTCGTCGGTGCGGTCGTGGCGGTCGGCATCGGGCTCGGCTACCAGCAGATCCTCGCCGAGTCGCGGGAGCGCGGGCGCCTCGTCGGGGAACTCACATCCGCACACGACGACCTTCTGGCACTCCAGGAGGAACTCGCCCAGGCTCAGCGGGAGGCCGGGGCACTCGGGGAGCGGGCGCGCCTGGCCCGCGACATCCACGACACGCTGGCCCAGGGCTTCTCCTCCATCCTGTTGCTGGCCAGGGCCGGCGCCGCAGCGGAGGCCGACGCCGGGAACCGGAGGCTCTTCGAGCAGATCCGGGACGTGGCCGCCGACAACCTGACCGAGGCGCGTGCAGTCGTCAACGCGCTGAGGCCCGATGCGCTGAGCGACGCACCCCTCCCCGCCGCGGTGCAGCGCCTGCTGGACCGGCTCCACGAGCAGACGGGCATCCAGGCCGAACTGCACGTCGAGGGCCGGGCCCGGCCGTTGCCGACAATCGCCGAGGTCGGGCTGCTCCGCCTCTGCCAGGGGGCGCTCGGCAACGTGAGGACCCATTCCGGTGCCGGCCGCGTGTCGGTGACCATCAACTACGAGGAGGACCTCGTGCTCCTTGACATCGTCGACGACGGCGTCGGTTTCGATCCCGCCACGACCCGCCGGTCCGCGAGGGACGGCTCCGGCTTCGGGCTCCAGGCGATGGGGGAGCGGCTGGCCGCGCTCGGGGGCACCTTCACCGTCGAGTCCGCCCCCGGCGAGGGCACGGCGGTCGCGGCGTCCGTGCCCGTTGGCGGAGGGGCGTCATGAGTGTCTCCGTGGTGCTGGTGGACGACCACCCGGTCGTCCGCGCGGGGGTGCGTGCCCTGCTGCAGGCCGCCGGGAGCGTTGACGTGATCGGCGAGGCCGACGGGGTCGCCTCGGCAGTGGCGCTGGTCGGCAGGCTCCGGCCCCAGGTGGTGCTGATGGACCTGCAACTCGGCGCAGAGAGCGGTGTGGTGGCCACACGGGAGATCGTCGCGAAATTCCCGGCCACTAGGGTGCTGATCCTGACCACCTACGACACAGACGCCGACATCCTGCGCGCCATCGAGGCCGGGGCCTGCGGCTACCTGCTGAAGGACGCCGAACCGGAGCGGCTGGTGGAGGCCGTGGCGCTGGCCGCTAAGGGCGAGACGGTCCTGTCGCCCGTGGTTGCCCAGCGGCTGGTGGGCCGGATGCGGCGTCCCTCGATCGAACTGACCGAGCGTGAACTGGAGGTTCTGGGCCTGGTGGCAGAGGGACTCGGGAACCGGGCCATCGCCAAGTCGCTGTTCGTGTCGGAGGCCACCGTCAAGACCCACCTGGTGCACGCCTTCGAGAAGCTGGGCGTCGACAACCGCACCGCCGCCGTCGCCAGGGCCAGGGACACCGGCCTGCTCCGCTGAGCCCGGTCCGCAGCCGGGGATCAGTCGTCGACTGCGGCGACCTCGAAGTCGGTCGGGTAGGAGGCCTGGGCACCCTCCTTCTGAACGACGAGCGAGCCGACGATCGTGGCGTACCCGGCTGCGGTGACGAGGTCGTCGCCCGCCACGAGACGGCTCGTCAGAGCCGCGACGAACGCATCGCCGGCTCCGGTGGTGTCCACGACCGGCACCCTGCGTGCAGGCAGCTGCGTGACCGGGCCGTCGGTGGCTCCCAGCGCGACGCCGTCCCCGCCGAGGGTGAGGACGACCGAACTCGGACCGAGGCCAAGCAGCCCGGAGACCAGCGCCGCAGGATCCATGCCGGCCGCCCGGTCCGGGCCGAGCAGCAGGGCGGCCTCGGACTCGTTGACGACTAGCGGGTCGGCGGCAGCTAGCAGCGAGGCCGGCAGCGGCTGGGCGGGAGCGGCGTTCAGCACGAACCGGACCCCGTTCCGGGCGGCCACCTCGGCGGCGTGGATCACCGTCTCGAGCGGGATCTCCAGTTGGCAGATGACGGCTCCGACACCTTCGGGGACGGACGCGAAAGCCTCGTCGACATCCGCCGATGAGACGTGCTGGTTGCTGGATGGCGACACGACGATTGAGTTCTCGCCGTCCGGCGTGAGGAGGATGATCGCAAGCGACGAAGGTGATTCGCCCGTCTTCAGGCCGCTCACGTCCACACCGGCACCGGCGAGCCCGGCCCGGAGCCGGTCGCCGTACTCGTCGCGGCCGACCTGCCCGACGAAGCGGACCTTCGCGCCCAGCCTTCCCGCGGCCGCGGCCTGGTTGGCGCCCTTGCCGCCCGGCGAGGTCCAGATCGGGGAACCTAGGATGGTCTCCCCGCCGACGGGAATGTGGTCCAGCCGGGTGTAGAGGTCCATGTTCGCCGACCCGATCACCAGGATCTCGTCGCGTCTCGGGGCATCTCCGGCGTGGTCGTTCATCGCAACTCCTCGGTCGTCGTCGTCGAGCAGGATTCACACTACCGGCGACAAGGGGTGGCTTTGTCCGATGGGGCAGGATGGGGTCATGAGCAACATCGTCACCTGCGTATCCTGCGGCAAGCGAAACAGGGTGCCGGTTGCGGCCAAGGGACTTCCCCAATGCGCCCAGTGCGGCGCCAAGCTGCCCTGGCTCGTCGACGGCAGCGACGCCGACTTCGCCGCCGCCACCGACACACATCTGCCGGTCGTGGTCGATCTGTGGGCGCCGTGGTGCGGTCCCTGCCGGATGGTCGCCCCAGTGCTGGAGCAGGTCTCCCGCGACCGCGCAGGCACCCTGAAGGTTGTCAAGGTGAACGTCGACGACAACCCCGCGACCCAGGCCCGCTTCCAGGCCATGAGCATCCCGACGATGGTGATACTCCGGGACGGCCGCGAGGTGGCCCGGCAGGTCGGCGCCCCGCCGAGGAAGCAGCTGGAGGCCTGGGTCGCCCAGCACACCAGCTGACGCCCCCGCCGGCTCGACCAGCGTCGGTTGCGTGGTTCCGACGCCGGTCGAGTGGTGCCCCGCGACGGAGGATCTGTAGTTTCGTCGGTCGAGTAGTGCCCCGCGACGGAGGAGCCGGGCACGTGTCGAGACCACGGGCGGCCGGGGTGGTGGTCTGTTGCGGTCGGTGTCGGGGTCGGGGCTCATGGCGCCGTTGTGGTCTCCTTCGTCGTGGTTGTAGTGGTTGGGCTGGGGTCGGGTTTCAAGATCTTTACGCGCCCTGATCCCCGACCCCGACACCGCCCCCGACGCTTCGGCTCTGCCTGTCGACGGACTCTCTCAGTGCTGGTCGGGCCCCCTCCCTGCTGGTCGCGTAGCGCACCGCGACAGAGGAGTCGGGCATGTGTCGAGACCTCGACCAAGTCCGCGGGGACGTTCGCCGGATCTCGACACGGCCGCTCGTCCCCTTCGACCATGCTTCGCTCGTTCCTCGCTCGCAGCTCAGGGACCGCCTCGCGGCCTACTCGATCAGCGGTTGGGGCGGGGTCTTCCCTCCTCGCTGGTTGAGCGCCGACCGCGAGCGTCAGCGAGCCGTCGGCTGGTCGAAACCTCCCGCGGCTGGGCGGGGACTGTCACCCGGTCAGGGGGTGTGCCAGGGGTTGGTGTAGCCGACCTGTCCGGGCAGCGCCGCTGGCGCCGGGGGCGGGGTGGCTGCCCGGGCGTGGTGGTGCTGGTCGGGTTGGTGGTTGTTCCAGTCGTTGTCGAGCAGTGCTGCGGGGATGTCGACCCGCCGCCGCCGCAGCAGTGCCGTGGCCGTGGTGTGGGCATGGTCCTCCCCTGCAACCCGCTTCCCCGTCTGGACATGGTCGTCCCAGTCGCTGTGCTGTTGTCGGGGGAGGCTGTCCGGTGTCCGGGCAGACTCCTCCCGCGGGACGTGCCCTTCCCCTGAAACCCACCCGTCCTTCTGGACGTGGCCGTGCCCCGCAGCGCCGACGCCGACGCCGCGTTCCAGCCTGATGTTATGGACCAGCTGTCGGCGGTGTTGCCGTGGTCGCCGGTTGGGGTCGATGTGTGCCGGTGGGGTGAACCAGGGCTGTCCGGTGACCGGGTCGAGGTGGACCAGCCACTGGGAAGCCTCTGGGGAGTCGGGGTCTGGTTCGACGAGCCGGTGATGATACGGGCAGAGCAGGACGGCGTTGTTCAGGGCGGTGTGGCCGCCGGACCACCAGGGCCGGATGTGGTGTGCTTCACAGGCTGCTGGGACCGCGGTGCAGCCGGGGAAGGCACAGCCCTTGTCGCGGAGCGTCAACGCGGCCCGGATCGCTTTGGTGAACAGCCGTTCCTCCCGTCCGACGTCCAACAGCTGGGAGGGGCCGCCGAGGACGACGGGCAGGATGCCTGCGTCGCAGGCCAATCGTCGGGCATCCCCTGCACCAAGCATGCCGGTGTGTCCGGGCAGGGTGATGCGGCCGAGGCCCGAAGCGAGGGTGTCGTGGTCGAGGGTGAGGACGATGTGTGGCCGGTCCATGCCCTGGTTCGGCAGGTGTCCGGAGTTGGCTGCGATCTGGGCCAGCAGCATCAACGCATCGGCGGTGCGTGCCTGCCGGTCAGGCAACTCTTCGTTGTTCTGGTACGACGCGAGTGGCGGCATCAACGCCTCCAGCTGGGCCGCCAACAGGGCCCCGTCGGCCAGCGGCAACTTCCCCGAGATGATCATCGCGCCGTGATGGTTCGGGGTGAGCCTGAGCCGGCGTCGGCGCCGGGCACGCCGCTCCTCCGCGGCCAGTCTCGCAGCCTCTGCCGCCTCGGCCGCTTCCGGGTCCACGTACTCGACCAGCCGCCCAGCGAGGATGCGTAGTTCGGCTGGGCCGAGGCTGTCGGCGTGTTTCAGGATCTCGGTCTGGCACTTTGCCCGCTCGGCGGTGCCGAAACCGGCCGGGAGCGTCCCCAGCCCGTCTGCGATCGCGGCTGCTTGCGGCATCGATATCAGGCCCTCCTGCAGTGCGGCCTGGATCAACGGCAACTCCTCCGCCAAAGTGGTTGCCAGCCGGATGTGGCCGCGGAGCCTGCCCACGGTGTCGGCCACTGATGAGGTGACCGAGTCCAGGATCTGTGCGGCACCGGCCAGGTATCGGGCCTGGTCGATCGTGTTCAGTCGTAGCCCGGCCAGCTGGGAGGCGATCTGCTCGATGACGTCGAGGAACTCACTCACCCCGGACGCGTCGCCGATGCCGGTCGCGGCATGGGCGGTGTCCCAGGCAGCAGCCATGAACCGCTGCCCCGCCTCCCGAAACCCCACCATGTCGCTCATGTGTTTGATTCTGTCACCGCCCACCGACAGAACCGATCCCGGAACCGGCCTGAACCCCGACTGGAAGGTAACGGTTTGGTAACGGTTCCCGGTGCCGGTATGCAGGGATCCTTGCGCGGTCTCGACCGTCGCTCGCTGGTGCTCGCTGGCTCGACCACCGGAAAAGGGGAACCGCTGATCGAGTAGGCCGCGAGGACTTGCACTGAGTAGCAGCGCGAGGAACGAGCGCCGCGTGTCGAAGTGACGAGCGGCCGTGTCGAGATCCGGTGAGTGTCCGCAGGGACTTGGTCGGGGTCTCGACACGTGCCCGGCTCCTTCGTCGCGGGGCCCTACTCGACCAGCGGAACCCCGCATCCGCTGATCGAGTAGCCGACGAGGAACGAGGAGGCGTGTCGAGATCCGGTGAGGGTCTGCGGAGACTTGGCCGGGGTCTCGACACGTGCCCGGCTCGTTCCTCGCGGGGCACTACTCGACCAGCGGAACTACGGCCCCTCCGTCGCGGGGCACTACTCGACCAGCGGAACTGGAGTTCGTCCCTCGCGGGGCGCGACTCGACCAGCGGAACTACGGGGCACTACTCGACCAGCGGAACTACGGGGCACTACTCGACCAGCGGAACTAGAGCCCTTCCGTCGAGGGGCACTACCGGAAGTGCTGCTGGATCATGCCGACGGTCTGCGGGTTGAGCAGCCCCGACCCGATGCCCTGGAACGCGCGCGCGACGTTCAGCAGGTCGGCGACCTGCGCCAGCCCGGAGGCCACGGACGAGAGGGTGAAGACTGCCACGCCCGTCATGAAGAGGGCGCCCCGCCCGTAGATGTCGCCGGCCCGGCCGGCAGCGACGAGCCCGATACCGAACGTGAGGGCATAGCCGGACAGGACCCACTGCAGCTGCGACTGTGTGGCGTCCAGCCCGACCTGGATCGACGGGAGCGCGACATTGACGATGCTCACGTCGATCAACGACAGGAACAGCGCCACCATGAGGACGGCGAGGATGCGCCACCGCCTGGGGTCGGCGACGTAGTCGTCCGCCGGGCCCCCAGTGTCGTTCATCACCCCGAGACTATCCGTCGCACGGACGACGCCCCTGCCGCTCCCGGACAGGGCAACGGCAGGGGCGTCGGGGTTCGACGATCAGATGCGACGCAGGCCGCAGACCTCACCGGCGGCGTGGCGGGACTGCCACTGGTCGAACAGGTCGCCCATCGGGTTGCACACGCCGCGGCCGGCACCGGTGTGCCAGTCGGCGGCGAACTCGATGACCGGACGATCCTCGGGGTCGGGGCCGGCGGGCACGTTCGTCGCGTGCAGCTCGTCCATGCGCTCGGCCAGCAGCCTGGCCTCCGGCTTGGCGACGCCGTCGGAGGTGAACAGGCCGAGCGAGTACTCGAGCTCCGGGAAGTCCAGCAGCGACCGGTTCACGTCGTGGCTGCACCACCAAGTGATCGCCTCCAGACCCGGGGTGTCGAGAACGGCGTCGATGGTCGACGACACGAAGTCTGCGGCGGCGTCGTCGGAGACGTGGGTGCGGGGCGCGCCCACCTCCTGCAGCCACAGCGGCCGTGTCGGGTCGGGGCTCCAGGCGCGGGCGATCTCCAGCAGGTAGCGCGGGAACGACGTCAGCGCCGGGTGGCCCGCGCCGTAGCGGGGGCCCACCTGGGCGAACACCCACGAGTGCACCGTCGTGGCGGCGCCGCGGGTGACGGCGTGCCTCGGGGTGAACGGGTGGGCATCGACGAACCAGAGGTCGTCGTCGAAGCCGTGATGGTGCGCACCCTCCGGCCAGGCCGCCTCCAGCGGCGACAGGATGCGGTCGAACCAGACATCGACGTCGTCCGGGGTGGCCTCGGAGATGATCGGGTGGCGGTGGCCCGGGGCGGGTCCCGCGAACTGCGGGAACTCGTTGCCGAGCGTCATGCCGGTCATCGCCGGGTGGCCCTTCAGCGCCGCAGCCAGTTCGGCGACCAGCGCCGCCTCGCCGGCCACCGCCACCTCACCGGTGAACAGGTTCGTCTGGTGCCAGGTGGTGACCCAGCTCGGCAGGAAGTCGTAGCTGGACAGATGCCCGTTGAGGGCGTCCACGCTGACCTTGAGCCCGCTGGCGTGGGCGGCATCCACGACGGCGACCACGTCGGCGATCGCCCGGGGCCGGATCAGGCCCCGGTTGGGCTGGACCAGCGGCCACAGCGGGAACATCCGGATGTGGTCGAGGCCAAGGCCGGCGATGGCGTCGAAGTCGGACTTCGTCTGATCCAGGTCCAGGTCGAGCCAGCTGTGGAACCAGCCGACGCGGGGGGTGTAGTTGACACCGATTTGCATTCGTCAGCGCCCCAGCCTGATTGTCGCGACCTGGAAGGGTCGGAGTGTGATCCCGACGGACCCGTCCGCGAACGGCGTGGTGATCGCGGTGGGGGCCACCTGCTGCTGCGGGTTGCCGACCACCAGCTCGTCCTCCAGGAGGTCGGTCTCGACCGCAGAGGTGGCCTCGAACCCGGCGGTCAGCGCGGCGGTGGCGCGCCTGCCGTAGGGCTCGTAGACACGAACGATCACGTCGCCGGAGCCGTCCTCGGCCAGCTTGATGCCCTCGACGGCGATGTCGCCGTCGATGCCGACCAGCGGCGCCACCGGCGAGCCGGTGACGGTGCGGGGCGTCAGGTTCGCGGCGTAGCCGTCGGCGACGGCGTCCTCGATGGTCGCGCCCGGGTGGATCGTGAAGGTGAACGTGTGCTGCCCGACGTCGGTGCGGGGATCGGGGTAGCGGGCGCCCTTCAGCAGCGAGGCGCGCACCAGCGAGTAGGTGCCGCCGCCCGGCTTGCCCTGCCGGGTGACGTCCCAGCCGTAGGTCTGGGCGTTGGCGACGGCGACGCCGAAGCCCGGCTCGCCGACGTGCAGCCAGCGGTGGGCGTTCACCTCGAAGCGGTGCGCGTCCCAAGACGTGTTGGTGTGCGTCGGGCGGACGATGTGGCCCATCTCGATCTCGAAGGCCGCATGGTCGGCGTGCACGTCGACCGGCCAGCCGAGCTTGAGCAGCGTGTCCCGTTCCTTCCAGTCGACGTCGACCCGCACGTGCAGGCGGGGATCGCCGGCGCGGAGCGTCAGCGTCTGGGTGGCGCTGGAGTCGCCGAAGGCTCTCGTGACCACGACGCTGGTGGCGCCGTCGCC
>JBDHZH010000054.1:0-19349 GCA_039811745.1 Arachnia sp.
AACCCGCCGTCCGGAGGTCGTTTCCTCGGTTCCGCTGGTCGAGTAGTCGCCGGCGACGGAGGAGCCCGCGACGTGTCGAGACCTGGTGAGGGTTTGTGGGGACTGTTGCGGGGTCTCGACACGCCTCCTCGTTCCTCGTCGGCTACTCGACCGGCGGAGGGCGTGAACCCGCCGTCCGGAGGTCGTTTCCTCGGTTCCGCTGGTCGAGTAGTCGCCGGCGACGGAGGAGCCCGCGACGTGTCGAGACCTGGTGAGGGTTTGTGGGGACTGTTGCGGGGTCTCGACATGCCTCCTCGTTCCTCGTCGGCTACTCGACCGGCGGAGGGCGTGAACTCGACGCCCGCTGGTCGAGTAGTCGCCGGCGACGGAGGAGCCTGCGACGTGTCGAGACCTGGTGAGGGTTTGTGGGGACTGTTGCGAGGTCTCGACATGCCTCCTCGTTCCTCGTCGGCTACTCGACCAGCGGTGCTCCCTGTTCGGATGGGTCCGGGTTCCGGTGGCTGAGCGTCGGGTTGGGCTGATCGTCAATCCGGTGGCCGGCATGGGTGGGCCTGCCGGGCTGAAGGGGACCGACGGCGCCGACGCGTTGGGTCGCGCACGGGACGCGGGCGCGGTGCCCAGGGCCGGTGAGCGTGCCGTCCGGGCGTTGCGGGTGCTTGCGCCGTCGGCCCCGAATCTGCTGGTCGGACCCGGCGAACTCGGTGCCGACGCCGCGGCACAGGCAGGCCTGGCCGCCGAGGTGCTGCCGCTGGAGGTGACCGACACCGGCGCCGACACGACGGCGCTGGCCGCCGCGATGGTGGCCCGCGGCGTCGACCTGATCCTGTTCTGCGGAGGCGACGGCACGGCCCGAGACGTCGCCGCCGGCGTCGGGGCCTCGGGCGTCCCGGTGCTCGGGATCCCGTCCGGGGTGAAGATGTACTCCGGCTGCTTTGCGGTCTCGCCGAAGGCGGCCGGCGCGATCGCGGCCGACGTCGTCGCCGAGGGGCCGGGACGCGGGGTCCACGAGGTGGAGGTGCTGGACGTCGACGAGGACCAGGTGCGCACCGGCCGCGTCGATCCGAGGCTGTTCGCCCTTGTCAACGTGCCGGATGACGCCTCCCGCGTGCAGGGCCGGAAGGTGGCGACGCTGTCGTCGGCGGCCGACGCGGTCGAGGCCGTCGCGCGCGGGTTGGCGGAGGAACTGCGGCCGGGCGTGACCTACCTGGTCGGGCCGGGCGGCACCACGGCGGCGCTGATGCGGCGCCTCGGTCTGGAGTTCACCCCGCTCGGGGTGGACGTGGTGCGCGACGGCGCCGTAGTCGCGCTGGACGTGGATGAGAACGGGGCCCTCGAGCAGATCGACGCCGCGCCCGGTGGGGCCCGGGCCGTCGTCTCCATCATCGGCGGGCAGGGGTTCGTGCTGGGGCGCGGGAACCAGCAGGTGTCGGCGCGGGTGCTGCGGGCGCTGCTGGACTCACTCCCGCACGAGAACAGCCCGCTGGTGATCGGGGCGACGCAGGAGAAGCTGGTCGGGCTGGGGGGCCGGCCGCTGTTGATCGACACCGGTGACGTGGCGCTGGACCACGAACTGGCAGGGCCCGTGCGGGTGGTCACGGGACCGAGGACACTGGCCGTGTACACGGCGAAGGCAGCAGAGGAGATGTGAGATGACAGGGACGCTTGAGGGCCGGGCCGCGATCGTGACCGGCGGGGCGGGCGGCATCGGCTCGGCGACGGCGCTGGCGATGGCCCGCGCGGGGGCTAGGGTCGCCGTCGTTGATCTCGACGAGACCCCCGCGCAGGCCGTGGTGGACAGGATCACCGCAGAGGGCGGCACGGCCATCGCCGTCGGCGCCGACGTCTCGGACGAGGCCGCGATCGCCGCGCTGGTCGCGCGCGTGCGGGAGACCTTCGGCGGCATCGACGTCGTGTTCAACAACGCAGGCATCATCCGCCGCTCCACCGCCGTCGAGCTGGACGTCGACACCTGGGACCTGGTGATGGCCGTCAACGTCCGCTCGATCTTCCTGATGTGCAAGCACGTCGTGCCGATCATGGCGGCGGCCGGCGGCGGCTCCATCATCAACACGGGCTCCGGCTGGGGCCTGAAGGGCGGCGGGCAGGCGCTGTCCTACTGCGCGTCGAAGGGGGCGGTCGTGAACATGACCCGCGCCCTGGCCATCGACCACGGCCCGCAGGGCATCCGCGTCAACTCCGTCAACCCGGGCGACATCAACACCGGCATGCTCCGCGACGAGGCCCGCCAGCTCGGCCAGGACGAGGCGTCGTTCATGCAGGAGGCCGCAGACCGGCCGCTCCACCGCTTCGGCCAGCCGTCCGAGATCGCCGACGTCGTCGTCTGGCTGGCCGGCGACCAGTCCTCGTACGTCACCGGCGCCGCCATCGTCGCCGACGGCGGCGGCATCGCGTAGGTCAGGCCCAGTTCCCTCACCCGCGCAGGGAGGCGTGGCCGACCGCCTCGAATGCGTCGCGCAGGACGTCGAAGTCGGCGTTCCCGCCGCTGTTGACGACGGCGATGCGCCGGCCGGCGTTCCGCTCCCGGTCCGCCAATGCCCCGGCCAGGGCGGCGGCGCCGGCGGGCTCGGCGAGGTTGTGCGTCGCCCGGAACATCATGACCATCGCCTCCTGGGCGAGCCGGTCGCTGACCTGTACGACGCGGGAGACCCCCTGCCGGATGGTGGCCAGGGCGACCGGGTCCGGGACCCGGCAGGCGATGCCGTCGATCAACGTGTTGGCGGCCTCGGTGCTGACCAGGTGCCCGGCGTCGAGGGAGAGCGCGTAGGCGGGCGCCTGCTCGGCGACGACGCCCACGATCTCGGTGTCGGATCCGGCCAGGTCACGGGCGATGATGTTGCCGCAGATGCCGCTGCCCATGCCGATGGGCACGTAGATGGCGTCGAGGCCGGGCGCGTCCTCCTGGAGTTCGGCACCGTAGGTGGCCACGCCCTCGATCAGCCAGGGGTGGAACGGCGGGACCGCCGTCAGCCCGCGTTCCTGGGCCAGTTCTTGTGAGTGCTCGAGCGCGGTCTGGAAGTCGTCGCCGTGCTCGATCAGCTCGGCACCAAAGGCGCGCGCGGCGGCGTTCTTGTCAGGCGAGTTGCCCTCGGGCACGACGATGGTGACGGGGATGCCGTAGACCCGCCCGGCGAACGCCAGCGACTGGCAGTGGTTGCCGCGGCTCGCCGAGATGACACCCAAGGTGTTGCCGGCCTGCCGTAGGTGGTCCATGAAGGTGAGCCCGCCGCGCACCTTGAACGCACCGGTCGGGTTGTGGTTCTCGTGCTTGACCCAGACCTCGGCGCCGAGTGCCTGTGCCAGCAGCGGCCACCGCCTGGAGCCGTCGGCACCCAGTGGGAGCTTTGCCGTCGTCTGAGACGGCAAAGCTCCCACTGGACAGGGAATCACGCCGCGGCGGCGGTCTGCGCCGGCGGCCCGGACGCGGTTGTCGGTGGCCTCTGGCATGCTGGCGGGCATGGAGGATCCGGAGCGTTCGACGACGTACGCGGCAGAGGACATGGTGGCCGAGTGGCTGGACGCGGTGTGTCCCGACACGGGCGAGGTCCGGGTGGTGCTGGAGGATGGGCCCACGCGGCGGGAGGTCGTCTACCGTCCCGAGGTCGAACCCAGGTTCAGCCGGCCCGAGGATGTCCCCGGGTTCGTGACGGCCGTCCTGGAGCGGCTGCGCCAGCAGGCCAAGCAGTCGGGTTCGCGCTACCGGGGGCGCGAGCTGCGCCCGGTCAGGGTGGTGAGCCTGCGGGGCTGGAAGAAGGCCAAGTACAAGGACGGCTTCATCTGGCTGCCGGAGCGGGAGAGCGGCGGCGCCTGGGCGCTGCGAGGCCTCGTCGTGCTCCACGAGCTGTCCCACCACCTCAACACCGGCGTCGACGGCGCCATCATCGACGCGCACGGCGCCGGCTTCCGGGCCACGTTCGTCCAGCTCCTGGAGGACCTCGGCTGGGCCCAGATCGCCACGATGCTCCAGGACGCCTACGGCCAGGTCGGGGTCCAGCGGCAGACGGCCGGGGCGCAGTCCGGGATGCTGGCGAAGGTCGGCAAGTTGCTGCGGCACGCCGAGGGGGCCGCCAACCAGGCGGAGCGCGAGGCGTTCCTCGGCAAGGCCCAGTCGCTTGCCACCGCCCATTCGATCGAGCTTGCGGTCGCGCGCGCCGCCCACCAGGAGCGCGAGGTGTCGCAGACTCCGGTGTTCGAGCCGGTGCAGCTCGGGCATCGGGGGCAGCCGTCGAACGCCCGCTTCGTCGCGCTCATGCTCGCGGTCGCCGAGGCCAATGACCTGCGCTGCAGCATCCGCACCGACAACACCGGGGTGACGCTCTACGGCTTCGCGGAGGACATCCAGGTGACCAAGGCCCTCTACGTCTCGCTCGTCGTGCAGATGGTGGCCGACACCGACGCCTACATCCGCTCGGGCGCCCACAAGCCGGTACACGGGCGGACTGCCCGGGCCGCCTTCTACGCCGGCTGGACGGACCGGATCGCGGGGAGGCTGATGCAGGCGCGTGCCGCCGAGCGCCGGCGCGCCGGCTCGCCGGCCAAGGGGGCACCCAGTGAGAGGGCCGCGGTCGCGCGTTCGACCGAGCTGGCGCTGCGGGCGAAGGAGGTCGAGATCGCCGACTACTACCAGCACCAGGCACGGCAACACGGGGTGCGGGGCACCTGGCGGGGGACCGGCGGTGTCTGGGACGGACACTCCGTCGCCCGCGGGCAGGCGGCCGCGCAACGGGCTCGTCTGGGCAGCGAGAAGGCGCTACCGCGCCGCTGAGGCGCAGCCGCGGGCGCCGGTCGACGACGTCGCGCACAGCCGCGACCTAGCTACCCCCAGAAAGTAACCGGTACCCGGAGTTCTCCACGAGGTTGTCCACAGGTGGGGAGAACTACACGGCTGTTGTTAAGTGGGGCCCGGGGCGGCTCGGCGCCGCCCGCACGAGTCCAGGCTGGCTGCCTCCCTCTCCACGTTTGGCCCTCGCAAGCACACTTGGATTGACTGCTGGACGCAGCCGCCCGCCGAGTCTCTCGGCGGCGACCCTTGGGAGGTTGCGATGGGCGAGGTTGAGGTCAACGGGACATCCTTGTTCTACGTGGAGGCCGGCAGCGGACCTGCCTTGTTGTTCGTCCACGGCATGGCCGGTTCCGCCGATGTGTGGTCGGACCAGATGGCCCGGCTGAAGGACTCGTTCCGCGTCGTCGCCTACGACCGGCGCGGCCACACGCGAAGCCCGAGGGGGGAGGCCGGTCCGGAGTCGGTCGAGTTGCACGCCGACGACGCCGCCCAGTTGATCGTCGCGTTGGGCCTGGCGCCGGTGATCCTGGTCGGCTCCAGCGGCGGGGCACGTGTGTGCATCGACGTCCTGCGTCGCCATCCCGACCTGGTCAGGGGGGCGGTGTTGTCCGAGCCGCCGGTGTTCTCCCTTGCGCCCGAGATCGGTGAGGCCTTCGTCGGCATGGTCAAGCCGGCCGTTGGAGGCGCACTCGGCGGCAGCGACCCGGCCCTGGCCGTGGATGCGTTCTTCTCCGTCGTCGATCCGCGCATGTGGCAGGGTCTCACCGACGACAGGAAGCAGGCCTATCGGGCGAACCTGCCCGCCATGATGGCGGACCTGCAGATGCCGATGTATCGGCTGACGGCCGCCGACTTGGCCGGGATCTCCCACCCCTGCCTAGTGCTGTCCGGGACGAACAGCCTGCCCTCGCTGCAGGAGCTCGCCCGGGTCGTCGCCGGCAGTCTGCCGAACGGCAGGCTGAAGGGGATCGAGGGGGCTGGCCACGCGACGTATGCGACCCGGCCGGAGGCCTTCGCCGACGCCGTGCGCGAGTTTGCCGGCTCCCTGTGAGACGCCGCCTTCGTGTGGTGTCCCCAGCCGTGGGGAGGTTCTCCCCAGCATTGTCCACAGGTGGGGAGAACTACATGGCTGTTGTTAAGCCGTCGCGGCCCGCTCACTTGGGACTTCTGGACGAATGACCAGCCGGAAGTCCCAACTGGAGGGTGGGGCACTGTCCGACATCTGCCGATCCGTCTCGCGACGTAGAACTGGTGACTCCTCCGCACCCCGTGGCAGTGCTATCCCGTTGAGGGCAGATGGATGGTGTAGGGGATGCCGAGCTCTTCGAGGAGGTCGAGGACCCTCTTGTCCGCTCCCAGACTGTCGGACTTGGCGCTGGGGAAGAAGTGCCACTGAGCCCCTATGATCTCTCCGGTCTCGATCAGGTACGCGTCCGATCGGATCTGCTTCTCGATGCTCGCGCTGAACGGAACAGGGCCGACCTTGGACTCGTGGGCCACGCCATCCGCGACGACGTCGAACCGGCGGGCCAACGCATTGCAGACCTGGACGCATCCCGCGGTCTTGGCCGAGACCTGGGTGCCGACAGTCTTGGAGCTCTTGCGGAGTTCCCTCTCAAGAAACTTCTCCCCATCCTTGCCATCGGCCATGAACTTGGTTGTTGAGCCTTTGATATGGCCGGGGCGGTTGAGGTCAGCCGCGAGGCCATCCAGGTTCGTCCGTCCACCGGCGAGTCTGATCGTGGCCTTCTTGGAGGCGCCGGCGGCGAGCACCTCACTGACGCGGGGCTGTACGGCCACGAGGCCCTTGAACTTGATGTCCTCGGGGATCTTCTTGATCCCAACGACGTGAGCTGCCGCGTCCGCAGCCAGTGCGGGGACCCGCTTGGCGAAACGCGCCGCCTTTCCCGGGACGGCCACCACATCGCCGATCTCCGGTACCAGGCCAACGAGACTGAAACCGGCGCCCACCCAGTCGGCGTGGATTGCCGAGCCGATGGTGTCTCGGACGTCGGCGACGGTTCCGATGATCCATCCCACGCCGGGTATGAAGCTTGCCCCGCCCGCAACGAGGTTTCCGCTCAGCCAGGCGAGAGAGTCCTCACGCCACAGGTCACCGGCGACGGCACCCTTGGCGAAGTCGAGGGCATAGACCCATTTGTCGACCTTCTCGTCGAAGACCAGCGGATCGAGGCCCTGGCTCTCCTGGTTCGCGACCTCGTAGCCGTCGTCGAGGCCATCCCCGTCGGTGTCGGCCACGTCGGGGGACGTGCCGAGCACGTTGGATTCGTAGGCATCGTCGAGGCCGTCGCCGTCGGTGTCGACGTTGAACGGGTCCAGGCTCAGGTCCGCTTCCTCGGCGTCGGTCAGGCCGTCGCCGTCGGTGTCGGCGAGGAGGGGGTCCGAGAATCCCGAATACTCCTTGACCGGCCCGTGATCGGAGAGAAGCACATCGGCTTCCTCGGCATCGGTCAGCCCATCACCGTCGCTGTCGGCCATCATCGGGTCGGACCGGTGGAACCCGCCCCGCGGCGTCTTCCAGCCCTGGACCTCGGTTCTGTCGTCGAGGCCGTCGTCGTCGGAATCGATCTTCGTCGGGTCCGAGATGCCCGCGTAGATCGGGAGGACAGCGTCGTCAGAGATCAGCGCCCCGGCCTCCACGCCGTCGGTCAGGCCGTCGCCGTCAGTGTCGGCGCGCATGGGGTTGGTCTGGTAGAAGCCGCCTCGCTGCCTGCGCCAGCCCCGGACCTCCGCCTTGTCATCGAGGCCGTCGTCGTCCGAGTCGACCTTCGTGGGGTCGGACACTCCGGCATACAACCACTGAGATCCTGCATTGGACAGCAGGGTGCCGGCCTCTTCACCGTCGGCGAGTCCATCGCCGTCGGTGTCTGCTTTGAACGGGTCCGTGCGATACACGCGACCGTCCTGGGTGGCCCAGCCGGCCAGTTCGACCGCATCCAGGATCCCGTCCCCATCGGAGTCCGGTGGGGCACTCGCGGACGGACCCGGAGTGCTGGTCTCGATGACGATGGGGGGCTCGCCGCTGGTGTCCCTGGTCCAGCGCTGCGACACGACGTAGGTGGAAACCAGTGCCACGATGACGACGCCGACGGCGTACAGGATCCAGCGCGGCCGCCAGCGGGCCGGTTTGTGTTCCGGATCCGCTGCCGGCAGCTCTGTCTCAGACCCCTGACCCTCGGATTGCTCTTCGTATCCCCTCACGCTTGCAGTGTCCCCCAGACCACTGACGAAACCCAAGACCCGGGCAAACAGCCCAGACGATTCCAGATGTGCAATGACGTTGCCGGGTCACGCGAAGGCTTGGGTGATGCACTGGGTGAACCAGTCGTCGGGGTCGAGGGTGATGCCGTGGCGGGCGAACCAGGTGGCGAAGTTGTCGAGGTCGCGTTGGAGGAGACCCATGCCGGTTGCTACGAATCGACTCTCTCGCCGGGTGTGTTCTGGGCTCACCTCAGCAACTTCGACCTGGACGAGGGGGCGCCAACCCTCAGACTCGACGTGGCGGAGCAGCAGAAGAAGGGACGCTCGGGTGAGGCGTCCGCCGACTTCGTGGCAGCAGCACCGTTCACTTTCCTGCCCGTTGCCGTCGGGTAGGACGCGGTCGCGGGTACGCTTTCCCCAGCCGGGAGGCGTTGCTCTCCTGGTGCCGGACGACGAAAGGCGCATCGTGAGCATCACGACTCGTAGCCATCGGCTCGCGCTGGGCGTGGTCGGTGCCGTATTCGGATCGTTCGCACTGGTCGGCTGCTCAGGCTTGGGTGGGATCGTGCCGGACTTCGTCCCGACGACCACCTCGGCCGTCCCGGCGCCGAGCGCTTCGGCCAATCCCCAGGTGTGCGCGGACGCCGCAGCGGTCAAGGCCTCGCTCGAGGCCATCATGACGATCGACATCCTGAAGGACGGCACCGACGCCCTGAGCCAGCGCTTCGAGACGTTCAGGTCCGACGCCGCGGCCCTGGTCTCGTCGGCCCAGGACGAGTTCAAGCCCGAGTCGGCGGCGGTCAAGTCGTCGATCGGCGAACTGGAGACCGCCCTCGCCTCGTTGAAGGACTCCCCGAACGCGGCCGAGATCGTCGCACTGGCGCCGAAGCTTTCGGCGGTGAACACCTCGACCCTGGCACTTCTGGCCGCCGTGGCGGCCGCCTGCTGACGACCTACGCCGACCCGAGCCCCCCGTCCGCGTCCCGCTCGCAGCACGACACGGTGACGTCGAACCAGGGCAGGTGGACGGTGTCGTCATAGCTGTGGATCCAGCGATGGAAGACCATGCCTGGATCCACAGCTATCGCAGCCCCGCGCGACCGATCGGGGGCGACGCCGCTACTGGGCGTCGCGGGCCACGAACACCCAGGCGGACTCGCCGGAGGTCAGTTCGAGCCATTCGCGGCGGAACAGGGCCTCGTTGACTGCGTCGATGGCGGCCAGTTCCGACTCGTCGACGGTGAACAGCTTGCCGGCGATCAGGTCGTCGGGGTCGCCGGGCACCGCGGCGGGCTGGGTCGTGAGCCCAAGCGTCGACGTCTGGTCGGCGGGCACGTCGATGAGACGCAGCCGGTAACCGGGCAGCGAGTCCAGCCGGCCGGTGAGCCTGCGGCCGTAGACCTTCTGGTGGACGGCGGTCTGGATGAAGGAGCCGTAGCTGAACAGCCGGGTCGTCTCGCCGGTGACGACGGCGCGCCCCGGCTCGCCGAGGAGCCCGCACATCAGGTCGATGGCCTCGGGCAGGGTTTCGGCGGCCTGTGCGGGCTCGATACCGTCGGCGGCGACCGCGATCCGCAGCTGGGCGTCGGTCAGCCCCTGCACCACCAGCCTGATGCCCCTGCGACGGAGCGTGCGGTTGACCTCGTGCAGCGCCTCGGCCCCGGACGCGTCGAGCACTCGGGTGCGGTGCACGCGGACGATGACGCCCTCGACGTCGCCGACGGAGCTCACGACGTCGATGAAGCGGGTGGCGTCGCCGTAGAAGAGGGCGCCGTCGATGCGGTACACCGCGACCCGCTCGTGCATCTGGTGGGTGGGGAAGTCGACGAGCCCCTCGGGTGTGGAGGCGGGCAGGTGTTCGCGGCGCACGGAGGTGGTGGACGCCATGTGGCGCAGGCTGAGCACGGCGGCGAGCGCGACGCCGAGGAGGACCGCGGTGATGAGGTCGAGCACGACGGTGGTCGCCAGCGTTGCGACGAAGGTGATCCGGTCCGAGCCGGTGGTGTTCCAGATCCGGCGGGCGAGCCTCAGGTTGATCATCCGGGCCGCAGTCATGATCAGCACACCGGCCAGCGCCGAGAGCGGGATCAGCGAGACGACGGGGCCGAGTGCATAGATCACGACGACCAGGACCAGCGCGTGCACGATGGCCGCGACCCTGGTGCGACCCCCGACCCTCGCGTTCACGGCGGTGCGGGCGATGGCGCCGGTGGCGGGCAGGCCGCCGAACAGGCCCGAGGCGATGTTGGCGAGCCCCTGGCCGAAGAGCTCGCGGTCGGGGTTGGTGCGGGTGACCTCCGGTGCGAAGCCGTCCGCGACCCGGGCGCTGAGCAGCGACTCCAGCGCGGCCAGCGCTGCGACGGCGACCGCCGGTCCGGTGAGTTGGGTGATCAGCTGCCACGACCATTCGGGGACGGCGGGCGCGGGCAGGCTGGCAGGCAACGCGCCGATCCGCAGCACCGGCAGCCCGGCCACCTCGGCGACGATCGTCGCGAGCGCGATGGCGATCAGGGAGGCGGGCAGCGCCTTGAAGAACCGCTGCAGCACCAGGTGGACGACGACGACGCCCAGAACCACCGCGAGCGGCGCCGCCGCCTTCGCCCAGTCGGTGGCGAGCAGCGTCTGCCAACTCGAGACCAGCGTCGACTCGGACTCGCCCTTCGGGGTGTCGAGCGCGAGCGGCACCTGCTGTACCGCGATGATGATGCCGATGCCGAACGTGAACCCCTCGACCACCGGCCAGGGGATGATGTCGACGACGCGACCCATGCCCGTGACGGCCATGATGACGACGAGGAGGCCGGCGAGGATCGCGAGCAGCGGCACCTTGTCGATGCCGTACTGCGCGACCACCGGCAGCAGCACCACGGTCATGGCGCCGGTCGGGCCGGACACCTGGAGGTGCGAGCCGCCGAACACCGCGGCCACGAACCCGGCCACGACGGCCGTCACGAGTCCTGCGGCCGCGCCGACGCCCGACGCCACGCCGAAGCCGAGCGCGAGCGGCAGCGCCACGATCCCGACGGTCAGCCCGGCGAGCAGATCCGGGGGCAGGCGCTTCGTGAGGCCTGCGTAGTCCTTGCGGGAGGGAAGGAGTGCGCGGAGAGAAGCAAAGGGAACATCCACACCAGCGACCTGCACGGCCTGCACTCTACTCCCCGGGGCTGTTGTCGACGACGCCACCCGTGCGGGACAGGCTCGTGCGACGTCGTTTGCGTGCGCCGACGGTGGGGGAGGACACTGGAGAGCTGTCGTGTCCGGGGGAGGAGGAACCATGGAGACGTCGTCCGGGGTGTCGTTGCGGAGGAACCGTCCGTTCATGCTGCTGCTGGTCGCGCGCACGATCTCGATGCTTGGGATGGCCTTCACACCCGTCGCGCTAGCGTTCGGCGTGTTGCGGCTGCCGGGGGCCGACGCGGGGACGCTCTCCCTGGTGCTCGCGGCACAGACGGCCCCGCTGGTGATCTTCATGCTGCTGGGCGGCGTGATCGCCGACCGCTATCCGCGCGCCGTCGTGCTGCGCTGGAGCGAGTTCGTCACCGCCGCTGCTATCGCGGCCATCGGCGTCATGATGCTGTCCGGCACTGCCCCGGTGTGGGAGATCAGCGTGGCGGCGGCGGTCTCCGGAGTCGCGAGCGCCGGCGTCTACCCGGCACTGACCGGCATCATCCCCGACCTCGTCCCGGCCGCCCAGTTGCAGCAGGCCAACGCGTGGCTGGGCGGGGGGGCCTCTGTGGCGCGGTTGGCGGGCGTCGTCTCCGGCGGCGCCGTCGTGCTCTGGGTCGGGGGCGGCTGGGCGATGATCACCGCCGGCGCGCTGTACTTCGTCGCAGGGTTGTTGTCGTTGGGCCTGCCCAGGATCTCCGCGACCCTGGCGAGCAAGTCCGACGGTCCCCTTCGGCAGCTGGCGGACGGCTGGGGCGAGTTCAGCTCCCGCCAGTGGCTGTGGGTGGTGGTGGCGCAATTCTCGGTGCTGGTGATGATGCTGCAGGCAGCGCACGGCGTCTTCGGCCCGGTCGTCGCGGAGAACGAACTCGGCGGCCCCGCGATGTGGACGACGTTCCTACTGGGCGAGGCGCTCGGCGCCGTCGTCGGCGTCGCACTGGCGCTCGTGTGGCGGCCGAAACACCCGATCCGCGTGGCGACGATCATGACGTTCACCGCCGGCCTCCCCGCCATCCTGCTCGGCGTGGCCGCACCGCTGCCGCTCGTGGTGGCCGCCGCATTCGCCATGGGCGCCTGCTTCGAACTGTTCGGTGTGTGGTGGCTGACCGCGATGCAGAACGAGGTCCCGCCCGAGTCGCTGGCACGCGTCGCCTCCTACGACGCGCTCGGCTCGTTGATGCTCGGTCCGATCGGCCTGCTGCTGGCGGGGCCGGCGACGCTGGCCTTCGGTGTCCACAATGCCCTGATCGGGGCAGGGATCATCAACCTGGTCGTGACGGCCCTGGCCCTCCTGTCCCCCGAGGTCCGCAACCTGAAGTCGCACCGCGTGCGGGTCGAGGCGGCCTGACGCATCTCCCCCGGGACGCGGCCGTGAGCCGCTCAGGCGGGCAGGAGTTCGGCGACCAGGGCCTCGACGCGACGGTGGATCTCGTCGCGGATCGGGCGGACGGCGTCGATGTCCTGGCCGGCGGGGTCGTCGAGGACCCAGTCCTCGTAGCGCTTCCCCGGATAGAACGGGCAGGCGTCGCCACAGCCCATCGTGACCACGACGTCGGATGCCATCACGGCGTCTGCGGTGAGGACCTTGGGCTGCTCGGCGGCGATGTCGATGCCCTCCTCGGCCATCGCCGCCACGGCGACGGGGTTGATCGAGCCGGCGGGCGCGGACCCGGCCGACAGCACCTCGATCCGGCCCGCGCCGAGGTGACGCAGGTAGCCCGCGGCCATCTGGGAGCGTCCGGCGTTGTGGATGCACACGAACAAGACGGTGGGTTTGCTCATCCTCGTGGCTCCTCGAATCCCCGGCCGACGCCCTGCCTCCGGGGGCTCCATCATGACATTCGACACCGGGCCGATCGCGGGACGTGTCCGTGTTGACGCGACGTCGCGCACGGGAGCATGATTCAATCATGGTTGATTCAAGAACCATTGAACAACAGACGGCCGCGGCGACGTTGCTGGCCGCCGTCGCCGACCCGATCCGCCTCCAGCTCATCAACCTGCTGGTTGGGCAGACGCGCTGCGTGTGCGATCTGCAGCCCGAGCCGGCCATCCCCGCCAACCTGCTGAGCTACCACCTGAAGGTGCTGCGCGAGGCAGGCCTGATCGAGGGCGCCCGGCGGGGTCGCTGGATCGACTACTCGCTGACCGACGGCGCCCTCGAGAGGCTGCACGCGGCCCTTCCGGACCCGGCGATGGTGGCTCGTCAACTGACGGTCGTCCGATGAGCGGGACCCAGCAGGCCCCGGCAAAGCCGGGCCAAGGTGCCCTGGTACTCAAGTTGCTCGGCGGCGCCGTCGTCTGGGCGGTCGCGTACGCGGTGAACAAGCCGCTGTGGGACTGGCTGTACGGCGGCGTCCTCGGCCTCGACCTCGACGGCCGGTGGGGCGGCGCGCTGCACTTCTTCAGCTACGACACCGTCAAGATCCTCCTGCTCCTGACCGGGTTGATGTTCGTGATCGGCATGCTGCGCGCCAGCCTGGACCTCAACCGGGCACGCAGCTTCCTCGACGGCAAGGGGCTGTTCGTGGGGCTCGTGCTCGCCGTCGTCCTCGGGGTGGTGACGCCGTTTTGCAGCTGCTCGTCCATCCCGCTGTTCATCGGCTTCGTCGCGGCAGGCATCCCGCTGGCCATCACCCTCACCTTCCTGATCGCCTCACCGCTGGTCAGCGAGATCGCCGCGATCCTGATCGGCGACCAGTTCGGCTGGGGCGTGGCGGGCGCGTATGTGCTTGCCGGGTCCGCGATCGCCATTGGTATCGGGTTCATCCTCAGCCGCTTCGACCTGGACAAGTGGGTGGAGCCCGCCGTCTTCCAGACCCGGAGCGGCGACCTGCGCTCCGGCGGCCACGTCCCCACCCTGCAGGAGCGTGTCGACGCCGCCGTCGACGAGGCGAGGGAGATCCTCACGAAGATCTGGAAGTGGGTGCTGGTCGGCGTCGCCATCGGCGCCGCCATCCACGGCTGGGTTCCCACCGACTTCTTCGCCACCTACGCCGGAGCGGACAATCCGTTGGCCGTGCCGCTCGCCGTGCTGGTCGGGATGCCGCTCTACGTCAACGGCGGCGGCGTGGTGCCGATCGGCGAGGCGCTGTGGAGCAAGGGCCTGCCCCTCGGCACCGTCATGGCGCTGATGATGAGCGCCATCGCCCTGTCCATCCCGGAGGCGATCATGCTGCGACGCGTCCTCAAACCCCAGTTGCTCGCCATCTTCTTCGGCTCCGTCGCCGTCGCGATCATGCTGGTCGGCTACCTGTTCAACTTCATCTATGCCTGATTCATCCACGCCCGACGGCGACCCCTCCGACGAAAGGAAACCGCAATGACCACCATCAAGATCCTTGGCCCCGGCTGTACCAACTGCGCCAACCTGGAGAAGGCCACCAGGCAGGCCGTCGCCGAGCTCGGCATCGAAGCCACCTTCGAGAAGGTGACCGACTACGCCGACATCGCCGCCTACGACATCATGCGCACCCCCGGGCTGGTGGTCGACGAGAAGGTCGTCGTCTCCGGCCGCGTCCCCACCGCCAGGCAGGTCAAGGAGTTGCTCGCGCCACTCTTCGGCTGACCGGTGCCGATAGCTGTGGATCCGAGGGTGAAAGACCACCCTTCAGGCCACAGCTATTGGGGCCGGCGGCGGGCGGGAGGCCTTGGCGTCAGTGGTCGGGCGGGGCGGCCCGGCCCGCGTCGACGATCCCCGGCCCTGCTCTATTGTGTCGGGGGTGGGTGGATTCAGTGCGTCGGCTCTGCTGGCGGTCTTCTTCGGGCTCTTTCTCCTGCCGGTGCTGTTCGTGCCGTACGTGGCGTGGGTGTTCCGCAGGCACGGCAGGTTCAGCTGGGGACACGCGCTGATCACCGTCACGACCGTCGTCTACGGCATGGCGCTGTGGACGTACACGATCCTGCCGGTGCCCGACGCCGCCACCATGGTCTGCACCGACGGCGGGGTCCGGCCCCAGCTGGTCCCGTTCGCCTCCCTCGCGGATGTCCACGTCCTGACCAACGGCCTGCGTGACCCGGGCCTGTTCCAGCTCGTGGCGAACATCGCCCTGTTCGTCCCGTTCGGCATGCTCGTCCGGCACCTGGCGAGGCCGAGGCGGCCGATCTGGGTGGTGGTGGCTGCGCTCGGGACGTCTTTGCTGATCGAGCTGACGCAACTCACCGGCGTGTGGGGCATCTACCCGTGCGCGTACCGGATCTTCGACGTCGATGACCTGATCACCAACACGGCGGGCGCCGCGATCGGCGTCTGGCTGGCACCGCTGCTCCGATTCGTGCCCGGGCAGCGCGACGTCCCCTCCGACCGGCCCCGGGTTGTCACGCGCGGAAGGCGCCTGGTCGGCATGGCGGCGGACTTCGTCGCCGTGCAGGTGCTGACGCTGCTGGTCTACGGTCCGCTCGGGGTCGCGGCGCAGGAGGCCGGCTGGTTCGGGTCGCCGGTTCCCTACGTCCAGTTGCAGGGCTGGGTCACGATCGTGATGTCGGCGGTGGTGCTGCTGCTGGTTCCCTGGTTCGGGGGCGGCGCCACGCTCGGCCAGCGGATGACCTTCATCCGTCCGATCCGCGGCGACGGCTCGCCCCCCGGACGCCGCTCGGTGCTCCTGCGCTGGGTGTCCGGGGCAGGCGGCTACTTCGTGGTCACCGCCGTCGGTGGGATCACGGGCCGGGGCTTCCTGACGACGATCGGAACGGTGTGGTTGGTGGGCTCGGCGGCCGTCGTGGTGCTGGTGCACCCCCGCGGCGTTTCGGGGTTCGCGTCCGGTCAGCATCTGGCCGACGCCCGCGACGACGACCCCGCCCGCAGCCGGGCGCGGGGCGTGGACCCGCGGAGCATGGGGATCGCGGTCGTGGCCCTGATCACCGTCTCCTACCTCGGGTTCACCGCGCTGACGGCGATCGCCCAGCTTTCGCCGGCCGTCGGCGGCGGGTTCGGGATGCTCGGGGTGGCCGCCATGCTGCTGGCCACGGTCGCGCTGGTGCCGTACCTGATCGGCGCCGGCGTCGTCGCCATCCGCAGGGAGGGGTTGAGCCGGCTGACGGTTCTGCCACTGCTCGCCGCCGCAGCGCTCGTGGGCCCGGTGGTGCTGCTCGGGGTCGGGCTGTGGACGGGGACGAAACCGCTTGCCATCGCCATGTTCGCCGTCGTGGCCGTCACCGGCTACCTCGGCTTCCTGTTCCTGGCGTTCCTCGGCTATGGCCAGTGGTACGCGCGCCGCAGACCCCGCGGTGACGCCGATGCAGTCGTCGTGCTCGGGTCGCGCGTGTTCGGCGACAGGGTGCCGCCGCTGCTGGCAGCCCGCATCGACCGTGGCATCGAGGCGATGAACGGGCAGTTGGCGACCGACCCCGACAGCCCGGTGGTGCTGGTCTGCTCCGGGGGGCAGGGTTCCGACGAGACCATGCCCGAGGGCGAGGCCATGGCCCGGTACGCCGCGGCCCACGGTGTGCCGGACGTGCGGCTCCTGAAGGAGACCGGGTCACGCAACACACGCGAGAACCTGACCCTCACCAGCCGACTGCTGACGGAGCGCGGGCTGGGAACATCGATGGTGGCGGTGACCAACGACTTCCACGCCTTCCGGGCGTCCCTGATCGCCCGCGAGGTGGGCATCGAGGCGCAGGTCATCGGCGCCCCGACGGCCGGCTACTACTTCCCGGCCGCAGTCATCCGCGAGTTCGTCGGGGTGCTGTCCCTCTCGCCGGTCGTGCACGCCGTCGTCGCCGCCGTGCTGGCCCTCACCGTGGGCGCGTTGGCAGCCCTGGCCCTCGGCTGAGCCGGTGCCGATAGCTGTGGATCCGAGGGTGAAAGACCACCCGCCAGGCCACAGCTATCGGGGCCGGGACCAGCGGAGCAGCCGGGCTCCTACTGGCTGAAGAGGAACGCCATCCGGTTCGTGCCGTAGCCGAGGAGGCCAAGGACGTAGACGAGGACCGTCACGATCCAGGCGACCTTGCTGTACTTCTCGTAGTTGGCGAGCCGGAAGCCCTGCTGGTCGCGGGTCGAATCGGTCAGGAGGACGATCAGGTCGATCAGCACCCAGATGCCGAGCCCGCCGAGGGTGATCAGCTTGAGGATGGCCGTACCGATCTTGCCGAGGTAGAACCGGTCGGCGCCGAAGTAGCCGAGCAGCAGGCTCAGCAGCCACGTGGTCAGGAACTCCTTGTTCCCCCTCGGGATGGGGGGCGGGGGCGTTTGGTACTGCGACATCGGGGGGACCTCCTGGTCCGTCGTGGACAAAGTGGACGCGGCTGCCATGATAGGCGCCCGCGAGCGGCCCCCGGGGGGACGGCGCGGTGTGATGCCAACGGAAGTGGGCCCCCGTGGCCGCCGCGGGCCATACGCTGTGCGTGGATATTGTCCAGCTGCCGTACGACAGAGGAGTCGTGACCATGACAGAACAGAGCCAGATCAGCCGTCGGAGTGTGGCCAAGGGCATCGCCTGGGCTGCGCCTGTCGTGATGGCAGCAGGCCTCGCCCCAGCCTTCGCTGCTTCGAATGCCCCCCTCGCCTCCATCTTCTGGAAGTGCAACGCCGGTTGGTCAGAGACGGAGGCGGACGTTGGCAAGAAGCTGTCCTGGGTGGAAATCGACTTCCAGTTGGATTTCGTCAGGACCAACGACGTGATAGTCGTCTTCGGCCCCGTAACGGGTGGAGAACTGGTTTCGGGTGGTGCCCCAACCTGGGTGACGCGTCCTGAGAGCAGGACGTTCGATCCTGAGTCGACTCAACAACGAGTCACTCTGGATCCCGGCGCGTTCATCCATGGGCCCGCGGCTCCCGGCCATGAGAATACGACGCTTACCTTCGGGTACAGCGTCGACGGCGTCCAGCAGCCACCCCTCGTCGTTCCGTTGGCGCCTCACATCGAGTGCCCGTGACGTCCCAGCCCACGATCTCGAAGCCACGGGTTGTCGCCGTCCGCCGTGTGCCCTGACGGGAAGTCGGACGCCGTCGAGATGCGCGACTGAAGCGACGCCGCGCAGTGCATCAGGCGCGGTTGATCTCAGGGGAGTTCGGGTTGCAGGCGCCCGGCCGAGCAACCCGACGGTGGCCGCGCGCTACCGTGGGGAGGTCAGGAACCGGGCACTGGGGCCGCCGCCGTCGCGGACGGAAACCAGACGGTCCGGGGGAGGAGTGGTCATGCCCGAGTCGTCTGCCCGGGGTTCCCTGAATCCACGCGCCGACGCGTTGGTCGTCGGCCTCGACTCGGCGTCGGCCACCTTCGAGTCGTGCGGCGGCAAGGGCATCAACCTGGTGCGGCTCCGGCGCGGCGGCTTCCCGGTACCGCCCGGGTTCGTCGTGGTCACCGACGCCTACCGGCGCTTCGTCGCCAGCAATGACCTTGCCGGACCAATCGCCGACGCCGTCGCCGGGCTGGACCCCTCGGACCCCGCCGCCCTGGAGGCCGCGTCGTCGCGCATCCGGGAGGCGTTCGTCGCGGGCGAGGTGCCCGACGACGTTGCCGGGGCTGTCCGGACGGCGTGGGCGCAGGTCTTCCCGGCCGACGCCGCCGTCGCCGTCAGGTCGTCGGCCACGGCGGAGGACCTGCCCGACCTGTCGTTCGCCGGCCAGCAGGACACGTTCCTGAACGTCTTGGGCGTCGACGGCGGCCTCCAGGCCGTGGTCGAATGTTGGGCCAGTCTGTGGACGGCGCGCGCCATCGGCTACCGCCTGCGGAACCACATCCTGGACGAGGGGCTGGCGCTGGCGGTCGTGGTCCAGGAACTAGTGCCCGCCGAGGTCAGCGGGGTCCTGTTCACGGCCAACCCGGTCACTGGGGTCCGAGACGAGGTCGTCATCGACGCGACGTGGGGGCTCGGCGAGGCGTTGGTGTCGGGGCAGGTCGAGCCCGACCACTTCGTCGTCGACGGCGCCGGAGCGGTCGCCGCCACGCTCGGGGCCAAGGCCGTCGCGACGGTGCCGGCCCCAGGTGGCGGCGTCGAAATCAGGTCCGGGGAGGCCGACCCCCGGGCGGCCCTGAGCGACGCCCGGGCCCGGGAGCTGGCAGGCCTCGGACGGGCCGTCGCCGCCCACTTCGGAAGCCCCCAGGACATCGAGTGGGCGATCGCGGACGGCACCGTCCAGCTGCTGCAGTCGCGGGCGATCACGTCGCTGTTCCCCGTGCCGGGCGACGACCCGGACGCGCTGTACTTCTCCTTC
>JBDHZH010000055.1:0-18645 GCA_039811745.1 Arachnia sp.
CTGGCCTCCTCCCGAGAGGCGGTGGCCTGGGCCGAGTCGGACGCCCGGACCGTGGCGTCGATCGCGATGCACCCGAACGACGCCGCCCGGCTGGTGGCGCGCGAGGGCGAGGCGGCGCTGGCCGCCGAACTGGCCGGTATCAGGGACCTGGCGCGTTCGCCCCGGGTCAGGGCGATCGGGGAGACCGGTATCGACCACTACCGCACGCGCGACGCGGCGGGGCAGCGCGTGCAGGAGGCCTCCTTCCGCGAGCACATCGGGTGGGCGAAGGAACTGGGGCTCACGCTGGTGGTCCACGATCGCGACGCCCACGCCGAGATCCTCCGTGTGCTCGACGAGGAAGGGGCCCCGGAGCGGGTGGTCATGCACTGCTTCTCGGGCGACGCCGACTTCGCCAGGGACTGCATCCAGCGCGGCTTCTGGCTGAGCTACCCCGGTGTGGTGACGTTCGGCAGTGCCGGACCGCTTCGTGATGCCGCGAGAGTCACACCGCTCGACCGGCTTCTGGTTGAGACCGATGCGCCTTACCTGACCCCCAAGCCCGAGCGGGGCAGGCCCAATGCGCCCTACCTCGTGCCGCACACCGTCCGCTTCCTCTCCGACCTGCTCGGTCAGGACCTGCCCGGGTTCTGCGACCGGATCCTCGCCAACACCTTCGCCGCCTACGGCGGCCCGTGGGGTGCGGGCAATGCCTGAGGTCGGACTGCTGGATCCGCACTCGGTGCGCCGGCTGGCGGCCGAACTGGATCTGCGCCCCACCAAGCAGCGCGGCCAGAACTTCGTGATCGACCCGAACACCGTCCGCCGGATCGTGTCACTGTCCGGAATCGGCCCAGACGACGTCGTCCTTGAGATCGGCCCCGGGCTCGGCTCCCTGACTCTTGGGCTGCTCGAGGTGGCGAGCGCCGTCACCGTCGTGGAGATCGAGGAGAAGCTTGCACATCGGCTGCCTCGCACCGTGGCCGAACGACTCGGTTCGGATGCGGCCGAGCGCCTCCATGTGGTGTCGGCCGACGCCCTGCACGTGACCGAACTGCCGGGCCCCCCCGTGACCGCCGTGGTGGCGAACCTGCCGTACAACGTCTCGGTGCCCGTGATCCTGCACCTGCTGGAACGCTTCCCGGGCTGGACCCACGGCCTCGTGATGGTCCAGTTGGAGGTGGCCGACCGGCTGGTTGCCCGCCCCGGCAGCAAAACCTACGGCGTGCCCAGCGCCAAGCTGGCCTGGTACGCGGAGAGCGCCCGCGTCGGGACGGTGCCGCCCAAGGTGTTCTGGCCGGTCCCGAACGTCGACTCGGGCCTGGTCCGGATCGAGCGCCGCGACCCGCCGGAGGCCGGGGCCACCCGCGAGCAGACGTTCGCGGTGATCGACGCCGCGTTCGCCCAGAGGCGCAAGATGCTGCGCGCCGCACTGGCCGCCGTGGTTGGTCCGGTCGCGAGCGAGGCCATCGAGGCGGCCGGCGTCGACCCGCAGGCCCGCGGTGAGGTGCTCGACGTCGTCCAGTTCGCCCGGATCGCCGCCGAACTGGCGGCCCGCGGGGCCTTCCCGGACATCCGCGGATAGCCCGGCCGCTCCCGTCCTCATCAGGGCGGCAGGACCCCCTCGGTGACGAGCCAGCAGCCGGCAAGGTGGTCGTCGATCATCCCCGTGGCGGCCCACATCGAGTACAGGGTGACCGGCCCGAGGAAGCGGAATCCGAGCCGTCGCAGCCGTTTCGCCAGCGCCACGGACCCCGGCGTCTCTGTCGGCAACTCCTCGAACGCCGACGCCCTTGCAGCCCTGGGCTCGGGCAGGTGCTCGGCGAGCAGATCCCGAAGCCGCATCCCGTCGGCGTGCAGCGCCAGCAGAGCCGAGGCGTTCTGCACGGCCGCCTCGATCTTCCGCCGGTTGCGGATGATGCCGGCGTTGCCGAGGAGTCGGTCCACGTCCCCCTCGTCGAAGGCCGCCACGGCCTCCGGGACGAACCCGGCGAACGACCGCCGGAACTCCTCGCGCTTGCGCAGGACGGTGAGCCAGCTCAGCCCCGCCAGGAAGCCCTCCAGCGACAGCCGCTCGAACAACTCGCGCTCGTCGGGGGAGTCCTCGAACGCCCTGCCCCACTCGTCATCGTGGTAGCGCGCATACAGCTCGTTGCCGTCCCCGAAACACCTGATCCGGTCCATCTTCTGGCCACTCCTCTCCGGTCCACCCACACTATGGTCGCGGGACCCGAGCCCGCGCCGGCGCCTCCGGGCCTTGTGGAGAACCCGGCCCCCGGCGCGACGCTGCGCTAGGTTCTGTCGTGTGTCCGTGTTCGTGAGGGTCCCCGCGAAGGTGAACCTCGCGCTGTGCGTCGGGGCGACCGATGCCGACGGCTACCACGAGTTGGGCACCGTGTTCCAGGCGCTGTCGTTGTACGACGAGGTCGTGGCCGAGCTTGCGCCTCCGGGGACCTTCACCGTCACGGTCCGGGGTGAGGGGGCCGCATACGTGCCCCAGGACGACGGCAACCTCGCCATCAGGGCGGCACGGCTGCTCGCCGAGCAGCATCGGGTGGACGACGCCGGGGTTGCGCTGCAGGTTCGAAAGCGCATCCCGGTCGCGGGCGGCATGGCCGGCGGATCCGCGGACGCCGCCGCTGCGCTGGTGGCCTGCAACGAGCTCTGGGGCACCGGCGCCACCCTCGAGGACCTGCTCGGGCTCGGCTCCCGGCTCGGGGCGGACGTCCCGTTCATGCTCGTGGGCGGCACCGCGCTCGGGCGGGGCCGGGGCGACGTCATCGATGCACTGCCCGTCAGGGGCACTTGCCACTGGACGCTCGCACTCTCACATGCCGGGCTGTCGACGCCGGCCGTGTTCAGGGAGTACGACAGACAGGCGCCCGCTCACTCCACCGCCGTACCGCCTGCCCTGCTCGACGCCCTGCGCGACGGCGATGTCCGCGCCGTCGGCGCACAGCTCGTCAACCATCTCCAGGAGCCCGCGCTACGGCTGCTGCCGGCACTGGCCAGGACGCTGGACATCGGGCTGGCCGCCGGTGCCCTGGGGGGCGTCGTGAGCGGATCCGGCCCGACGGTGGCGTTCCTCAGCGACTCGCCCGAGGGTGCTGCTGCGGTGGCGGCCGCACTTGAGCCCTCGAGCGGCGTCCGCGCCGTGCGCCAGGCACAGGGTCCCGTGACGGGTGCGGAGGTGGGAGGCCCACATGGACGAGGTTGACGAGGTCGACGAGGTGGTGGCGGCCTGGCGAAGGGAGCGCCCCGACCTTGCCGTCGGTCCGATGGAGGTCTGGTCGCGCATCCACAGGCTTGCCGGCGTGCTCGACGCGCACCGCAAGAGGGTGTTCGCGGAGGTCGGGTTGGAGAGCTGGGAGTTCGACGTCCTCGCCGCCCTGCGGAAGGCGGGGGAGCCCTACCGGTTGTCACCGGGGCAGTTGCTGCGCGAGACCTGGGTCACCTCCGGCACCATGACCAACCGCGTCGAACGGCTTCGTTCACGTGGGCTTGTGACGCGGCAGCCCGACCCGAACGACGGCCGCGGCGTCGTGGTCGGGTTGACCGCCGCAGGGCGGGAACTGGTGGACGCAGCCCTCAGCGCACTGCTGGATCTGGAGGCGTCGCTGCTCGACGACTGGTCCTGCGAGGACGTCGACGCCCTCGCCGCGGCCCTCAGGCGGCTACTGGCACTCGGGCCCTGAGCACTCTCAGCCGGCGTCGTCCGCGCCCGCGGATCTGCGGTCCTTGAACTCCGTGATCAGCCTCGGGTCCGGCTTCAGGTGCGCCATCCCGTTCCAGGCGAGGTTGATGAGGTGCCGGGCGACGACCAGTCGGTCGGGCTCGCGGTTCTCCAGCCATTGCTGACCGGTCATCGCGACCAGCCCGACCAGCGCCTGCGCGTACAGGCCCGCGTACTGCGGGTCGTGCCCCAGCCGGTCGAACTCGGCTGCGAGGATGTCCTCCACCTGGACTGCGATGTCGCTCAGGATGGATGCGAACGAACCGCTCGGATTCCCGACCGACGAGTCGCGACTGAGGATGCGGAACCCGTCCGGGCAGCTGTCGATGTAGTCGAGCAGCGCCATCGCGCCGCGTTCGAGGAGTTCACGGGAACCGGCCCCCGGCGTCGTCAACGCAGACCTGATGGCGTCGTGCAGGGTCCTCACCTCTCGGTCGACGACGACGGCGTAGGCGCCCTCCTTGCCGCCGAAGTGTTCGTAGACCACCGGCTTGCTGACCCCGGCGCGCGCGGCGATCTCCTCCACGGAGGTGCCCTCGAACCCGCGCTCGGCGAACAGTTCCCGGGCGATGGCCAGCAACTGCTCCCGACGCTCGGGAGCGGTCATGCGTACCCGCGTGCGGCGGGCGCGGGCTGGGGAGGCGGCTGACACGGGGCCAGTCTCTCACGAATCGCCGGGCGGGCGGGGTGCGGGTGGCCCGCCGAGGGGGCAACGGGTAAGCTGACCGGGCGGCCCAGAGCGGCCGATCCCCGGTTGGTCTTTCGGCAGGGCCCGCCTGACTTTGAATCAGGATTAGCGAAGTAGGTTCGACTCCTACCCGGGGAGCTCATCTGAACCCAATCTCCGGACCGGACGCAAATGACCTCCTCATACTCGTCGCTGCTGCGTGTGCACGGCGTCGGGCGCACCATGGCAGCCCAGCTTGTCGCACGGTTCCCCGGCGGCATGATCTCCCTGGGCTTCCTGATCCACATCCAGTCGATCTTCGACTCCTACGGCGCAGCGGGGCTCGTGCTCGGGGCCTCGGCCATCGGGCAGGCCGTGGCGGGCCCGGTCACCAGCCGGATGATGGGACGCTTCGGACCGAGGCGCATCCTGATCATCACCACGCTGGTGTGCGCGGCGGCGCTGGCCGTCATCGCCCTGGTCAAGATGCCGCTCTGGGGCTTCATGATCGTCGGCGCGATCTCCGGCCTCGCGGTCCCACCCGTCCAGCCCGCGGTGCGGACGATGTACCCCAAGCTGGTCGACTCCGCGCACCTGCCGAGGCTGTTCTCGCTCGACGCGTCCGCCCAGGAGATCATCTGGGTGGCAGGCCCACTCGTCATCACTGTGGTGGCCCGCGAGGTGTCGCCGGTGGCAGGCATCCTGCTGTGCATCGTCTTCCTCGTCGGCGGCGGGGCCTGGTTCATCTCGCTCCCGGAGATGGGACGCGTCGATCTCTCCCGCAGCGAGTCCCGGTTCGGGGCGGTGCTGCTGCGGCCGGGCGTCATGCTCGCCACGGGCCTCGGCCTGCTGCTCATCGCCTCGACGGCGGCCATCGAGGCCGGCGTCGTCGCGAGGTTCGGGGAGGGCGGCGCTCAGGCGGGTATCGTGCTCGCGCTGTCGGCCGCCGCCTCCCTGGCGGGCGGCCTGACGCTGGGCCACAAGCCGATCCGCGTCTGGACGATGGCCAGGAACCTGTCCATCGTGTGCGTCGGCGCCATCCTGGCCGCCGTCGCCTCCGGTGTCGCCATGAGCGGGGCCACCCTGATGCTCTTCGGCTTCGGCGTCGCGCCGGCGCTGGCCGTGATGTACACGATGATCTCGGTGTCGGTGACCTTCGGCGACAGCGTCGAGGCCTACGGCTGGCTCGGCACCGGACAGCTCGTGGGCGCCGCCATCGGGTCGGCCTTCGCCGGGTTCATGATCGACGCCGAGGGCAGTGTCGGCGGTTTCGCAGCCTCTGCGCTGATGGCGGTGGCGGCGGTGCTCGTCGCCCTGGCGTTCCGCGGTGCCCAGCCCCGCATGAGCGGCAAGGACCTGCTGCCGCACTGATCTGTTGCCCCCGCTGCCGCACCGACCGGCCGGGGAGCCGGACCGGTCGGTGCCTACGGTTCAGCCGATTGCGTCGACGGCGGCCCGCTCGATGGCCAGGCCGGCGCGGTACCGCTCCATGAACGCATCGAAGCCCGCAACGTCGGCCGAATCCGGCGCGACGGTCTCGACCTCGGCGCCCGCGAACACGGCGGCGGCCAGCCAGTCGGCCAGCGATCCGGTTCCGGTGCGCACGAACTCCGCCAGCAGAGCCATGCCCCAGGCGCCGCCCTCGCCTGCGATCTCACCGACCGACACCGGGGTGTCCATCGCCGCGGCCAGGAACCGCTGGGCCACGCCCTTGGTCTTGAACAGGCCGCCGTGGGCAAACATCGAGTCCAGTTCGACTCCCTCGTCCTTCAGCAGGATGTCCATGCCGACGCGAAGCGCGCCCAGCGAGGCGAACAGGTGCGTGCGCATGAAGTTGGCGAGCGTGAAGTTGCTGTTTGGGGTGCGCAGGAACATGGGCCGCCCGGCCTCCATCCCGACGACGTGCTCGCCGGCCAGGTAGTTGTAGGCGAGCATGCCGCCGCCGTCCGCATCGCCGGACAGGGAGGCGCGGTAGAGCGTCTCGAAGAGCGTGTTGGTGTCGACGCTCACACCGAGAGCGGCGGCGGCCTCGCCGAACAGGCCCACCCAGGCCTGCAGGTCGACGGCACCGTTGTTGCAGTGCGCCATGGCCACCAGATCGCCGGCAGGGGTCGTGACCAGGTCGATCTCCTCGTGCAGGCTCGACAGTCCGTGGTCGAGCACGACCATCGCGAAGATGCTGGTCCCGGCCGACACGTTGGCGGTGCGCCTGGCGACGGAATTGGTGGCCACCATGCCGGTGCCCGCGTCCCCCTCGGCCGGGGCGAACGGTACGCCTGCACGGAGTCTGCCCGACGGGTCGAGCAGGCGGGCGCCCGCCTCCGTCAGCCTGCCGGCCTCATGGCCTGCGGGCAGCACCTTCGGGAGGATGTCGATGAGCCGCCATGCGAAGCCGCGGCCTGCGACAAGCTCGTCGTACTGCGCAAGCATGCCGGCGTCGAAGCCACCCGTTGCGAGATCGACGGGGAACATGCCGCTGGCGTCGCCGACGCCCAGGTTCCGTTCGCCCGTCAACTGCCAGTGGACGTAGCCGGCAAGCGTGGTCAGGTAGCCGATGGAGCCGACGTGCTCCTCGCCGTTGAGCACCGCCTGGTACAGGTGCGCGATGCTCCAGCGCTGCGGGATGTTGTGCTGGAACAACTTCGTCAGCTCGGCCGCGGCCTCGCCGGTGATCGTGTTCTGCCACGTGCGGAACGGTACGAGCAGTTCGTCGGCGGCGTCGAAGGCCAGGTAGCCGTGCATCATCGCCGAGAAGCCCATGGCGCCCACCGTCTCCAGTGCGACGCCGTACGCCGCCTCCACATTGGCGGCGAGGTCGGCGTAGGCGGCACGTATGCCGGACCAGACGGCGTCGAGGTCATAGGTCCACACCCCGCCCTCGAACCGAGCCCTCCACTCGAACCCGCCCGTGGCCAGCGGCGCCTTGTCGGGGCCGATGAGCACCGCCTTGATCCTGGTCGAACCCAACTCGATTCCGAGCGCCGTCGCGCCGTCGATGATCGCCTTGCGTGCCGCCTCGTTGTCCTGCACGTCCCACTCCTTCGAAGTCCGGTTTGCCCCCAATCATCCCGCACGCCGTGTCCACCGGTCACATCCGGGGACACCCCGACGCTGCGGTTCGGCATCGGTGCCAGTAGCGTTCCAAGGGGGGCGTCCGAGACGAGGGAGAGACACCGTGACCACAAGACCATCGTTCACCGTCATGTCGGCGAACCTGTGGAACCTGAACGAGCCGCTGGAGGCGCGCATGCGCACGTTCTCCGACATGGTGGTCGAACTGCGGCCCGACGTCATCGCGATGCAGGAGGTGCGGCCGATGCCGGGTTCCGTGGCGCGGCTGCAGCTCGACCTCGTCCCGGCCCTGGCCGATTACCAGGTCCACTACGCCGTCGCGACCGCCTGGGCGGGAGGCGCCGAGGGATTGGCGATCGCCACCAGGCAGCCGGCGACGGAGACGCGCGCCTACCGGCTCCCGGACGGCGAACCCGACTTCGAGCCGACCCGGGCCGTCCAGTACGTCCGAGTCCCCTGGCGGGGCGGGTTCCTCGGTGTCCTGAACACGCACCTCGCCTATCACCACGACAGCGAGCCGCTGCGCCTCAAGCAGGTCGCCTTCGTCGGCGAGCTGGTCGCAGATCTCGCCCTGCTCCGGCCCGACGATGCACTCGTGGTCTGCGGCGACCTCAACGCCACACCCGACTCGGCGCCGGTCGGGCTGCTGGAGTCGCTCGGGGGGCTGCACAACCCGTGGCGCGCACTTGCGGCGACCAGGCACAGCTACGCGGCATCCAACCCCTATGTGGGCGACGACCCCGACCAGGACTCGTGGCTCGACTACATCCTCACCAGGGGCGCCGGCGAGACCCGCCCCATGCTCCTCGACGACTGGCGAGGCGGCCCCGCATCCGACCACCACTTCGTGCTCCTGGAGGTCGAGCCGGACGAGGGCTGAGCGGATCGCCTTGTGGGAACCCGTGGGGGGCGGGGCTGGTAGGCTCATGCCCGGCAGACTTCGCACCCGCACCTTGGGAGAACGATGACGACAGATCTCGCCGACGACCTCAGCCCGGTCCCGGCAGTTGTGGTCCTTGCCGCAGGCAGGGGCACCCGCATGAAATCGAAGAAGTCCACCCTCCTCCATGAGGTCTGTGGCAAGACGATGCTGAGCTACGCCGTCTCCGCGGCCGCCGCGCTCAACCCGGAAAGGCTCGTCGTGGTAGTCGGGCACCTGCGTGACCAGGTCGCCGAACACCTCGAGACACTCTCCACCGCGGTCACCACCGCGGTTCAGGACGAGCAGTTGGGCACCGGCCACGCCGTCGCAGCGGGCCTCGCGGGGCTCGACGGCCTCACCGGCGACGTCGTGGTGACCTACGGCGACGTGCCGATGCTGACCGGCGACACGCTGCGCAAGCTGGTCGCGGTGCACAGGGCCCGCCGCAACGCCGTCACCCTCCTGACGGCCGAGGTGCCCGAACCCACCGGCTACGGGCGCATCCTGCGTGCCGAGGGGGCTGTGACCGGCGTCGTCGAGGAGGCCGACGCCACCGACGAGCAGCGCGCCATCCGTGAGATCAATTCCGGCATCTACGTCTTCGATGCCGAGGTGCTGCGCGCGGGGCTCGCCGACATGGGAGCCACAGCCGCGGGACGCGAGCAGAACCTGACCGACGTGGTGCGCTTCGCCTCGACGCGCGGCGACAACGTCGGGGCGCTGCTGAGCGAGGATGTGTGGCAGACCGAGGGCGTCAACGACCGAGTCCAGTTGGCCCGTGTCAACAAGGAGATGAACCGCCGCATCCTGGACGCGTGGATGCTCGCTGGTGTCACCATCGTGGATCCGGCAAGCACCTGGATCGACGTCGACGTGGACCTCGCGCCCGATGTCGTGCTCCTTCCCGGTGTCATGCTGCAGGGCGCCACCACCATCGCAGAGGGTGCGATCATCGGCCCCTCCACCACGCTCATGGACGTCGAGGTCGGCGAGGGTGCCGAGGTGGTCCGGACGCACGGCTCGTTCGCCATCATCGGCGACGGCGCCACCGTCGGGCCGTTCGCCTACCTCCGGCCCGGCACTCAGCTCGGCGCCCGCGGCAAGATAGGCACGTTCGTCGAGACCAAGAACGCCGTCATCGCGCCCGGCGCCAAGGTCCCGCACCTGGCCTACGTCGGCGACGGATTCGTCGACGAGGGCGCCAACATCGGTGCCGGCGTCATCTTCGCCAACTACGACGGCGTCAACAAGTCCAGCAGCCACGTCGGCCGCAACGCCTTCGTCGGCTCCAACTCAGTCCTGGTCGCCCCCGTCGACATCGGTGACGGTGCCTTCGTCGCCGCAGGCTCGACCGTCACCGACGACGTCCCAGCCGGCTCGCTCGCGGTCGCGCGCGGCCGACAGCACGTCGCAGAGGGCTGGGTGGCCAGGCGCAGGCCCGGCTCCAAGGCCGATACGGCCGCGAAGGCCGGCGACGGCTCGATCCATCCCGCCGTCGCGGAATCCCGCGCCAAGTTGAAGGGCTGATCACCACCTATGACGATTCACGGACACCACACCGCGAACAACAAGCACGTGATGCTGTTCTCGGGGCGGGCCTATCCTGAACTCGCGCAGGAAGTCTCGGCCCTGATGGAGGACGAGCTGGTGCCCACGCGGGCGCTGACGTATGCCAATTCCGAGATCTACGTCAGGTTCGAGGAGTCGGTCCGGGGATGTGACGCGTTCGTCATCCAGTCCCACGCGGCGCCCGTCAACGAGTGGATCATGGAGCAGCTGATCATGGTGGACGCGCTCAAGCGTGCCTCCGCCAAGCGCATCACGGTCGTGGCCCCGTTCTACCCCTACGCACGGCAGGACAAGAAGCACCTCGGCAGGGAGCCCATCTCCGCACGCCTGATCGCCGACCTGTTCAAGACGGCCGGCGCGGACCGGATCATGTCGGTCGACCTGCACGCCTCGCAGATCCAGGGCTTCTTCGACGGCCCCGTCGACCACCTGACGGGTCTGCCGGTCCTCGCGGACTACGTCATGTCGCATTACGACACGTCCGAGATGTGCGTGGTCTCGCCCGACGCAGGGCGGGTGCGTCACGCCGACCACTGGTGCGACGCCATCGGGGCGCCGCTGGCGATCGTCCACAAGCGGCGCGACCCGAACAAGGCCAACTCCGTCTCGGTGCACGAGGTGGTCGGCGAGGTCGAGGGGAAGGTGTGCCTGCTCGTCGACGACATGATCGACACGGCCGGAACCATCGTCCAGGCCGCCCAGGCGCTCAAGGGGATGGGGGCGGCGAAGGTGGTCGTGGCCGCGACGCACCCGGTGTTCTCCGGACCTGCCGCCGAACGGCTGAACTCCGCAGGCCTCGCGGAGGTCATCGTCACCAACACGCTCCCCATCCGGTGCGACCCGATCGACAACCTGACCGTCTTGTCCATCGCTCCGCTGCTGGCCAAGGCCATCAACGCCGTGTTCCTGGACGGATCCGTGACCGAACTGTTCAACGGGCAGGTCTGAGATGCCGGGCAGGCGCCGTCCGAAGCTGGCGGTCATCGGCGCCGGGGCCGTTGGGTCCTCGGTTGCCTATGCCGCGCTGATCCAGGGCGTCGCCCGCCACGTGGTGCTGCACGACGTCAATGCGGCCAAGGTGCGCGCCGAGGCTCTCGACATGGCGCATGGCAGCCAGTTCATCCCACAGGTGACGGTCGAGGGCTCCGACGACGTCGACGTCACCAAGGGGTCCGACATCGTCGTCATCACGGCCGGCGCCAAGCAGAAGCCGGGTGAGACGCGGATGGATCTCGCGGCATCCACCGTGGGCCTGATGAAGAAGGTCATCCCGCCCCTGGTGGAACGCTCCCCGAAGGCCATCTTCATGCTGGTCACGAACCCCGTCGACGTGGTCACCTACGCGTCCCTGAAGATCAGCGGGCTGCCCCGCAACCAGCTGTTCGGGTCGGGCACCGTGCTGGACACCTCGCGGCTGCGCTATCTCGTGGCCCAGCACTGCGGCGTCGCCGTCCGCAACGTCCATGCCTACATCTGTGGCGAGCACGGCGACTCCCAGATCCCCATCTGGAGCAGCGCCACCATCGGCGGGGTGCCACTCATGCTGTGGGAGCAGCAGATGGGGCGCCTCGGGGAGTCGGAGCGCGACGACATCGCCGACCAGGTCGTGAACGCCGCCTACGAGGTCATCGCGGGCAAGGGCGCCACCAACCTGGCGATCGGGCTCGCCGCCACCGAGATCATCCGCGCCGTGCTGCGAGACGAGCACCGCGTCCTGCCCATCTCGACGCTGCTCGACGACTGGCACGGCATCTCGGACGTGTGCCTGTCCGTGCCGACCGTCGTCGACCACCGAGGCGCCGGTCCTGTGTTGGGCCTGCCGATGACCGACGGCGAACTCGGCGCCATGCACGACTCCGCCGAGGTCATCCGCAACACGCTCACCGACCTCGGGTTCTGAGGTTCGCCCGGCGTCCCAGTTCGCGTACTCCGGTCGGATTGTCCCAATCGAGCCGCTCACCCAGGACCCTGACCGCATCCCTCGGCCCTGCCCGAGTGTCAGTATTGCCGTCCCGGACGACGGCAATACTGACGGTGGAATCCGCGACGGTATACTGCGGGTATGACGGTGACGACGATCAAGGTCTCCACGACGACCAGGGACCGGCTGAAGGAACACGCCGAACGTGCGGGGGTACCGCTGGGCGTCTTCGTCGACCGGCTGTTGGACGAGACGGACAGGAAGGAACGGTTCGAGCGGCTTCGGGCCCAGATCGGTGGGATGACCCCGGAGCAGAGGGCCTCCTACGAGCGGGAACGAGACGAGTGGCTCGATGCCGACCTCTCCTGAACTCGAGCCCGGCGTCCTTGTCTGGGCAGACTTGGACCCGAGCAGGGGACGCGAGCAGGCCGGCAGGCGTCCGGTGCTTGTTGTCTCGGGCGACGCCTACCTCGCGACGATCGACACCCTGGCGGTGGTGGTGCCCGTCACATCGGTGGACAGGGGGTGGGGAAATCACATCCTCCTCGCCGGTCTTCCCCAGCCGTCGTGGGCGATGACCGAGCAGCCGCGCACCGTCTCCCGCGATCGACTCCACGGGATGCTCGGCAGGGCCAGCACGGCGGAACTTGCGGACGTGCGCAGGTGGCTGGCGGACTTTCTTGTGCTCACGCCCGGCTCGTAGCTCTTCTTCGTCGCGCTGGGAGCCATTGCCCGATCCTCGACGCGGCAGCCAGGCCTGGGCTGGTGCGGCGCGCCCAGGCCCGCTGAGCCGGGGTCAGGGTTCGCTCCGACCAGGGTCTGAGGGCTTCGGCGATGCACGGCGCCGACGGCCGATGTGGCCTTCGGCAGGGCGGGCATAGGTTCGGGACGTACCCCGGAAAGGACGATCCATGACCTCAACCGCCCAGTCGGTGGCCGGCGCGACGCAACTCGGACCCGCCTGCGCCGCCCGGAACCTGACCAAGGTCTACAACCCCACCAGCGAGCGGCCGGTCGTCGCGGTCGACGACGTGAGCGTCGACATCACGCCCGGGTCGTTCACCGCCATCATGGGTCCGTCCGGGTCGGGGAAGTCGACGCTGATGCACTGCCTGGCCGGGCTGGACAGGGCCACCAGCGGCGGGGCATTCATCGGAGCCGACAACCTGTCGGCCCTGCCGGAGAAGCAGGTGACCCGCATCCGGCGCGACAAGGTCGGGTTCGTCTTCCAGTCGTTCAACCTCCTGCCGACGCTGACGGCGGAACAGAACATCCTCCTGCCGCTCGATCTGGCAGGCCGAAAGGTGGACCGTGCCCACTTCGACGGGGTCGTCGCCTCGCTGGGGCTGACCGACCGGCTGTCCCACCGTCCCGGGCAGCTCTCGGGCGGGCAGCAGCAGCGGGTAGCGGTCGCCCGTGCGCTGGTCACCCGGCCCGAGGTCGTGTTCGCCGACGAGCCGACGGGCGCGCTCGACTCGCGCACCGGCACGCACCTGCTGGAGTATCTGCGGGACGCGTCTTCCAGCAAGGGCCAGACGATCATCATGGTCACGCACGACCCCAAGGCCGCCGCGTACGCCGATCGGGCCCTGGTCCTGCTGGACGGCCGCATCGTCGACGACGTGCCCACCCCGACCTCGGAGCGCATGCTCGAGGTCCTCGGCTCGCTGGGGGCATGATGCTGCGCCAGGCCGCCAACGAGATCCGATTCCACCCGGGCCGGTTCGTTGCCACCCTCCTCGCAGTCGCGATCAGCGTCGGCTTCATCGCGGCCATCTCGACGGCGGTGAACACCGAATCCCGGGCCGTGGCAAACGCCAACACCCTGGCCATCAGCCGTGCCGACATCGTCGTGACCGGGCAGTTCCCGGAAGGTGCGGACGTGATCGGCACCCTTGGGCGCGTCGACGGCGTGACCGCCGTCGGCCCGGCCGGGATGGACCTGACGCTCGTCACGGCGGACGACCGTTCCGGCTACATCAACCTCATGGCCGTCCCGGTTCCGGCCCTGCGCTGGTCAACGCTCGCCGAGGGCCGCTGGCCGGACGCGGCCGGCGAGGTCGCGCTGTCCCGCGAGGGCATGGCCAAGCTGGGCCTGAAGCTCGGCGACCGGGTGACCGTCGGCTGGCAGGATCAGCCGAACGCCGAGGTCGTCGGCGTCACCTCAGACGCCAAGTCCTTGTTCAGCATCACCGGCTACGCCTCCGCCGCGCTCCTCGGCGACCCGAACCAGGGCTCGCAGTTCGCCATCCGCACCGATGGCCGCGACATCGCTCCCGTGATGGCGGCGATCCGGCAGGCGTTGCCGGCGCCGGAGGAGTGGTCGGACGTCAAGGTGACTTCGGCCGCGGAGGCCCGCCAGGCCGCCTTCGAGGACCTGACCGGCGACATCGACATCTTCAAGTACCTGCTCTACGGATTCGCCGCGATCGCGCTCGTGGTCGGCATGATCATCATCGCCAACACCTTCACGATCCTGCTCACGCAACGGCGCCGGCAGATCGGGCTGCTCAGGGCAGTCGGCGCCTCGACCTCCCAGGTGCGACGACGCCTCATCGCCGAGGCGCTGCTGCTCGGCGTCATCGGATCGGTCCTGGGACTGGGGCTCGGCATCGGAGTCGCCGCGTTGGCGGCAACGATCACCGGGTCGATCTTCTGGGGGCTGGTCCTGAACCCGGTCGAGTTGGGCGTCGCCGCAGCCGTCGGGATCGGTGCGACCCTGCTGTCGGTCCTCGGCCCCTCCCTGGCCGCCACCCGCGTCAAGCCGCTTGAGGCGCTCCAGGCCGTGCCGACCGTCGAGCAGGCCAGGCGCGCAGGCTGGGCGCGGGCCGTGATCTGCGCGTTGCTTGCCGCGGGCGGGGTGGCGCTGATCCTGGTCAGCCGCTCCGACCCGACCAGGGCGCTCGTCTGGGCGATCCTCGCGGGGGCCCTGATCTCGGTCGCGGTGCTGGCGGCGGCGCCGCTGTACGTGGCGCCTGCCCTGAGGCTGCTGGGGAGGGTGTTCGGCTTCGCCGGCCCGACGGCTCGGCTCGCATCCGAGAACGCCGCCCGCAATCCGCGCCGGGCGGCCGCGACCACCGTCGCGCTCATGTTGGCCGTCGGCCTGGTGGTCACGCTGCAGGTCGCCGTCGCGACCATTCGCACCACAGGGATGGCGACGATCGACGAGAAGTACCCGAACGACGTCGTCGCTCGGTCCCAGGAGGCGCTGCCGGCCGACCTGGTCGCCAGGGTGCAGGCGACAGAGGGTGTCGCCGCCACCGCACTCGTGCAGAGCAAGCAGGTCACGTTCCCCGACGAGGAGATCCGGCAGGTGCGCGACGTCAATGCCGCCATGGCCGCGCTGGGGCTGTCCGGAACCCGTGACATCGCAGACGGGGTGATCGTCATCGGGGACTACAGCGACAGCCTCGGCAAGAAGGTGACCATCCCCGGGAACGCCGGTTCCCTCACCCTGGAGGTGAAGTGGGCCGAGGACATGCCGTGGGGGGTTGCGGCGGTCTCCAGCGGCACGTTCTCCCAGCTGGCGGGGAAGCCCCTGGCAACGGAACTCTGGATCAAGCTGACCGACCGCACATCGCCCACGGTGGTGAACAACGTCGCGAGACTGTTGGAAACCCCGAGCGGTTCGATCCAGGTCGAGGGAGGCGCAATCTCCGCGGGCATCCTCACCCAGGTGTTGAACGTCATCATGCTCGTGCTGACCGCCCTGCTGGGGGTGGCCGTGCTGATCGCGCTGGTCGGGGTCGGCAACACGCTGGGCCTCTCGGTGATCGAGCGGCAGCGAGAGTCCGCCCTGCTCCGGGCGCTCGGCATGCAGCGGTCCGGACTGAGGTTGATGCTGCTGGCAGAGGCGCTGCTTCTGGCCGTCGTCGGGGTGCTGGTTGGCGTCGTCGCCGGCGCATTCTTCGGTTGGCTGGGGGTGACGTCGGCGTTCCGGATGATGGGGGACGTCCGCTTCGACGTCCGCTTCGGCATCGACTGGGCTGTCACGGCCCTCCTGATCGTCGTGTGCATCCTCGCGGCGGGCCTGGCGTCGGTGTTGCCGGGCCGACGCGCCGCCAACGCCACCCCCACGGAGGCCCTCGCCGTCGAGTAGCTGCGCGGCCGCTGCGCCGGGATCCTGCGACTCCGCCCCTCGTTCGCCGAGGGCGGAGCCGCTCGCCTTGACCCTGACGCGACGTCAGGGTCTAGGTTCGTGGTCGAAAGGAAGCAGACATGACCAACACCACCCAGTACCTGACCGATCTGACCGATGAGAAGCGCAACGTCCGCCTCCGCGCGGCCCTCGCGCTCGCGACCATGCAGGACCAGGCCGTCGCCGACGCCCTCGTGGCGCGGCTGGCCGAGGAGAAGGACGGCTTCGTGCTGGAGGACCTCACCTGGGCGCTGACCCAGCACGGCGACCGCGCCGTCGAGGGAGTGCTCGCGCTCCTTGACTCCGAGGATGCGGTCGCCCGCCGTCAGGCGGCGCACGTCCTGTCCAAGCTGGCCCGGCCCGAGTTCGCACCCCACCTGCACGGCGTGATCGCCGACGAGGACGCCGACGTCGCGATCAAGGCCTACCGGGCGGCCGCCAACACCGGCAGCCCGGAGGTCGTGCCCTCGCTGGCTGCAAGGCTCGGCGACGGTGAGATGCTCCAGCGGGACCAGCTCAGCGTCGCCTTCGCGCGGCTGGGCGGGGTCGGGGTGCCTGCGCTGGTCGAGGCGCTCGGCGACGAGGACGCGGGCGTTCGCCTGCACGCCGCCGAGGCGTTGGCCCAGGTCGGGGCGCCCGAGGCAGACTCGGCTTCGACTGCTCTCGCAGTGGCGGCGGTCTCGGACGACGCCGACCTGCGCTTGGCTGCCGTCATGGCCCTGACAGCCTTGTCGGATGAGGTCGCCGCGGCACCCTTGGCGTCGCTCGCCGACTCCGACGACCCGCGGGTCGGGGCCATCGCCCGCGGCCACCTGTCGTAGGGACCCCTCACCCGGTGACCCAACCCATCCCGGTTGACCACCACTGTTCGACTTGACCACCGTCATGATGGTGGTGAACCGCGCAAGTGGTGGTCAACCGGGGGGGTGGCGTCAGCGGGGGGCGAGCACCTGGACCTGGCGCAGTGTCGCGGCACCGGACCAGCGCAGGCGCAGCGCGCTGGTCCTGGTGGGCAGCACCACGTCGAAGGGCCTGGTCTGGCACCACCAGTCCCACGACTCGTCGCGGAACGACTCGGCGGTGTGCCAGCCCTGCCCGTCCGACCACTCGACCGCGAGGTCGTGGCGCCCGGGGGCGTCCAGCGTCACGGTCAGCTGGAGGAGCCCCGAGACGTCCTGGGACAGACCGAGGTCCAGGACGGCGCCGTCACCGACGGGCACCAGCTCTGCACCCTCGTCGTCGGACAGGGTCGGTCGGGGATCGCCGTCGACGTCGACCCGGTCCACGACGTCGCCCCAGCGCAGGGCGGGGGCGTCGTCGGGGGCGAAGAACGGCACGCTCGGCATCGGCTCACACCATTCGACGGGTGAATCGGACAGCGTGATCTCCAGCTCGCCGCCCTCGTGCAGCCGGGCGATCCCGATGGTCGGCGAGGTCCACTCCGCGCCGTTGAAACGGACGCCCGCGACGTGGCCGCCGTCGCCCTTGGTGCGGATGGTGAGAGGCTCCGCGCCGATCGGGTGGATGCGCGTCTCCGGCGCCGACGGCGCCCCGATGAGCAGCGCCCCGGAGCCGACCTGCAACGGCCACAGCCCCACGCGGGCGAACATGTGCCACGCCGACATCTCACCGTTGTCCTCGTCGCCCGGGAACCCCTGGCCGATGTGCATGCCGAGGAACAGCCGGGACGCGGCCTCGTGGGTGAACTCCGAGGCGCGCCATGGTCGGTCCGTGAAGGCGAACATCCAGGGCACGTGGTGCGCCGGCTGGTTGGACAGTCCGCACATCCCGAGCCTCAGGTCGCGGGCCTCGCTCATCTCGTGGATGACGAAACCGTAGCTCCCGGAGAACTCCGGCCTGGCCGTCTCCGGCTCGGCGAACAGCGCATCGAGGGCATCGCCCATGGCATGCCGGCCACCGAACAGACGTGCCAGCCCGGCGCCGTCGTGCGGTGCCCCGAACCTGGAGCCCCACGCGTTCGTCTCGGTGTGGGCACCGCCCCAGACGCGCGGGTCGAACGGCTGATCCGCGAAGGACCCGTCTGCGTACCGGGGCCGGAAGAAGCCGGTGGCCGTATCGAAGAGCCTGTCGTAGTCCATGGCCCGGCCCGCGAGGTAGCGGGCGTCTGCCCGGAGCCTGCGGGCGGTGTCGCGGTCGGCGGTGCGGGCGAGCTCGCGCGCCTGGACGGCGGCGCCGGCGTCGTTGATCATGCCCTCCAGCGTCCAGGACACCGATTCGCCGATCGTGGCCTGCGTCCAGCCGCGGAACAGGACGCCCGGCATGTCCGCGCGCCCGAACCGCTTCTCGGGCGACGCGCAGGTGGCGTTGCGCAGGGCGGCATCGTAGGCCAGCCGATGGTCGAAGCCCGTGATGCCTGCGAGGACGGCGTCGGAGGTGACGATGTCGAGGCTGGTTCCCACCATGGCGTCCAGGGGGCCGCCGGCACTCCACCTGGCGGACCAGCCGCTGGTGCGGACGTGCTCCAGGAAGCCGTCGATGAGTTCCCCGGCCCGGGCCGGGGCGAGCAGGTGGAAGGCGGGCCAGCAGGTGCGGTAGGTGTCCCAGAAGCCGTGGTCGGTCAGGAACCTGCCCTCGCGGATGGTCCGTCCGGTGGTCTCGGGGCCGTCCGGCGCGTTCCTGGTGA
>JBDHZH010000056.1:0-18288 GCA_039811745.1 Arachnia sp.
GTCCCATTGCCGGTAGCGCGGCCCCTCGGGCAGATCGGCGTCGTGTGTGCGGTACTGGTTGAACACCCCAGGTGGTGCGAGCAGGTGGCTGGTCAGCCGCGTGTGACCGTTGAACACCTCGTGAATATCAGCGTCACTGGGGTCCACCGATCGTGTGGTTGGGGGCCGGTGGGGGGATGTCTGGTTCGTTGGTGTGGGGGCCGGGGGTGGCGTGCTTGGGGGCCGCCTGGGGTTCGTAGGCTCCTCCCGCCGTGCGTATAGGGCGCAGGGCGGAAGGAGTATCTCGATGGTACGAAAGATCAGAGCGAAGCTGGTGTTGCAGTTGCGCGCCGAGGGCCTGTCCGGGCGGGCGATCGCTGCTTCGCAGCAGATGTCACGCAAGAGCGTCACGGCGGTGCTGGATGCCGCTGACGCTGCCGAGGTGGCGTGGGGCGACGTCGCGGGGCAGAGCGAGGCTGAGGTGTATTCGCGGTTGTTCCCGGGCCGTGGGGAGCATGAGAGTGTGTTCACCGAGCCGGATTGGGACCTGGTCCATCGCGAGATGGCCAGGGCTGGGGTGACGTTGAAGTTGCTGCATGGCGAGTACACGGATTCGTGCACCGCCAGCAGGACGCCGGCGATGGGCTATGACCGGTTCTGCAAGACCTATCAGCGTCATGTGCTGGTCACTGGCGCCGCGTCTCGGGTGGGTCACAAGGCTGGGCAGACGGTGGAGGTCGACTGGTCGGGTCCGACGATGGAGCTGATCGACCCGGCCACCGGTGAGATCTCGAAGGTGTACTTGTTCGTGGCATGTCTGCCGTTCAGCAGGTACGCGTTCGTCTGGCCGACGCTGGATATGAAGCAGGACACGTGGCTGCGGGCGCACGTGGCGATGTTCGAAGCATTCGGGGGGTCGGTGCCCAGGATCGTGCCGGACAACTTGAAGACCGGGGTGGTCAAGCATCCCCGGGAAGGTGAGGTCGTCCTCAACGACGCCTACCGGGAGATGGCGGCGCACTACTCGGCGGCGGTGCTGCCCGGCAGAGTCCGCCACCCGAAGGACAAGGCCAGCGTCGAAAACACGGTGGCGCATGTCGCGACCTGGGTGATCGCCGCGCTGCGGAAGACGACGTTCACGTCCCTGCCCGACCTCGCAGCCGCGATCGGTGACCGGATCGAGGCTTACAACACTGAGCCGTTCCAGAAGCGCCCCGGCTCGCGGATGAGTGTGTTCGCGGCGGAGGAGCAGCCGTTGCTGAAGCCGTTGCCGCAGGTCGCCTACGAGATCAGCCGCTGGGTCTACGGCCGCACCGTCGCACGCGACGGGCATGTGGTCTGGGCCAGGAACCACTACTCGGTTCCGTTCGTCCACATCGGAGGCAAGGTCGACCTGCGGATCACCGACCGGGTCCTGGAGGCCTACCGCGGCCCTGAACGCCTGACGAGTCACCTGCTGCTCCCGGAAGGCTCGGCAGGGAACTGGCGCACCAACGACGCCGACCTCCCCGCCGGTGACAGATATCAGCCCTGGGACGCTGACCGGGTCCGGGAATGGGCAGCCCGGATCGGGCCCGCGGCGGTCACGGTGGTCAACCGGATCTTCGAGTCCGTCCCCATCGACGAGCAAGGCCTCGACCCCGCCCTGGCGGTGTTGCGGCTGTCACGCCGCTACTCGGCCGACCGGGTCGAAGCGGCCTGCCGTCTGGCTCTGGCGGGCCGGGTGAGGTCTCCTCGCTACGCGCATCTGAAACCGATCCTCGACACCGGACAAGACCAGCTCGCCGCGCTCGGGACACCACGCCCCGAGCCGGCCGACGAGGGCGGCTACGTCCGCGGCGCCGACTACTACGCCAACGGTGGTGCCAAGTGACCGCCCTCGACATCGAAACCAAACGCAAGCTCCGCGAGATGGGCGCCACGCCACTACTCGACGCCTTCGAGGCCCAGGACGAGGCACTCGTCCTCGGCATGGGCTTCGCGGAGCGGATCGCTCTGATCGTCGACGAGGCACACCAGGCCTTCACCCACTCCAAGGTCGACGGCCTGATCCGCCGGGCAGGACTGCGCTACCCGAAAGCAGATCTGCGCCGCCTCGATCTGGTCGAGGAACGCGGCCTCGACCGCTCCCTCATCGCCCAACTCGGCACCTGCTCGTTCATCGAACGACAGCAGAACGTCGTCTTCCAAGGCTTCACCGGATCAGGGAAGTCCTACCTCGGCTCCGCGCTCGCGAAACAGGCCTGCCTCCACCGGATCCGGGCCCACTACATCCGGATGCCCGACCTCGAAGAAGCCTGGGCACTGGCCCGTGACAAGCCACAAGGCCAGGTGAAGTTCCTCCGCAAATACGCGGCGTTCACGCTGCTCGTGATCGACGAATGGCTCCTCGACCACCCCGACGAAAGCATCCGAAGCATGCTCCTGGAACTCCTCGAGCGCCGCTACGACACCACCTCCACCGTCTTCTGCACCCAATACGCGAAGAAGGACTGGCACCAACGCCTCGGCTCCGGGGTCCACGCCGACGCGATCATGGACCGCATCGTCCACAACACCATCTGGATCGACACCGGCAACCAGAACATGCGAGAACACGCCGTCATGAACCAGTAACCCCACCGGCGCTGGTGGAGACCCCCGGCCCCCACCAGCGCCACCCCCGGCCCCCATCCGCAATATCAACGGCCCCCAAGCGCAATATCCGGTGGTCCCGACGCCCTCGAATACTCACTCGAGCATCGTGTCGGTGACCCGCAGGTCAACGCTGCCACCGATGCGGGTGTAGGGGACGGAGTAGAAGCTCTTCTCCCACACGACGTGCCCATTCTTCTGGACTCGACGTCCGTAGATCCAGCGGCTGATCTCGAACCCGACCGCTGGCAGCGGCCGCAGCAGCGGCTTCTCCTCCACTTCGAACACACTCAGCCGGGAGCCTGGGCGTTTCTGGAAGGGTTCGCGGTTGTAGGCCTCGACCCGCTGGTAGATCGCGGCGCGGAGCTCGGGCAGGGTCGCGAAGCGGCGGTCCCGGAGCCCGGCGATCACCCACGTCGCGACAGGCGCGACCGTGTTCTCGACGCTCGCCTTGTCCTTCTGATCCCGAGTTCGGGACAAGAAGGACTATCCCGAGGATTATGTTATCCCGAGCGTTGGTCGTCACGCCTTGTCAGCGTCCGCAGGGACAGGGGGTTTCTCGGGATAACGGCGCCCTGCCTATGTTCCGCATCTCATGAATCCCAGTCGCTTCAGTCATGAAAGCGCGAGGCCTGCTGGGCACTGGCTCAACAAGCGAGCGGGCGCCGTCTGTTGTCCGGTCAGGGATGACGTGCTTAGCGTGGTTGGCTCCGGTCAGCCTCCGAAGAGTCTTCCCCAGCCGGGAATCTCAAGGTTGGAGAGTTGTTCCCCGAAGCCAGTGATGTCTTCTCCCAATCCGCCGTGCTCGGATGCCCCGGCAGCGACGCCGCTCACCCCGTCAGCCAGGTCAGTGGCCCCGGGGGTGAGATCCTCGAGACCGCTGGTGAAGCCTTCCACGCTGACCAACCCGGCAAGGGCATCGAAATCGATACCGACGTTGACGGCTTCAGCGAGGAGCGGGGCGGCGATGGCGCTAACTGCCGCACCGCCGGCGACGGCGATCAGGAGTCCACCTCCCGCACTGGCAGCGGCCACCCCGACCCTCTGCCCGGTCGTGGCGGCGCCGGGTCGAGGGATGCGGGCGAGGATACCGGCCAGAAAGCCGGGCTGAGCAGCCTCGGCACGGGTGGCGGTGCGGGCAAGATCGGCCGGTTGCGATGTGCGCGGCTGCTCCCCAAGGGGTAATTCGGTGCGCAGTCGCGCGTGGAGTTGGTCCCGCTCTGCGGGAGTGAGGCGTGCGAACGCGTCTGCGTGGATCCGCTCAAGCTGGACGGGTTCGGCGGTGCGCAGCAGGTACTCGTAGCGGGCCACAGCAGCACGGTCGGCCGCCTGGTGATCCGGCGGCGATGGGGTCAGTCCGACCGATCCCGAGGGTGCTGACTGGGTGGCGGCGGGCGGCGTGAACGGCGGCTGGGCTGGTTCCGCTGCCGTGTTACCGATGAGTGCGTCCACTGTGCCCCGCAGCGTGCTTCTCCAGTCTCGGGGTTCGCTGCCGGGGGTCGGCGCTGGGGAGGGGGTCTTGTTGCGGGCCTGGGAAGCCAGGCTGGTGAGGAGGTCGAACAACTTCATTAGCGTTCCCTTCGGGGTGGGCGGTGATGTGGATAACGGCGGGTCGGTTGAGCTCGGGTCATGGCGCGTCTCGGCCGGTGGGCGTTGGGCATCGTCAGCAGTTTCGGCCAACCACCCTTCAGTCTGGCGGTCGGGTGTACCTCCTCTGACTGGCTGAGGGATCGGGTGTAGCGCCGCCGCGGGTGTTTCCCTGATCGCAGCGGGCCGGCGTTACGGTCAGTCGCCGGAGCGATCGTTCCGGCTCCCCGCGAGCACAAGTACACGGCGGCGGAAGACCGGCTCGACCGCGCCCAGCTCCTCGTCGGTGGCGATCCGGAACGCCCCTGCAGCCTCGGCCTGCACTTCGCGTCGGCCTTGGCCGCGGGTGGCTCGCAGGCTGGCGACAATGGACACCGTGATGATGGTCGCGACGACGGCGAGGCTGATCGTGGTCGGGATGTAGAGCACATCCAGGAGCAGCATCTTGATGCCCACCCAGATCAGGACGAACGAGAGTCCGATCTTGAGGTAGACGAACCGGTGGATCAGGTCAGCGAGGAGGAAGTACATGGCTCGCAGGCCGAGGATCGCGAACGCGTTGGCGGTGAAGACGAGGAACGGTTCGCTGGTCACGGCGAAGATCGCCGGGATCGAGTCGACGGCGAAGATGATGTCAGTGATCTCCACCAGCACCAGCACCGCGAGCAGCGGCGTCGCCACTACTAGTCCTGCCTTGCGGATCAGGAACTTCTGCCCGTGGTACGCGTCTGTCATCGGCACAAACCGGCGGAACAGCTTGAGGATGCGGGACTTCTCGGGGTGGACGTGCTCGTTGCGTGAGCGGAACATTCGCCACCCGGTGTAGATCAGGAACGCGGCGAATACGTAGAGGATCCAGGAAAAGTTCTCAATCAGCGCAGCGCCGGCGGCGATGAAGATTCCGCGGAAGATCAGCGCGCCGAGGACGCCGAGGAACAGCACTCGGTGCTGAAACTCGCGCGGGACCGCGAACGCGGCGAAGATGATAGCCCAGATGAACACGTTGTCCACGGCGAGGGATTTCTCGATCAGGTATCCGGCGAAATACTGCTGCCCGAATTCCGCCCCCCACAACGTCCACACCAGCACACCGAACGCGACACCGATCGTCACCCACACGATCGACCAGACGGCGGCTTCTCGCACGCCGATCACGTGGGCTGTGCGGTGGGCGATCAGGTCCACGGCGAGCATCACCAGGATCACACCTAGGACGGCGAACCACGCCCACCAAGGAACATTCATGACAAAGACCTCCACGAGTTTCGTGAAGGTCTCATCGGCCTTGTGGGCCCTGCGCACCGGATCCCGAGGTGGGGACCGTGTTGACGATGCGGAGCGAGGATTACTCCCCTTCTTGCCCCAGGAAACAGGAGAAGTGTCTCCACGTCAAGTCAGCGTCGCTCGTCGGAGATGTCAGTCGCGAGAAGCTGATCATGGTGGACTGTAACTTGACAGACGTACCAGAATTCGTGAATGATGAATCGCATGCATAGAGAGACCGCCGACCGGTTGGCCCGCCTGACGGGAGCCAGGCTGGTCGGCGACCCTGGCACTCTCGTCGGCCCCGACGTGGTTATCGACTCACGCGCATGCTCCCCCGGCGCCCTCTTTGTCGCTCTGTCGGGGGAGCGGGCCGATGGTCACGACTTCGTTGAGGGGGCGGTCGCGGCTGGCGCCGCGGCCGTCCTCGTGCGCAAGGAACTCCCCATGGCGGTCCCGCAACTTGTGGTGCCCGACCCGCTGGCCGGGCTGACCGCCCTGGCAACGGCGCTTGTGGAGGAAGCCGTCGCGGCCGGACTGGTCACCGTCGGCATCACCGGGTCGTCAGGCAAGACCAGTACCAAGGACTTACTGGCCCAGGTGCTGGCGACCGCCGGCCCCACGGTCGCCCCTGTCGGCTCGTTGAACAACGAGCTCGGGGTGCCGCTGACTGCCACCAGGGTGGATGCGGCCACACGGTTCCTGGTCAGCGAGATGGGAGCCCGCGGCAGTGGTCACATTGCCTCCTTGTGCCCGATTGTGACGCCTCACGTTGGCATTGTGCTCAACGTCGGCCACGCTCACCTCGGCCAGTTCGGGTCGGTAGCGGCGATCGCGAAGGCAAAGGGCGAACTCGTGGAGGCGCTGCCCGCAGAAGGCTGGGCGGTCCTGAACGCCGACGACCCGCTCGTCTCAGCGATGGCCGGACGCACCGGCGCCCGCATCGCCACCTTTGCCGTCGGTGCTGCGCCCGGGTGGGGGGACCTGCGGGTCTGGGCCGAGCAGGTCGGGGCCTCTGACAGGCAACGGCCCACCTTCATGCTGCACGCCAGCGGCGCAGCCAGAGGGTCTGCCCCGGTGGCGTTGCAGGTGACCGGAGCCCATCAGGTGGGCAATGCGCTGGCCGCAGCCGTGGCGGCGCTGGGGCAGGGCCTGGACGTTTCCACGGTTGCCCTGGCTCTTGGCAACGCCACCGCCCGCTCGCACTGGCGGATGGAACTCAGCTCCCGTCCGGACGGGGCGCTGGTGGTTAACGACGCCTACAACGCCAATCCCGACTCCATGACCGCGGCACTGCGCACCCTCGCCTCGTTGCGTAGACCCGGCGGGCGCCTCCTCGCGGTGCTGGGCGACATGCTGGAACTCGGCCCCGGGGCCGCCGCGGCGCACGTCGAGGTCGGGGCGCTTGCCGCAGCGCTCGGCGTGGACCGGTTGATCGCGATCGGCGCCCATGCCGACGACCTGGTCTCCGGAGCCGGTGGCGTCGAGAGCACCGTGGCATCGGACAGGGCCGCCGCCGCTGCTACCGCCGCCGCCTGGCTGAGTCCTGCGGACGTCGTGCTGGTCAAGGGGTCAAGGGGTTTGGCTCTGGAGAACGTGGCCGAACGACTGTCCGCACCCCACAGGGGGTAATCGACGAGGAACCAGAGCCATCAGCTTGCTGCTGGCCTTTACCCTCAAACACCTGGCCGGTTCTGGGGCTGTGTGGCCTGCGACTGCTGCGCGACCACGGATATGAGACGGGCAACACCGCTCACCCAGGCCCGAGAAGATTGAGGGATGGTCGCGCGGCTCACGCGTGAAGTACGCCGCAGCCGCCCAGCAGAACCCCTTCGGATCCTTCCGGGGGCATTCCCGGCACCGTCGGGGGGCCGTGGCTTGGCGAGCCGCGGCCGGCGCACCTCTCGCCGGGCAAGCCTCAGCCGGGGTAGCGGTGCTCGAGGGCAGCCAGGAGCCGACGCCGGGCGGCCTCAACGTTCTCCCGCCGAGCGGTGGTCATTTCGGCCTCGACCTGCTCGACTTCGGCGGCGAGGCGTTCATCGCGGAATACGCCCCGGATCCAGCGGGAGAAGTCATGGGCCTCGGCGTGGTGAGCGATGACGTCGGCCTCGCAGACGTCCAACTCACTGTGGAAGTCGCGTAGATTTGCAGCCTCGTGACCGGAGGTTGACTCCCGGCTGCGGCGGAACACGAACCGCCGATGGACCGGTAGGTCCGCCGTCGCGTACTTGTGCCAGTGGCGCTCGTGAGTGGTACGCCGGTGGCCGACTATGAAGGGGCGCAGCACTCCGGGCTCGCTGGCGCGCACGAGCAAGCCGGCCCCGGTGGGGAGGGCGGAGAATGCGGCGAGGACATCGTTGACCGGGAGCCTGCTAAACGCCGTGGTGGCGGCGACGACCGCGTCCTCCGCATCAAGGGTAGTTGGCTGCAGGGACACAAGGATGTCGATGCTGTTCCGAGCCTCAGCACTGAGTTCGGTGGGGTGATAGGTGATCATGCAGTGGCCCTTGCGGTCCGGTGCGAACAGGTGTGGAGTCTTGCTCTCTTGGCCGAGAGATTCGTGGGCCTCGTCGATCAGCACCCAGTGGGGCAGGCCGCGGTCGCTGCGCAGATCGGCGAGCCGGGGCGGTGTTTCCTGGTACCACGTGTGCCTTTCTTTCCCCGTGAGCTGGGACAGGTCGGCGATGATGCTTGTGCCATGGTGACTCAACAGGGTGCGTATGAGCCCGGTCCTGGGACCGGGCTCGTGCCCACCCAGATGAACGACGTTGGGCAGGGCGCCCAGACTGGTGTGGTCCCCCTCGGCATCGATGACGACCACGGCGTAGGCGAGACGGATGAGTTGCTCGGCGATGAGCCCGGCCAGAAAGGACTTCCCGGCACGGGTGCCACCCGTCACAAGAATGTTGACCTGGGAGGCCGGAATAGTGGCAGGGGTGGCGTCGAGGTAGGTGCCGAGCGAGATCTGCCAGCGTTCGGGGTGCACGTGGGAGCGCCCGGCCAGGACGTCACCCCGCAGGATCTCGATCACCCCTTTGCCGTCCGGGGCAAGTGTGACGATGTCGGCGCGGCGCTTGAGAGACTCGACGGCGTTGGCGACGGCGACGCCAATCTCGCAGCGCGCGAGCATGGTGTGGTCGTTCTCCGCGTCGCCAATGGCGATAGTGGAGTGTCGGGACAGGCCCAGGTTGTCGAGGGCGGCGTCCAGTCCGGTTCCCTTGGTGACGCCGGCCGGCACGATCATCAGGGCGCCGCGGTTGCGCGTGAGTTGGTAGTCGGCTCCGAGCCGACGGACCTCCTCCAGAACGAGGTGGTCGTGGGTCGCCGAGCAGCCCAGGAGTACCTGCCCGCGGTCGACCCGGACCCCGCGGCCCGTGAGTGCGTCGGCCAGCGCTGGGTCGATCGGCTGAGCCAGCACCTGCGACCCCGCCCTGGTGTGGAGCACCGCGCCGTTTTCGGCGACGATTGCGTCGAACCAGTTGTCCACATCGGCAAAGCCGGCCCGCAGGTGACGCAGTGTGCGGCCGGTGACGAGCACGAGGCGGCGCCCGCGGGCGCGCGCCTCGGCCAGGGCAGCGAGCACGGCCGAGGAGGGTTGCTCACCGTCTGTCAGAGTGCCGTCGAAGTCAAGTGCGATAGCGCGGAAGTAGTCAGGCATGGCCTAACCCCCAGGGTGGCGAAGGTATTCGTTCGCGGGGGGAGATTTCCCTCGCACGCTACATTCTTCACGAATGGTGCTTCGCATGTCAACCGTACGAATGATCCCGGGGCCACCAGCCCTCGAGGCGCAATGGCGCGATCGTCGAGCGATACGACATCCCGCACGCGGCGCTGGGGCTCGCGGGACTTTCACTCGGAATCAGGGACGCAATTCGATACGACGACCTTGCGATGGGCACCCGGGTGCCGCTCCTGTCGTGCGCTTGTGGCGCCTACGACCGCCGGGTGGTCGCAGACGTCTCACGCGATGTGGACTCCGTCTGTCTGTCACGACCATCGGCTGAGCTGAGTCAGGCTCGGGCGGTCGACCAGGGATCCTTTGAGTATGTCGCTTGACTTGGGCCCACCAGGGCGTTTGAAGTGACCATCGGCCTGCGGGTGAACTGACGCCCTCCTGTGTCGGCGTCCCTTCGTGGCAACTGCGGTCTGCGCGCCTTGGGGGAGGACGGGCTGTCGATAACGGCAAAGGAGCACATCACGCTACCGGGCGTCACGTGGTGCTCACTGGCAGCCGTGGCGTGGTCAGGTGGCGCGAGGGTGGCAGGGGCTTAGGGCCCCCGTGGTGTACGAAGCTGTCCACCGGCTGCGGTCGGCAAGCGTTATGCGGGGTGACTGGCTCGTCTGGCTGATGACAGGAGGCCGCGATGCAGCGCGAGATGCGACGCCGGGGTGGGGGGTTCGGCTTCGACGAGGACCGGGTTCAAGTCTTCGACGCGGCGGGCACCTTCGTGCCGGGGCCAGCACCCGACGTCCAGGGCGAGAGGGTGTTGGCCGTGGGGGTCGTCGCGGTCAACGAGGAGGTCGTGTCCGCGCGTGACATCGCGACGGGGGTTGCCGATGATGCCCGAGAACCTTCGCCCTGCACGCCACGTCACTTGGTGGCCGGATCGCGGCCTTGGTGTCGTCGGTCGCAGGCAGCGACGCCGCGGGGGTTCGAACGCTCGCGGCCTCTCCATCGACTTGCTGGCAGGGCGGCGGTGAATCGTGAGGCTCTCGGCGGCGATCCGTGGATGCCGGCCGCCTATGCCGAGGGGCAGCCATGGACGCGAGACCCGCGCGGACCTCGGGTGCAGGGCTATTCCCCACGTATTCCCCACGGCAAGGTGACGATGTGGCAATCAAGCCGCATAAGTGCTTGTCAGGGGGTCATTATCGGCTGACAGAAGAGAGCTTCAACTCCTCTCTCGCGCACGGACAGTACCTGTGACCAGGGTGAGTATCGCGGATCGGCGAGAGGTAAGAGCCTCTCGCCGATCTTGTGTTTCCAGGGGCTCGATCATCGTTGACAAGGGGTGATGCTCCGGTTTGGGGGTCCTCCTGATTCGGTGGCGGGACGTGGGAGGTGTCTTCGGAACGCGTGACAAACTGCGTCGAGTACCCGGGTTTCGTGCTCTGCAGAGCACGGACCGCGGTGCGTCGATGCGATCTGTCACCTGCTGCGGCAGCCGGGAGGGTGATCGGACCGGTGGACCGAGGATCCCACACACCTACACGTGAAGTCGTTTGGCGAGTTCGTGGCGCACTTCCTGACCCCGTGCGAGTTGCAGCGCAGCCAGTGCGACGAGGCTCAGTGCGCCACAGATGGCCGACGGCAGGGGGGTCGACACCCAGCCGAAGGCGAGGAAGGCGATCGGGGTCAGACCAAGCAGGACTGTCAGGCCGCTGTAGACGATGTGCTCCCCGACGTCGATGTGCATCACCTGGACCGTGATGAGGAGCGCAATGATGGAGGCCCCGCAGGTGATCGGAACCGCGTACGTCAGGGACCAACGATGCCAGCCGGTGAGGTAGTCCCAGTACACGCAGACCAACCCCACCAGGACCACGAAATACACGGTGCTCTTGGCGATGTTGCGCCGCTTCCGGACCGCCATCAGCACCACCAGCCACATGGAGGCCACTCCCAGCCACACGGACCGGAGGACCCCCAGGCTGTTCAGGTCCTTCCGGAACAGCAGTTGGAGAGCGAAGGACGCCAGGATCACCGCGATCGAGGTGAGGAACAGCACCCTCAGCACGCGACGTCTGGAGAACCTGAGCGGCACGTCCGGGAACGGGCTCGCCACCGGCTCGCCCGCCAGGGGCGCCGCGCACAGCGGACAACGGGTCCAGGTGCCCTCGACGTCGACGGAGCAGTCCGGGCAGCGCCTCATGAGCCCGCCTCCTCGAGTTCGGCTGCGGTGACTCGCGCGGCGCCAACCGTCACGTCGATCCCGTGGGAGGTGAGCAACCGGGCGAACTCCCTGATGTGATCGGTCTCGGTGAAGGGGGAGGTGAAGCTGACTGCCAGCAACCCGGCGTGCGTCATGGCGCAGAACTGCGGACGGGCCGCCGACACGTGGAACAGCATTCGCCCCACATGCGGATCGGTCGCCGCGGGCAGGCTCACACGGCCCAGGTTGGAGACCGCGACGCTCAGGCCACGGTTGTTGCCCCAGTTGACCACGCCGAGGATCACATCCTTGAACGGTCGCGGCAGGATGCGCAGCGCAGGCATCCGCTCAAGGCGTATCAGCCGTCTGACCTTCCTCTCCAGGGCTTCCGGGGTGGCCTTCGGCCGGAACTGGCTCTCCAGCCTGCTGCAGATCGTTCCCAGGTCGTCGGCTGTCTGGCCGTAGGTGTATTCGATCCGGATGGTGGCGAAGAAGTTTCGGGCCGACGTCGAGGGGAAGAACTGCCGCAGGTTCACCGGCACCGAGGCCGCCAGGGTGCGGAACCTGCCCAGGCCACCCGAGGACAGGCGAATGGACTCGAAGAACAGTGCGGTCAGGAAGATAGTGGGTGAGGCGCCGTTCGCGCGTGCGAGGGCGAGCACGTCGCCGGCGGGCATGGTCAACTCGACGGCGCGGGTGCGGTTGTCCGGGGTGCGGGTTCCCCTCACATGGTGCACCTTCGTCCCCGAGGGGCGGCGCATCCGTTGGAGCATCCAGCCAGGTTCGGGAGAGCGGCCTGCATCGCCTGCCAGGGTGAGCGCCGCCGGAGTGGCCTCGCGGCTGAACGTTGCCGCGTCGTCGGATGCGCCCCGACGACGTCGCTCCCGGAAGTAGTGCGCGAAGCTGTCGGGAATGAGTCCATGCACCGGCTCACGAATGTCGCCGACTGTCTGCGCGCCCGTGGGAGCCCCTCCGGTGGGGCCGTCCGGACTTGGCCCAACGTCAATCTGCCCACGCGCGCCCGTCTGGTCGGGGTATCGCAGCCGGGTATAGGCGGCCACGACGTCCGTGAGGAACCAGAGCGCGCCGGTGCCATCGGACAGGGCGTGGAAGACCTCGAGGATGATCCTCCGGTGATGGTGCATGAGGCGGAACAGCAGGTTGCGTCGACCCGACTGGTAGATCTGGGCACAGGTGGGCTGCTCATCCGCCGTGACGAGGGGGCGCAGGTCGCTGTCTTGAAGGTAGTACCAGAACACACCGCTCCGCAGCACCGCGTGGTACAGCCGATGCCGGTCATACGTGAGATCCAGGGCCTCCTGCAGCAGCGGCGGGTCCACGTCGTGATCCATCTCCGCGCTGATGCGAAACACCTTGGGATCGGAGTCGGTCCGGGCCGCCAGGAAGATGTTGGAGACGTTGTCGAGCCGCACCCAGGTCCGGTTGGTCACCGCGTCCCCTCCCCCTCCGGGCGATCCACCCCTGCCGTGCCGTCGTCAAGGAAGGCGTTGATCACCTCGTAGGCCTCCCTCAGGGACCGGGAGAACCGGGGGAGGGTGATGAATCCATGGAGCGCCCTTTCCACCCGGTGGATTCGCACCCGGTTGCCGGCGTCCGCGAGTGCCCGGCCATAGGCCTCGCCTTCGTCGCGGAGCAGGTCCAGTCCTGCCGTGATCACCAGGGTGTCCGGCTGGCCGGAGAGATCGTTGGCCGTCAGCGGGGAGACGAGTGGGTCGCGGCGCAGGGCCGGGTCGGGAACGTACAGGTCCAGGTAGTCCTGGACCTCGGTGTTGGTCAGCCGGAAGTCGTTGCCGTGGTTGCGCACCGAGGCGAAGGGTGAGGACTGTGGGTCGTGATCCCAGTGGGTCACCGGATAGAGCAGGATCTGTCGGCCGACTCCGCGATGTCGGCGCTCCTTCAGCAGCAGGGAGACAGCGGCCGCAAGGTTCCCACCGGCGGAGTCGCCGACGAGGACGACCTTGTCCGCATCGTCGATGCCCGCCCGCTGCGGATCCTCCAGCACCAGCTGAGTGACGCGGTAGCAGTCCTCCAGACCCGCCGGAAATGGGTGCTCGGGAGCGAGGCGGTAGTCGACCGAGGCCACGACCGAGCCCGTGAGGTCCGCCATCGTCGCGCAGGCCGGGGTGTAGCTCTCGATGTCCCCGGTGACCCAGCCGCCGCCGTGGAAGTGGAGCAGGAGCTCGTCGCGTCGCTGCTCCTTCGGCTGGAACACCCGGACCAGGATCTCGTGGCTCCCGTCCTCGGACGTGGGGTGCAGGTCCGAGGCCCGGTACCGGAGCGGTGGGATCGCCGCCAGTTGGCGCTGCGCACGCCGGACCAACTCGTAGTCCCTGCGCATGTTGGGCCGAGCCGCGGCGAACAGGACCCGGACGGACCGGGACAACCAGTTCACGGACAAACGCTCGTCGGGAGGCTCGTGGTCCATGCCCCAAGCTTAGGGACGCGCTGATCAATGCCGTCCTCGACGGAGTCCGCATCACCTGCATGTCGGGCGTCGACGGCGCGATCCTCCTTGGAAACTCGACAGGAGCCATCGAAATCTGCCAGGCGGATCGTCCGCGGTCATGACCGCTCACTGGTGATTATTATGACCTCAACAGGGAAGTGGGGCCATGGCGCGCAGCAACAGGAGTCGGACGTGGACCGGCATCGCGGTCCTTATGCCTGTCGTCGTTGCCCTTGGCGCGGTTCTCGGTGCCCTCCCCGCGCTGGGTGACGAACCGACCCCGACGGAACCCGCGGTCACGACGCCGACAGACGTTCCCACCGATCCGGTTGTGCCGACGGAGCCGGCCGCGCCCACCGAACCGGCCGTCCCAACGGAACCGGTCGCGCCCACCGAACCGGCCGTCCCCACGGGACCGGCCGTGCCCACGGGACCGGCCGTGCCCACCGAGAGCGTCCCGGCGCCGTCGGTCCCGGTTCCCGACCCTTCCCCGGATGCCGGCTCGCCGACGGCAGCCCCCACCGAATCGGTGACGGCCGGCCCGGAGACGTCGGCCCCCGGCGGCGGCATTCCGGGCAATGGCATTCCGGGCAATGGTGTGGTGGAGCCGCGCCCGCCTGCGTGGCAGGCCTCCCCGAGTCGTGCCTCCTGGCCGATTGCGTTGGCCGTGCTGGCCGGCACCGCCATCCTGGTTGCGCTGCTCGCGCGCCGTCCCGAATCGCCGGAGCACCCGCTGGTCGCGCCCGCGCCGACCCCCGGCACCCTCCCCGGCTCAGGACCTGTGGCGGGCCTGGGCGACCTTGAGGCCCTGGGTGAGGCCATGGTCGACGCGGGCTACTCGGTGACCGGGGTGCACACTGCCCTGACTGACATCGCCCGGGTGAACGGGCAACCGTCCACCGAGGTCGTTGTGCTCCCGACTGCGTTGTTCATCTCGACACGCCACTCGGGCATGATGCACACCGGCACCGTGTCGACCGGCCATGAGGCGCTGGTGCTCAACCAGATCGACGCCCTCGACGACGTGATCCGGGCCGCCCGGAGGTTGCCGTCCGGGCCGGGGGCGATCAGGGCCGCGGTTGCAGGCGTCCGCGCCCTCCCTCCGCCGTACTCGCCCCTCCAGCGGGTACTGGCGCACATGGTGCTGTCGGCGGGACTGTCGGTTCTGCTCGACGCCTCCTGGGCGGGCGTCGCCGTGGCCGCGGTGCTCGGCCTGATCGTCGGGACGGCGCTGCTGCTGGCCGACCGCATCAGGCGGCAGTACCAGGCACTGGTCACCGTCGGTCTTGCCTTCCTCGTCTCAAGTTCCGTGTTCACTCTCACCCGGATGGGTCTCGATCCGGGCGTGCTGGCGGCCCTGATCGCGCCACTTGTGACCCTGCTTCCCGGCGGACTGCTCACCACCGGTGTGATCGAGTTGGCGACGGGGCAGATGATGGCAGGCGCAGGCCGCCTCGCGGCGGGCAGCATGCAGCTGGTCCTGCTGGCCGTGGGACTCGTTGCAGGCGCTTCGCTGGTCGGCGTGCCGCGCCTCGAACTGGGTGAGGCCCAGAATCCGCTCGGACCGCTGGGTCCGTGGTTGGCCGTGGCGGTCTTCGGCATCGGGATAGTCATCCACCGGTGCGGACGACCGGGCTCGATCGTGTGGGTACTGCTCGTCCTCTACGTCGCCTACGGTGCCCAGGTGCTCGGTGATGTCCTGTTCGGCGGGGTGCTGTCGGCGATGATCGGGGCGTTCGCGATGACGCCGGTGGCCTACGTCGTGTCGCGGCAACCCAACGGCCCGGCCGCGTTCGCCAGCTTCCTGCCGGCGTTCTGGCTGCTGGTCCCCGGGGCGCTCGGCCTCGTCGGCGTCACGAGCCTACTCGACGGCGACTCGAGCGGCCTCTCCACCCTCATGACCACGGCGGCCACCATGGTGGCCATCATGCTCGGCATCCTCGCCGGCTCGGCCCTCGGGGGCCGCCTTACCGGCCGCGGGACTGCTGCGGTCGTATAGGCGCCGGGGTTGTCTGTTCCCGGGGAGTTGGTTCGCTCACGGACCCCGCCAATGCCGGCTCCTGCATCAGTAGGGTGATGTCATGGCCGACACGTCCTACGTCATCAAGCCGCAGCCGCCCGTGAGGGCATTCGCCATCGCAGCCGTCCTCAGCCTGCTGGGGGCCGCGCTCATCGTCGCGGCGCTGGTCCTGACCTGGCACTGGATCGTGATCGTGGGCGGCGTCGTCGTGCTGGTGGCAGGGCTGGCGCTGCTGGCGGCAGGCCTGTTCAGCATGCGCGCCCGGGAGGTCACACTGACACTCTCCGACGACGGCTACGAGTTGGCATCCATTGCCGGTGTCGAATCGGGGCACTGGCGGGACGTGACCCGCGTCACGCAGACGCTCGACCGACGCCAGATCACGATCTTCGAGGGCGACGACGTGCGCAGGCACCTGCTGTTCGCGCAGGGCGCCTCGCTCCCGACCGACACGCTGCTGGCGGACCTGACCGCCCGCCTGGACGCGGCCAAGGGCTACCGCAACCTCTGATCCGGCGGCTACTTCGGGTTGTACGCGCAGGCGTCGGTCACCGACTGGGCGCCCTGCACGATCGTCGCCGGGGCACTCGGGTCCGCGGACTTGCCGGGGGTCGTCGCATCAGGCGATGTCGTCGACGACGGGGCCGTGGTCTCGGGTGTCGCGATGGCGTCCTGCACGGCCTGCCGCATGGCAGGGAAGTCGGGGTTGGCGTAGTTGTAGCCGTTCTTGCCCGGCGCGAAGACGAGCCGTTCGACGTCGGCACCCTGCACCTTCAGCGAAAGCTTCACCATCGGCTGCAGCGCCTCCTGGGGGATGTCCGTGAGCACCATGTCGGCCGATGCCGCAGCGATCGCCTCGTAGGAGGTGAGCATCGTCGTCGGGTTGGCCTGCTTGATGATGGCGTTCACGAGGCACGACTGGCGGGCCATCCGGTCGTAGTCGGTGGACTCGGAGCGGCTGCGGGCATACCACATGGCGTGGTACCCGTCGAGGTGCTGGTCCGGTCCGGGTTCGAGGTAGCCGGTGGGCTTCTTGCCCTGTGTGTTGCCGGCGATCGGCAGGCGTTCGTTGATGTTGACGGTGACGCCGCCCATGGCGTCGATGAGCTTCTGGATGCCGTCGATGTTCAGCAGGACGAAATAGTCCATCTTCAGGCCGGTGATGCCCTCGATGCCCTGCTTCAGCGCCTCGGCGCCGCGATAGGTCTGGCCCACGAAGACACTCGGGTAGTCGCCGCGCTCCACCGAATCCCAGATGCCGTTGACGAACCACTCCTCGGGGTCACCCGGGCCCTTGAACCCCTTCGGGAACAGCTTGTACATCTCGGAGCCCTTCGGGAACGGCGTGCGCTGCACGTTCCTCGGGATCTGGATGAGCGTGGTCCGGCCTGTACTGGTGTCGATGGAGGCCACCATGATCGTGTCGGTGCGCAGGCCGAACTGGGCGTCGCGGCTCTCCTCGTTGTCGCCGCCGAGCAGGAGGATGTTGAGGCGCGGATGCTCCTTCCAAGGGTCCGCCTCGGTCGGGACGATCGTCGGTCTGCTGCTCGACTTCACCTGGTCCTGGCCCTGGAAGACGCTCTCCACGAGCTTCTTCTGGTCGAAGGAGTACCGTGCCGCGACGGCGACTGGCGTCGAGATGATGAGGCTCAGGATCGTCACGAGCGCGGCCCCGACGGCCTTCTTCGTGGGACCCAGCCGCCTCGGCCTGGTGAGCACCTGGGTGCCTGCTATCAACGTCACCCAGACGGCGCCGACGCCGATCAGGATCAGTGAGAGCCTGCGCAGCTGCTCCGGGTCGACGGCGATGCCCGCCAGCGATCCGAGGTCACTGAAGGCGGACCAGCCGATCAGGCCGATCGCCGCGATGAACACCAGTGACGTGACCGCGCCGACGGCCTTCGCCCAGGACTGCCGGGCGCCCAGAAGGCCCGAGCCGGGGACGATGGCGCTCAGGGTGGTCAGGGCGAGGCTGCGCCCGAACGAGCCGCCGGAGCCGGTCGGTTCCGGATCGTCGAGGACCGCCCGGGCCGCCCGGCTTCGGCCCTCCGGGACCGACCGGGGGTCCCCATCCCGGGCCTCCCCGCCCCAGGAGGACGACGCCTGACGCGGTTGCTCGGGGCGCTGCCAGACCGGGACGTCCCCAGTCGGCGTGGCCGGGTCGTGGGAGGGTGCGGGGCGGAACAACGCGTCCGGCAAGGCGCCGTCCGAAGGCTCCTCCGGCGGGAGGCCCCGTCGGGGGCCGTTCGTTGGTTCGCTCATCTGCCTACCATTCCTCGCACTGTCCCCGTCAAGTGTAGGTGACCTGCACAACGCCACCCACGGCGGCGTTTGCCGCGGCCAGCCCGGCTCGGCTACCCTTGGGCAGGCGTGGAGGTGTCGCCTAGTCCGGTCTATGGCGCCCGCCTGCTAAGCGGGTTTGGGGCTTCAACCCCATCGCGGGTTCAAATCCCGCCGCCTCCGCC
>JBDHZH010000057.1:0-18212 GCA_039811745.1 Arachnia sp.
GAGGTCTCGACACGTGCCCGGCTCCTCCGTCGCGGGGCACTACTCGACCAACGGAACAACACAACCGCTGATCGAGTAGGCCGCGAGGAACGAGCGGCCGTGTCGAGTAAGGGGGCGGCCTTCGGCCTCACTGGGGGCAGTGGAAAACCCCGACGGGTGGGGTGGTGCGCAGGCCGGGACACGCTGTAGTCGGGAGGGGTTTTCGAATCAGATCCGGTGAACGTCCTCGGGGACTTGGACGGGGTCTCGACACGTGCCCGGCTCCTTCGTCGCGGGGCACTACTCGACCAGCGGGACTCCACCTGGGTGGACCCAATCGTCAGGTGGGTCCGCGACTCAACCGGCGTGAGATCGACCAGCGGTGGGGGAGACGTAGAGGTGGCCGGCGCCGTCGCGGATCTCGCCGACGGAGACGTGGCCGGGCGGGCTCGTGGCGTCGCGGAGGAACACCGACCGGAACACCGGGCCGCCGGGGCGGGCGGTGGGGTGGACGACGGGGGAACCCCCGCTGACGGCAAGGTTCGCGCGGAGGAACTCCTCCGGTGTGCCGCAGTCGAAGGCGGCGACGTCGGTGGTGACCAGGTCGAGGCCGTCGCGCCCGGGCAGCCACACCCGCTCATACAGGCCCGACGGCGTGGCCGCCAGCCCGCGGGCGACCGCGCCCGGCAGCAGGCTCGCGCCGATGAACCGGAAGGTGCCGAAGTCGCTTGGGCGCCCCACGTCCTTGACGAGCAGACGTGGCCGCTGCCGGTTCCAGGAGGTGACGAAGTCGTCGGGAACCGACGCCAGCCAGGTGTCGCTGTTGAGGATCAGGACGTCGTCGCCGTCGAGCCAGTCGCGAATGGCGCCAACCGCCCCGGCGGTGCCCAGCAGTTCCGGCTCGTGCGAGACATGCACGCCGCGGCCCGCCACGAACGCCTCCACCCGGCCCGCCAGGTAGTGGGTGTTCACGGCAACCTTCGACGTGAACCGCGCGGCGTTGCCGAGGGCGTGCTCGAGCAGTTCCTCGTTGTCGACCGTCAACAGCGGCTTCGGGACGGTGTCGGTGAACGGCCGCATCCTGGTGCCCAGACCGGCGGCCAGCACGAGGGCGGCCAGACGGGGAACAGGGTGCTCCAGCGGCTCCTGCAACTTCATCGCCTCACTGTCTTGACGGGCCAACCTCCCGATCGTAGCCGGGTCCGCAATGGCCTCAGAGTTCCTCATGGGTGGCGGGGTCTGCCGGGGCGACGGGGCCGGAGGGATGCCCGAGGGCAGTGATGGCGGCAACCTCGTCCTCGGTGAGCGCCAGGGATGCCGCGGCTAGGTTCGAGCGCTGGTGCTCGGCGGACCTGGACCGGGGGAGCGCGACTGCCCCACGCGTGGCGTGCCAGGCAAGCACCGCCTGGGCGGGGGTGATGCCGTTGGCCTCGGCGATCCCGACGATGACGGGCTCGGCGAGAAGGTTCTCGCCGCGGTGGAGCGGGCTCCAAGCCTCGGTGATGATGCCGTGCTCGAGGTGGTAGGCGAGGGCCTCCACCTGCGGGACGTAGGGGTGGAGTTCGATCTGGTTCACCGCGGGGCGGATGCCGGTGTGGGCCTCCAGCCGCTCGAGGTGCTCCGGCAGGAAGTTCGAGACCCCGATCTGGCGGACCAGGCCCCGCTCCTGGGCGTCGATGAGGGCACGCCAGGCGTCGACGTACTTGTCGATGCGCGGGTTCGGCCAGTGGATGAGCAGCAGGTCGATCGCGTCGACGCCGAGCCGGTAGCGGCTCTCCTCGATCGCAGTCTTCGCCGCGTCGAACTCGTGGTGGCGGCCGGCCAGCTTGGTGGTCACGATGACCTCGTCGCGGTCGACGGCGGCGTCGGCGATGCCGCGGCCGACCGCGCCCTCGTTCTCATAGTTGAACGCCGAGTCGATCAGTCTGTAGCCCAACTCGATCGCGCTGCGGGTCGACTCGGCCGCCCCGATGCCGCGGAGGCTGGCCGTGCCGAACCCCTGTACGGGCAGGGTGAATCCGTTGTGTGCCGTGAACGGTGATGCCGTTGTCATGTTGCGTCCTTGATCCCTGGTGCTCGTCCGGTACGGTTCCGGCTCATGCTACGACGCCTCAATGCGCCTCAGCCTGCGGTGACCCGGTGGACCTTGTGCTGGGCCGCCTGGGCGCGCGGCCGGATGACGATCCGGTCGATGTCCACATGCGACGGCCTCGTCGCCATGAACGCGATGGAGTCGGCGACGTCGTCGGCGGTCAGGGGCTCGGCCACGCCCGCGTAGACGGAGCCGGCGCGGGCCTCGTCGCCAGCGTAGCGGGTGAGGGCGAACTCGTCGGTCTTGACCATGCCCGGGCAGATCTCGCACACCCGCACCGGCTGGTCATAGATCTCCAGGCGCAGCGCCTGTGCGACGGAGCGCTCCGCGGCCTTGGCGCCGCAGTACCCGGCCGCCCCCTCGTAGGTGACCTCGGCCGCTGTCGATGTGACGAACACCACCACGCCCTCGGCCGAGATCAGGGCCGGCAGCAGCGCCTTCGTCACGCGAGCGGTGCCGATGACGTTCACCTCGAACATCCGACGCCAGGCGTCGAGGTCTGCCTCGGCCACCGGCTCCTGCCCGAAGGCGCCGCCGGCGTTGTTGACGAGGACGTCCAGCCGCGGCCCGACCGCCTCGGCCAGCCGGGCGACGTCGGCGTCGGAGGTGACGTCGCACTCCACCGCGCTGCCCCCGATCTCGGCCGCTAGCGCCTCGATTCGGTTCGCCCTGCGCGCAGCGCAGATGACGTGGAAGCCCTCGGTGGCCAGCCTGCGGGCGGTGGCGGCGCCGATCCCCGACGAGGCGCCCGTTACGACGGCGATTCTCTTACTCATGCCAGCACCCTACCGGCGTGCACCGACACCGAGGCGGGTCCCGGAGTGGCCACCCCGGTCGTCGCCGCCTGCTGTTACGGTTGCCGCACGAACCACGGGCCGCCGACCGGAAGGACCCCCACGAGCATGCCGTCCGCTGACACCACCCATGCCGGAGTCACCGTCTTCGTGACGGATTTCGGCGCCGACCCGACCGGTGTCCGTGATTCGACCCCGGCCGTCAACGCCGCCATCGCCCACGCACGGGCGCTTTTTGGGCCGGTCCGGGTGCTGTTCGCGCCCGGCACCTACCAGCTGCACCCGGAGAACGCGCCGGTCCGGGAACTGTACGTGTCGAACACCGTCGGTGCCGACGCCTCCCATCGGCGCAAGCGCATCGCGATGCTGGCCGAGGACGCCCACGACCTGACCATCGACGGCGGCGGCGCCCACATCGTCCTGCACGGCGAGCAGACGATCTTCGCGGCACTGCGCTGCTCGGGCATCACCCTCACCGGTTTCGACCTCGACTGGCGGACCCCCCGGGTGGTGGACCTCGCCGTCGTGGCGGCCGACGGCCCCGCGCGCGACCTGCGCGTCCCCGACGGCTACCGCCACGAGGTCCTGGACGGCCGTCGCCTCCGGGTGGCCTCCGAGGACAGCCCGGCGACGGGTCGCCCCTACTGGGTCTACGACGACCTCGCCGACGGCCTGTACGCGCAGGTGCTGGACACCGCCACGGGCAGGTCCCATCGGATCGGCGACACCCGGGCGGTGTTCGACGGCGTCACCGGCATCCGGGACGTGGCCCCGGGCATCGTCCGAGTCACCTGGGCAGGGGACGTCGGCACCTTGCCGGCGGTCGGGACGGTGCTGCAGATCCGCTCAACCGCCAGGGACCACCCGGGAATGCTGGCATTCCAGTCGCACGACGTCACCATCCAGGACCTGCGCGTAGGTTTCCTCCACGGCTTCGGCATCCTCGACCAGATGGGCGACGGGTTCACCGTCCGCGGCGTCCGCTTCCGCGCCCCGACCGCAGGCGGCAGGCATACGGCCGCGTTCGCCGACCTCGTCCACGTCTCCGGCGACAGGGGTCACGTCAGCATCGAGGACTGCGACTTCGGCTTCGCGCACGACGACGCCGTCAACGTCCACGGCACCTACGTGCAGTTCGTCTCCGGCGGCGGCACCGAGGCGACGTTCGAGTTCCGGCACCCCGAGACCGCGGGCTTCCCGGTGTTCCACACCGGCGACGAGGTCTGTTTCGTCGACCGGCGAACCATGCTGGACGTGCCCGGCTGGGTGGGGGAGGTGGCATCCGTCGACGGGCCGTCGGGCTACGACCACACCCACGACCTGACCCGCATGAGTCTCACCTTCGACCGGCCGATCCCGGACGTGGTCGACGGCGGCCGCTACGTCGCCGAGAACCTCACATACAGCCCCAGCCTCACCGTCCGCGGCAACCGGTTCGCCTCCATCCCCACCCGCGGCGTGCTCGCCACCACCAGGCGGCCGGTGCTGATCGAGGACAACGTCTTCGACGGCGTCGAGATGGCTTCGATCCTGATCAGTGCCGACGCCAACTCGTGGTACGAATCCAGCGCAGTCCGCGACGTGACCATCCGACGGAACACCTTCCTGCGCGGCGATTCGGCCGAAGGGGAGCAGCCCGTGATCCTCATCGCGCCCGAGGCCGAGCACCCCGGCGACGGCAAGGTCCACCGCAACATCCGCATCGAGGACAACACCTTCGACGTCGGCGACTCCACAGTTCTGGAGGCCACCTCCGTCGACGGTCTGGCCTTCACCGGCAACCGGGTCCTGAGGCCCGAGGCCGCCGCCACGCCCGAGGTGGTGCTGCACGACGTGGCGAACTTCGCCGACTGAGTTCGAGGGCGCAAACAAACGTCGGGGGCCGTGCGGCGACCGCACGACCCCCGACGAGGTGTACTCGGTGTTACTTCTTGCCCTGGTTCTTCACTGCCTCGATGGAGGCGGCGGCGGCCTCGGGGTCGAGGTAGCGGCCGCCCGGGGTGACGGGCATGAACTCGTCGTCCAGCTCATACAGCAGCGGGATGCCGGTCGGGATGTTGAGGCCGGCGATGTCGTCGTCGGAGATGTTGTCCAGGTGCTTCACCAGCGCGCGCAGCGAGTTGCCGTGGGCGGCCACAAGCACGACCTTGCCGGCCTGCAGGTCGGGGATGATGTCGGAGACCCAGTACGGCAGCATGCGGGCGACGACGTCCTTCAGGCACTCCGTCAGGGGGCGCTCATCGGCCGGGATGTCGGCGTAGCGGGGGTCGTTGAACTGGCTGAACTCGCCGTCGGGCTCGATCGGCGGCGGCGGCACGTCGTAGCTGCGGCGCCACAGCATGAACTGCTCGTCGCCGTACTTGTCACGCGTCTCCGTCTTGTTCAGACCCTGCAGCGCGCCGTAATGGCGCTCGTTCAGGCGCCAGGTGCGCTTCACGGGGATCCAGTGACGGTCACAGCCGTCAAGGGCGACATAGGCGGTGTGGATCGCGCGGCGCAGCAGGGACGTGTGCACGACGTCCGGCAGCAGGCCCTCCGACTTCAGCAACTGGCCCGCCCTCTCGGCCTCACCGTTGCCCTTCTCGTTGGTGTCCACGTCCACCCAGCCGGTGAACAGGTTCTTGGCATTCCACTCGCTCTCGCCGTGGCGGAGCAGGATGAGCTTTCCGGTCATGGCGCAAACACTACAGGTGGGCACCCGCTGTGGGGGCGGCAGGCCGTACGAAGCATGCAGGCCGTCGGCACCGTCCGGGCGCGGGGTGGGGCAGGGGGCTCAGGAGATGATCCCGAACTCGTAGCCCGCGTCCTTGTAGGCCTTGATGACGGCTGGGATCGCCTCTGCGGTCAGCTTCTTGTCGGGCGCGTCGTGGGCAAGCATGACCACCACCGGAACTTCCTCGGCGATGGGGCTCGTGGCCATCGAGATCATGCCCTTGGCGGTGGTCGGGCGGCGGGAGGTGGGTTCGGCGTCGCCCGTCATGGCGTTCCAGTCGACCCAGGCGGCGCCGCGCTCCGCCAGCGCCGCGTCTGCGGCGTCCATGCTCTTCCAGCTCATGTGGCCGCCGGGGTAGCGCCAGGCGGTGGTGTTGAACTCGGGCGAGAGTACCTCGCGGACGCCGGCCAGGACCTGGTCGAACTCCTGGATCACGCGGTCGGCGTTCGCCTTCCGGTTGGGGTACAGCTTCTTGTAGTTGTGCGACCAGGAGTGCAGGGCCACGGCGTGCCCCTCGGCGATCTCACGCTTGAGCATGTCCGGCGCCTCGGCGATGTTCTGCCCGACGATGAAGAACGTGGCGCTGACGTCGGCGGCCTTGAGTTCGTCCAGGATCTTCGGGGTGATCACGTGGTTGGGGCCGTCGTCGAAGGTCAGGAACACGATCTTGCCGGGCGCCAGCTTCGGGTCCTTCACCCAGGCCTGCACGTCCGCGGCGGGGTAGGCGTGGGGGGCTGCGAGTTGGTTGTGGTTGGTGCCGGCCACGAGCGCGGTCGGGTCGACGGTGGGCGTCGGGGACGGTGACGGCGTGGGTGAGGGCGAGGGCGTCGGCGACTTGGTGGTCGCCTCCGGGGCGGAGGAACCGGTGCTCGTGGTCGACGACTCAGGCGCCGAAGGGGTGCTGGCGACGCTGGAAGGCGCGCACGCGGAGACCCCGAGTGCCGCAATGAACAACAATCCAATCAGGTTACGCCGCAATCCCATGAGGGGAATGTTAGGCGGCATCACCAAACTTGCAAGAATCACGCGTTCGGCCAGTCCACACCTTCGGGCGTTTCGCCCGTGATCAGGTAGATGACTCGCCTGGCCACTGCGACGGCGTGGTCGGCGAACCGTTCGTAGTAGCGGCCCAGCAGGGCGATGTCGATGGCCTGGGCGGTGGTGCCGTTCCAGTCGCTGCCCAGAACGGTCGAGAAGTGCTCGAGCCTGAGGTCGTCGACCTCGACGTCGATGACGGCCAGCGTCCTGGCCTCGGTGGCGTCGTGGTCGCGGAGGCTCCTGGAGGCCGTCCGCACCATCTCCACGCACACCTCGCCCATGCGTCGGAAGTTCGGCTCCAGGGCCTCGACAACCGCATGTTCGGGGAAACGCAGGCGCGCGATCTTGGCGATGTGGGCGGCGAGGTCACCCATGCGGGCGAGTTCGAAGACGACCCGGATGGCCGACACGATCGTGCGCAGCTCTCCCGCGACCGGCGCCTGGAGGGCCAGCAGGGACAGGCACTTGAATTCGAGCTCCTCGTGCATGGCGTCGAGCCTGGCATCGCCGGAGATGACGGCTTCTGCGCGTCCCAGATCAGCGTTGAGGAGGGCATCCGTGGCCTCGACCATGGCCGTCTCAACCAGGTCGGCCATGTGGTGCAGGCTGTCCAGGAGCCCGTCGAGTTCGTCGTGGTAGTTGGCGCGCATCGCTGGGCCGGCCCCTTTCCTGGAGGTCTGGGTGGTTGGTGACGGCGTTCGGCACCGTCCACGTCGTGGTGAATCCTACCGGGACCGTAGTCGCGGGAACCGACGGGGCGGCAGTGGTTCGGTGGCCGTGCGGTGAACAGTGGGTGAACTGCAGCTCGGGGCCGGTCCGCGGCGCCTTGCCCCCGCGGACGGGGGTCATATGATTCCCAACATGCACCCAGCCCTTGCCGGTCTGATCGGCGTGGCGGTCACCCTCGTCGTGTTGGCGCTGGTCGTCGGCGTCCGCCGCGGCATGCGCCCGCTGCACCCGGCGCAGGTGATCTCGCATGCGGAGGCCAGGCTGGAACTTCGCCGCATCGTCGCAGGCCTGCCCTGGGCGGCGATGCTCGTCGGCTCCGACGACGAGGTGCTGGAAGTGAATGAGAAGGGTCTCGACCTGGGCCTGGGCAGGGGGTCCCGGGTTGGCTTCGTACCACTTCTGAAGGCTGTCCGCTCGACCCGCCGCTCCGGCGACGGGTTCCGCGGCGAGCTGGAGCTGCGCGGCACCGGCGGCGAGGATTCGCTCGCGGTGGCTGCCGCCTTGATCCCGCTTGCCGGCGGGCACGTGCTGGTGGTGGGCGACGACCTGACTGCGGCCCGGCGTGTGGAGGCGGTCCGACGCGACTTCCTCAGCAACGTCACCCATGAGCTGAAGACCCCGATCGGCGCCATCTCGATCCTGTCGGAGGCCCTCGGCGAGGCAACCGACGACCCGGGGGCAGTGACGCTGTTCACGAGGCGCCTCCGCCAGGAGTCGGCGAGGCTCGCCGAGCTGGTGGAGCAGATCATCGACCTGTCACGGCTGGAGGCCGCCCCGCGGCTGGAACTCGAGGTCGTCGGGGTCGACGAGCTCGTCCACGAGTCGCTGGGCCGCACCCGTGTCCTGGCCCAGTCGAGGCATGTCAACCTCGTCGAGAGCGTGCCCGCGGGGCTGTCCGTCCGCTGCGACAGGGCCCAACTTGTGGACGCGATCGCCAACCTGGTGACCAACGCCATCGTCTACTCGGACGAGAACGCCAGGGTGGCGGTCGTTGCCGGTGCCGCCGACGTCGACGGTGCACCATTCGTGGACATCCGGGTCGCCGACAACGGGATCGGCATCGCGCCCGAGGACCAGCAGCGAATCTTCGAGCGGTTCTACCGGGTCGACTACGGTCGCAGCCGCGAGAATGGCGGCACCGGGCTCGGGTTGGCGATCGTCCGCCACGTCGCGGAGGCGCACGCCGGCTCCGTCTCGGTCTGGTCGGAGCCGGGTCAGGGGTCGACGTTCACGCTGCGCCTGCCGCGGCAACCGGAAGGGGAGGCTGGGGAGTCATGACGCGCATCCTGATCATCGAGGACGAGGTGTCCTACAGGGAGGCGCTGTCCTTCCTCCTGCAGCGGGAGGGTTTCGAGGTCGACGTCGCGGCCGACGGCGCGTCCGGCCTGGCCGCCTTCGACCGCACCGGGGCCGACCTCGTGCTGCTCGACCTCATGATGCCCGGCCTGCCGGGGGCGGAGGTGTGCCGCCAGCTAAGGATGCGGGGCAACGTCGCCATCATCATGGTCACCGCGCGCGACGCCGAGGTTGACAAGGTCGTCGGGCTGGAGATCGGCGCCGACGACTACGTCACCAAGCCGTTCAGCCACAGGGAACTGGTGGCACGCATCCGGGCCGTGCTGCGCCGCGGCCAGGACGTCGACGTCCCGACGGGCGTGGTGGAGGCCGACGGTGTCAGGATCGACGTCGACCGCCACCAGGTGAGCGTCGACGGCGTGGACGTCCACGTGCCGCTCCGGGAGTTCGAGCTGCTGGAGTTCCTGGTCCGCAACGCCGGCCGCGTCCTGACCAGAGGCCAGCTCATCGACCGCATCTGGGGCGGCGACTACGTCGGCGACACCAAGACCCTCGATGTCCACATCAAGAGGCTGCGCGCCAAGGTGGAGAAGGACCCGTCGAACCCCGAGCGGCTGGTCACCGTCCGGGGTCTCGGATACAAGTTCGGCAGTTGAGACCGCTTCCCGCTGAACGAGCCGGCGAGCGGCATCCTCAGCCGAGGACGCCCTTGAAGTCGGGGGAGTCGGCGGACATGACGGGGGCATCAAGCTGCAGCTGCGTCCCGTCGCTGAACTGCAGCGACACGTAGGCGAGGCGTCCGGGAAGCAGGTCCGCGCCCTTGACGCGGGCGTTGGCGGCGTCGAACTGGAAGGCGCCGTCGCGTGGGATCCGTGCCGTCACGGTCAGGGCGACGGCGGTGCCGCGGCCGCCGTCGGCCGTCTCCGGCTGCACCGAGACCTGCGTCAGGTCGACCGCCTGGGTGGTCACGACGCTGCCGAGCAGGGCGCCGTTGCCGTCGGCGTCGGCGACCAGCAGAATGTTGCGGGCCTTCACCGGGCCCCCCTGGGTCTGGACCCCGGCGGCGGGGGGTGTGTCCGGGTTCCAGTCGAGGCTCGTGCAACCGGTCGTCAGCCCCGCGACGACGGCGAGGGCGGCGAACCAGACGCGAATGCGTCGCTTGGGGGCTGTCGAGGGCACGGCGTCCTCCTGGAGGATGGGGCGGGTCGCGGTCATCCTACACCTGCGAAAACAGACGAGGCCCCGTCCGGATGGTGGGCATGATAGAATGAACGGCGGAAAGGGGCCATTACATATGACTTTCTCAGTCGGCGAAACGGTGGTCTACCCCAATCACGGGGCGGCGGTCATCGAAGACATTGAAACGCGGCAGATCAAGGGCGAGGATCGTTTGTACCTCGTCCTTCGCATCATCGGTCAGAACGACCTGGTGGTGCGGGTTCCTGCCAACAACCTGGACCTCGTCGGTGTACGCGACGTCGTCGACGCTGACGGGTTGGAACGCGTGTTCGGTGTCCTTCGCGCCGAACACACCGAGGAACCGACCAACTGGTCCCGCAGGTACAAGGCGAACCTGGAGAAGCTGCACTCCGGCAACGTGATCAAGGTCTCGGAGGTCGTCCGCGACCTGTGGCGTCGCGACCGCGACAAGGGCCTGTCCGCCGGTGAGAAGCGGATGCTCGCCAAGGCCCGCACCATCCTGGTCGCAGAGCTGGCGCTCGCGGAGGACGTGGCGGAGGATCGCGCCGAGAACCTGCTCGACGAGGTGCTGGCCTCCTGAACGGGCCATCGAACAACGAACCGGAACCGGTCGTCGCCGTAGTGGTGGCGGCCGGTTCCGGCGTCCGGCTGGGCGCGCACGTGCCGAAGGCGCTGGTCGAGCTCGACGGGGTCCCCCTCGTGCTGCGTAGTCTGGCGGCGCTGGGGGCAGGTGGCGTGGAGCGGGCCGTCGTGGTCGTTCCGGCGTCCCACAAGGATGCGTTCGAGGCGTTGCTCCCCGTCTCCCCGGTGCCGGCCGTGGTCGTCGTCGGCGGTGAGCGACGCCAGGACTCCGTCCGGGCGGGGCTGGCCGCCCTTCGGGGGGAGCCGCACTGCGCCGTCGTGCTGGTGCACGACGCCGCCCGCGCGCTCGTGCCCGCCACCGTCGTGCGGGCCGTGACGGAGGCCGTGCTCGCCGGGGCCGAGGCCGTCATCCCGGTGCTCCCGGTCACCGACTCCATCCGTGTGGTGGACGACCGCGGCGGCTCCAGGGCCGTGGACAGGTCGGCGCTCAGGGCCGTGCAGACCCCCCAGGGTTTCCGGCTCTCCCGGCTGGCGGACGCGCACGCGCACCTGGTTGCCGCCGGCCTGGAGGTCACCGACGACGCTGCAGCCGTCGAGGCCCTCGGCGGAACGGTGACCCTCGTGCCGGGCCACCGGGATGCGCTGAAGGTCACCGAACCGGCAGACCTCGTCGTCGCTGCCCGGGTGCTGGCAGGGAGGGCGTGATGGCGGCGAGGGTCGGGATGGGAACCGACGTCCACAGGCTCGCGGAGGGCGTGCCGATGTGGATCGCGGGCCTGCACTTCCCGGACGAGCCGGCCGGGCTGCTCGGCCACTCCGACGGCGACGTCGCCGCCCACGCCGCCTGCGACGCACTGCTGTCCGCGGCGGGCCTCGGGGACCTCGGGTCGAACTTCGGCACATCGGATGCCGCCTGGAAGGGCGCGAGCGGGGTTGCGTTCCTGGCGGAGACCGCCCGGCGGGTCCGCGCGGCCGGTTTCGAGGTCGGGAACGTGTCGGTGCAGGTCATCGGGAACCGGCCCCGGCTGGCCGCCAGGCGCGCGGAGGCCGAGCGGGTGCTGTCCGAGGCGCTCGGCGCCCCCGTCACGGTCTCGGCCACCACCACCGACGGACTCGGCCTGACGGGACGCGGCGAGGGCGTCGCGGCCACCGCCGTCGCACTGATCGTGCGCTGACCTACCTCGTCTCGCCGTCCGGGGCGGTCCAGGTGTTGCAGACGCCCACCTCGTCCGTGTCGAGACCCCGGGTCGACCACATCTCCCGGTTCACGCTCTGGCCGTGGTCGCCGAGAACGGACGGATCGCCGCCGAAACGCTTGGCCAGGGCGTCGTCCCCGGTGTCTGCCGCGATGCTCGGCAGACCCGTCGACTCCTCCTCGGTCACGCCCAGGCTCTGGCTGAGCGAACGCAGCGCGAGACCTGCGAAGCAGTCCGCCTGCAACTCTGAGCGCCTCGACAACCCGGGCCGATCGGCCTCTGCGACGTTGGACTCGAGGATCGCCGCGGCTGCGAAGAGGCCGGTGCGCCCCTGCATGGCGTGCCCGTACTCGTGGGCGATGATGAACTCGTAGACGGCGCGCTTGGCGGCGATTTCCGGGGACAAGATGTCGAGCACGTTGTCGGCGACGTAGAGCTGCTGGTCGCCGCCGCAGAAGAACGCGTTGTAGGGGGACATGACGCCACAGGGTGTCTGCGCCTTGCTGTTTGCGGGGTAGACGGTGACGCTCGGCTGGTAGGGCACGAAGCTCGCCTTCTGCAGGGTCGGGCCCCAGACCCTGGTCAGGCAGCCGACGAAGGTGCCGAGCCGCTTCTCCAGTTCGGCGTTGCCGACGGTCAGCGAGTCGTTGCTGAGCTGGAGCTCACAGCGCACCGGGCTGGCGATGGTGGTGCCGTAGATGGCGTTCGACACCAGCCACGACTCCAGTTCCTGCTGCGTGTTCGGGATCGGCAGAGGCGGCGGCTCCTTCACCGAGGGCACCTGGAAGCTCTCGTTCTGGTACGGGTTCTGCGGCCCTGTGGGGCCGGATCCCCGGCCGAGCACGGCGTAGACCAGCAGCAGCACCAGGACCACACCTGCGCCGCCGAGCGCGATCAGCAGCGCCGTCGGGGCCTTCGACCGTGGGGGCGGAGGTGCGCCGAACTGGCCGGGGCCCTGGTTGTACCCCTGCGGGCCGTACTGCATGGCGGGGCCGTACTGCATGGTCGGGCGGTACTGGGGCGCCTGGCCGTACTGCCCCTGGCCGTACTGCCCCTGGCCGTAGGGTGCCTGCTGCGGCTGCCCGTAGGGACCCGGCGTGGCGTACTGGCCCGGCACCGCCGTGTACTGGCCCGGGGCGCCCGGCGGCACCCGGGGTGCGTACGGGCCCTGGGGGTGGTAGGGCCCGACCGGCTGCCCCTGCGCCGGCCACTGGGGCTGCACCCCGCCGCCCCACCCACCGAACGACGACTGCCCGGTGCCGTGACCGAACGGTCCGGTGAACTGGGGGCCCGGCCCGGCAGGGGTCTGGTAGGGGGGTTGTGACATGACCTCAGGATAGGTCGTCGGGGAAGGCGTCGTCCTGCTGTTGCCGGCTTCGCGGAAGCAGCCGGGACGGCTGCGATATTCTCACGGAAACCAACCTGACCCCGGATCGAGGCAGACGATGACACCCAAGCTCGCTCGACGCGCCCGCCTCGCGATCACGGGCGCAGCCGCGCTCGCCGTGGCCCTGCTCGTCGTGGTGTCTCCCGCCCGCGCCGAGGGCCCGATCGCCGACACCTATGTCTTCGACGGCGAGGTGACCGCGCAGGGCCTGCTCAAGGCCACCCAGACCATCACGTTCGCCACCGCACCCGAAGAACTGGTCCAGAAGCTCGCACTGAGCGCTCCCATCGACGAGTTCCGCTCCTACAGCTACGACATCACGAACGTCACAGCCTCCATCGGGGGCGAGAAGACGGAACCCGACGTGTCGAGGCAGGGCGACTACCTCGTCGTCACGGTGAAGACGGCGGGAGCCGCGAACAAGCCGATCACCATCTCCTACGAGGTGAATGGGACCACGCGTGAGGAGCGCGGCACCGGCGGGGTGCTCACCATGTTCACATGGCGGGTGCTGCAGGGGCTCAGCGTCGAGGTCAAGGACACCTCCGGGACGATCGCGGTGCCGGCGATCGCCAGCATGGTCGACTGCGTGGCCGGGCCCCCCGGCGCCGTCGGCAAGTGCGACCTCTTCGCCGCAGGCACGAAGGATTCGCCGATGCCGACGTTCGAGACCTCTGACCGGGGCATCGGCGAACAGGTGACGGTATCCGTGGGCGTCCCCGGGCAGCAGATCGCGGCGACGGCGGTCATCCACGAGGCGTGGAACCTCGACCGCGCGTTCGAGGTCAGTCTGTGGACCGTGCTCGCCGCCATGGCAGCGCTGGCCCTCGGCGGGTTCGGACTGTACTGGCTGTTCCGGCGCACCGGGCTCGACGTCGATGCCGGCGGCGAGTTCAGGACCATCGCCACGTTCCGGCCCGTGGCGGCAGGCACCTCGACGTTCGAGCTGTCGGACGGTGTCCGTCCCGGCCACGTCGGGACCGTCGCGGACGAGCGGGTCGACCCCGTCGACGTGACCGCCACCATCCTCGACCTCGCGGTCAGGGGCCACATCGTGATCACGGAACTCCCACGCGCCGTCGGCGAGGTGCATGACTGGACGCTGCAGCGGACTGGCTCCGGCGAGGGACTGGCCGCGTTCGAGGCCAGGCTGCTCGACGGCGTCGCCCCGGCCGGCACCGCGACCCGCGTCTCCACGTTGCCGACGACGCTGACGCCGGCGCTCGCCGGGGTGCAGGACGCCCTCTACGACGACGTCGTCGCCAAGGGCTGGTTCGAGAGCCGCCCGGACCGCATCCGGAGCAGCTGGCGCAGGCTGGGACAGATCGGGATCGGGGTTGCGTTGGTCTTGGCGATCCTGCTGGTGGCGTTCACGAATCTGGGCCTGCTGGCGCTGGTCCTGGTCCTGCTCTCGTTCGGGTTGTACTGGGTGGCCGACCGGATGCCGCGCCGCACCAAGGAGGGCGCCAGGATGCTGGCCGGCCTCAAGGCGCTGGCGATGCTGCTCGCCACCTACCCGACCACCGAGATGCCGAAGGACCGGCAGTTGCAGGAGCTGTCCAAGCTGCTGCCGTACGCCGTCGTGCTCGGCGGCAAGGAGCGCTGGCTGCAGGCGATGGCAGTGGCGGGCGACGACGACATCCCCGATGAGGGCGAGGTCGGCTGGTACCGGGCCCCCGAGGGTTGGACCCTGGCCGAGCTGCCCGCCTCGCTCACCGACTTCGTCCACACCGTCCAGGGCGTGCTGTTCTCCCGCTGACCGCACCGGGACACGAAACCGGCGGCCACCCCGACTCATGGGGTGGCCGCCGGTTCTTTTCCGTCCGGACTCAGAGCTCCAGACCGGGGTACAGCGGATGCGCCTCCAGGAGCCCGGCCGCGGCGGCGCGGGTTCCGTCGGCGACGTCTGCGGACAGGTCGTACTTCGCCTTGCCCGGCTGGCCGTCCTTGCCCGGAACCGCCGTCGCGGCGGTGAGGACGCCGTGGATCATGGCGGCCACCTCGTCCATGTCGGAGGTCGTGAAGCCGCGAGAAGTCAGCGCAGGGGTGCCGAGGCGGACGCCGCTCGTGTACCAAGCGCCGTTCGGGTCGTTCGGGACCGCGTTGCGGTTGGTGACGATGCCGGCATCAAGCAGCGCCGACTCGCCCTGCCGGCCGGTCAGGCCGTAGCCCGTCACGTCGAGAAGGACGATGTGGTTGTCCGTGCCGCCCGTGACGAGCTTCGCCCCGCGCGTCAGGAGCCCCTCGGCCAGTGCCTTGGCGTTGTCCGCGACGTTTCGGGCATAGGTGCGGAACTCGGCCGTGCGGGCCTCCGCCAGTGCGACGGCCTTGGCGGCGATCACGTGCCCGAGCGGGCCGCCGAGCACCAGCGGGCAGCCGCGGTCGACGTCGGCGGCGTACTCCTTGGTTGCCAGGACGAGACCGCCGCGCGGGCCGCGCAGCGACTTGTGTGTGGTGGTGGTGACGACCTGCGCGTGGGGGACCGGGTCCTCCTCGCCGGTGAACACCTTGCCCGCGACCAGGCCCGCGAAGTGGGCCATGTCCACCATCAGGACCGCGCCCACCTCGTCGGCGATCTCCCTCATCTTCGCGAAGTTGATGCGACGCGGGTAGGCGGAGTAGCCGGCCACGAGGATCAGTGGCTTGAACTCCTTCGCCTGCGCCCGCACGACGTCGTAGTCGAGCAGCTGGGTCTCGGGATCGGTGCCATACGAGCGCTGGTGGAACATCTTGCCGGACACGTTCGGGCGGAAGCCGTGCGTCAGGTGGCCGCCCGCGTCAAGGCTCATGCCCAGCAGCCGCTGCTCGCCGAAGCGGTGACGTAGCGTCTCCCAGTCGGCCTCGGACAGCTGCGAGACGTTCTTGACGCCGAACTCCTCCAGCGCGGGCAACTCGACGTGGTGCGCGAGGATGGCCCAGTAGGCGGTCAGGTTCGCGTCGATGCCGGAGTGCGGCTGCGCGTAGGCGTACTCGGCGCCGAACAGTTCCCTGGCGTGCTCGGCGGCGACTGCCTCGACGGTGTCGATGTTCTGGCAGCCTGCGTAGAAGCGGTGGCCGACGGTGCCCTCGGCGTACTTGTCGCTCATCCACGTGCCCATGGTCGCCAACGTCGCCAGGCTGGCGTAGTTCTCGGACGCGATGAGCTTCAGGGACGCGCGCTGGTCCGCCAACTCGGCCCTGGTGGCCGCCGCGATCCGGGGCTCGACCTCTTCGATGGCGCTGAGGATGGTCTGGTAGGCGCCGCTGAGCGCGTGGACGTCGGTCACGTTTCTCCTTCGGGTGGGCTTGGGGGCCAGTCTACGGCCGATGCACGGGCCACAACCACCGTCGTCCGTCGCACCCCGACCAGCGGCGGCCGGGGTGCTCGTCTGTTGTGGTCGGTGTCGGGGTCGGGGCTCATGGCGCCGTTGTGGGTGGGTTCGTCGTGGTTGTGGTGGTGTGGCTGGGGTGGGGTTTCAAGATCTTTACGCGCCCTGATCCCCGACCCCGACACCGCCCCGGACGCTTCGGCTCCGCGTGTTGACGGGCTTTCTCGGTGCTGGTCGAGCCCGTTCCCGCTGGTCGAGTAGTGCCCGGGACTCAGCCGAGGTCGGGACGGCTTCGCTGCTGGGTGATCTCGTAGAGGGCCACCGATGCCGCGACGGAGGCGTTCAGGGACTCGACGGCGCTGGCGATCGGGATGGAGACGATCGAGTCGCAGTTCTCCCGGACCAGGCGGGAGAGGCCCTCGCCCTCGGAGCCGACCACGACCAGCAGCGGGCCGTCGGTGCCGGGCACACCCGACAGTGGGACGTCGCCCTCGCCGGCCAGGCCGACGACGGTGAAGCCCATCTTCGAGGCATCGGTCAGGGCCCGGTTCAGGTTCGTGGCCACGGCCACCGGCAGCCTCGCGGCGGCGCCGGCGGACGACTTCCAGGCTGCGGCTGTCATGGACGCCGAGCGGCGGGCCGGGATGACGACGCCCTGGGCGCCGAACGCGGCGGCCGAGCGGATGATCGCGCCCAGGTTGCGGGGGTCGGTCACGCCGTCGAGCGCGACGACGAGGCCGCCGGCGTTGGCCTCGGAGGCATCGGCGAGCACGTCGGCGACGTCGGCGTACTCGAAGACGGGCAGCTGCATGGCGACGCCCTGATGCACCAGCCCGCCGGTGATCCGATCCAGCTCGTTGCGGGTGACCTGCAGCATCGGGATCGAGTGCTCGGCGGTGAACTTCAGGATGTCGCGCAGACGGTCGTCGCGCTCGGCACCCTCGGCGATCATCAGCTGCTTGACGGGCATGCCGGCCAGCAACGCCTCGAACACGGGGTTGCGGCCCACCACCCAGTCGGCGCCGACGGCGGTGCGGGTGTTGCGCGCCTTCGCCGGCTGCCTGTGAGCGGCGGCCTGCTTGTTCTTGTACGCCTTGTGGTAGACGCGGTCCTCAGCCTTGGGGGTTGGGCCCTTGCCCTCCAGCCCGCGTCGGATGCGGCCGCCGGAGCCGGCCGCCTTGCCCTTGCCCTTCGTGGTCGCACCGCGTCGGGACGAGTTGCCTGCCATCAGTTGTTCTCCATCGTCCAGTGGGGGCCGTCGGGGGTGTCGGTGATCGTCAGGCCGGAGGCGGCCAGCGTGTCGCGGATCGTGTCGGCCGTGGCCCAGTCCCGGGCCTTGCGCGCGGCCTCCCGCTGCTCAAGCAGGTGCCCGACGAGGCTGTCGACCACAGGGGTGAGGTCGTCGCCGCGCTGGTTCCGAGACCATTCCGGGGCTGCCGGATGCAGCCCGAGGACGTCCAGCATGCCGGAGACCAGCGCGTAGTGGGGCCGCAGCGCATCGTCGTCGCCCGCCGCGAGCAACTGGTTGCCGGCTCGGATCGCCTCGAAGAGGGCGGCAACCGCCTGCGGGGTGCCGAGGTCGTCGTCCATCGCCGCCTCGAACGCCGCCCAGTGCGGGTTCCGGTCGGGGGTCTCAGCGACCGGGAACCCCTCGCCGTCGGGCGACAGTCGTTCGCGGGCGCGGGTGATGAACGAGTCGATCCGATCCAGCGCCCTGGACGCCTCGGCCAGGGAACCGAGCGTTGCCTCGTCGGCGACGGAGAACTCGATGGTGGACCGGTAGTGGGGGGCGACCAGGAAGTAGCGCACCGCACGCGGGTCGTAGCGCTTGGTGACCTCGCTGACGATCGCGGTGTTGCCGAGCGACTTGCTCATCTTCTCCCCGGCCATCGTGACCC
>JBDHZH010000058.1:0-18104 GCA_039811745.1 Arachnia sp.
GCCCGGCCTCGCGATGGACCTGTACCGCAGCGGCGACCACTTCGTCGCCGAGTTCGACCTGCCGGGTGTCGACCCGTCCACGATCGACATCGACATCGACGACCGCACGCTCACCATCCGCGCCGAGCGCGTCGGTCACACCGGTGAGGTCGAGTGGCTCGTCCGTGAACGCCCCAGCGGCACGGTTGCCCGCCAGTTGTCGCTCGGACGCGGCATCGACGCGGGCGCAATCGCAGCCGACTACGTCGACGGCGTCCTCAAGGTGACCATTCCGGTTGCCGAGGAGTCCAAGCCGCGCAAGATCAACGTCCAGCACACGCCCGTTGACCGCTCCATCGCCTCCGACGTCGTCGAGGGCCGCACCGAGTAACCCGTCGAATACACCACAACGACAGGGGCGCCGTCCGGGACGGCGCCCCTGTCGTGCCGTCTACGCGGGGGGCTCCAGGGGCATCGAGGCGGTCACGACCCACTTGCCGGCCCGCTCCCCTGCAAAGAACGTCCCTCCCAGGGCGTCGATGCGCTCCGCCAGGCCTGCCAGCCCGGCCCCCGTCGCCAGTGGGAAGTCCGGCAGTCCCGAGCCACCGGCCGGGTTCAACGCCTCGAAACACACGGTCGAGTCCTCCACCCAGGCGCGCAACGTGCAACGGGAACCGGGTGGCGCATACCTGAGCATGTTGGTGGAGCACTCCCTGAGCAGCCGCGCCACGGTTAGCCTGACCGGCCGCGCCGCCTCCTCGACTTCAGGAAGCACCCCGACGACCGGCTCGAACCCCGCCGATGCCAGCGCAGTCTCGGCCGCCACCCCGGCCTGCCCGGCCCGTGCAGAACTCGTCTCGTCGTCGTCGCCCTCGAGCATGACCCGCCGCAGAACCGTCAGGTCGCTGCGCGCGCTGCCGTTCAGGTCGGCGAGGCTCCTGAGACCGGCGCGCAACCTCCCGACGTCCTCGACGTCCGCCAAGGCCGCGGCCTGCAGGGTCATGAGCGACAACTGGTGGGCGACGACGTCGTGCAACTCGCCGGCGAGCAGCCTGCGCTCCTTGAGTCGCACGTCCGACAAGGCACGACGCTCCTGCTCCAGTTCCCGGAGCAGCCTGGCCCTGTGCTCCTGGAAGTACCGGACGGTCAGGCCGCCGGCGATGAACAGCAGTGAAAGCTGCGCATAGCCGACCAGCACCCAGACCACGTGCATGGTCAGGGCGTTCCAGAGCAGGAACGTGAACCCCATCGCCATCCACTGCGGGAACCAGCGCCGCTGCGCCACCGCGACTCCGCCCGCCGTCAGCCACAGCCACATCACCGCTGACACCTGCCAGTCGGCCACCGCATACAGCACGAACAGGGCCACGAGCAGCAGCATCATGATCCGCTGCGACGCCGGGAAGGCGATGATGATGAAGGCAAGCAGGTAGCAGGCCACGTCCACGACGTCCTGGGCGGTGAACGGCCCGCCGCGCATCACGATGTCCCACGCGGTCATCGTCAACGGGAACAGCCACGGAACGGCTATGGCAGGCGCCAGCCACCGCGGACTCCAGGTGGCCAGCCTGCCCCGCAACGACAACCTGGAAGCCGCAGTCGGCTCTTCGATGTCCGTGCGCACCTCGCGGGGCACGGTGACGACGGTGGTGGCACGTCCGCCGGCCTGACCGGTGACGACGGTCCCTCCGATGAGGCGCACCCGGGCGGCCGCCGCCTCCATCGTCGGGTCGTCTGCGGCAGGTTCCTCCTGCGACGTCGCGCGTTCGAAGGTGACCACCACCTTGTCCGCCGACGATGTGGCCGAGATCCGGCAGGTGCTGCCGGCCGGGGCCAGCGCCCGCGCCCGGGCTGCGGCCGCGTCGACGACACGCGCCACCGTCTCGACCAGCACGGGACTCAGGTGCGGCAGATCATTGAGGTCGAACTCGACGCCGTGGCCGTGACCGACCAGTCCGTCCTCGGCCTGCTCCAGCCGGTCCCGCAGCCCCACCGTCGGATCGACACCGGCGGACGTCTCCTGCTGCCCGTCGCGAAGGTATCCGACGGCCTGCCGCAGCAACTGGAGCGTGTCCTGGGCGGAGACGTCCACGCGGGCCACCGCCCGCCGGAGCGCGGTCACGTCGTCGAGGTCGGACTCACGTTCCAGTTCCGTGCCAACCGCATCCAGGTGGGTGAAGATGAGGCGGTCCAGTTCGTCGGCGAGACGGCTCCGCTCCTGCAGACGCAGCCTCTCCTGCTCCAGGATGACGCCGGAGAGGTTCGCCTCGTCCCGGGCGGCCTGACGGAACGCCGCATGCGCCACGATGCCGACAACGAGCGCCACCGGGCTCCACAACGGCACGGAGAACCAGTCGCCGGTGCCGACGCGGAACACATAGGAGATGACGGGACCGAGCATGGCAACGACCCGCAGCCAGCGCTGGCCGGCGAAGGCCGAGGCGGCAGGGGGCACGATGAACAGCCACCTCTCGTAGTCCGACATCGGCATGAAGGTGGTGGCCGCGGCAAGGGCGCTGGCGAGCGGCACGCCCCACAGCGGGCGCCACATGCAGAGCAGGGTCACCGCGACGCGCAGCCAGTCGTCCCAGGCCGATATCGGCCTGCCCTCGGCCAGGGGGAACACGATCAGGTCTGTGAGCAGCAACGCCGCGACGAGGAGTCTGCTCCAGCGCAGCTCCCCATCGACCCTGTTGCCAACCGCCCCACGGGCGAATCCCAGGATTGTCGGTCACCCCCCTCGGCTCCGGGCCCGACTCTAGCGCCCGTGCGACCCGGGCCGAGGACGCGGGTCGCGATGCACGAGACGCCACCGTGGCACCGCGACGACTCTGGCCGATAGTTACGACGCTCGCACGAACCCACTCACCCCCATAAGCTGAGCACATGAATGGGCCCTTCCGAGTGCTCGTCGTCGACGACGACAGATCGGTCCGGGACGCCTACCGACGATTCCTGGCCGACACCGACGAGTTCCAGGTCGTCGCAACGGCGAGGGACGGCCGCGATGGAATCGCGGCCTACGAGACCCTCCAGCCGGACCTTGTGCTGATGGACCTGCAGATGCCACGCGTCTCGGGCGTGGAGGCGACGATGGAGATCTGCCAGCGTTGGCCGGGCGCGTGCGTCGTCGTGCTGACCACGTTCGCCACCAACGACCTGATCGTCTCCGCGCTGCGCGCCGGTGCCGCCGGCTATCTGCTCAAGGACGCGGCCGGCAAGTCGCTGACGGCGAGCATGCACCAGGCGCTCGCGGGCGAGATGCCGCTGTCGTCGTCCGTGCGCCGCCAACTGGTGGCGGCCGTCGTCGCAGACACGGACGGCCCACCGGTGCTGCCTCCGGACCCGGGCCTGACCGACCGCGAGACGGAACTGCTGAGGTGGCTGGCCCAGGGCCTGACGAACCAGCAGATCGGGGCCAACATGTACGTCTCGGAGGGTTCGATCAAGCAGTACCTGTCCCGCATCGGTGCGAAGGTCGGGGCCAAGTCGAGGACCCAGATCCTGGTGCGCGCGATCCAGCTCAACCTCATCGACCCCTACGACAGCGAGACGCCCTGAGCCGGACCCCTACCCGTGCTTGGCGTAGAAGCTTGCCAGGTCGTCGTTGCGAAGCGCCGTCTGGAGTTCTGCGACGGCGTCCCAGTCAACCTTGACGATCGACTGCGTGCCCTCCCGGCCCGGCCCGAGGTTCGGCATGACCATGGACGAGATGTCGCCCGTCACGTCCTTCATCTCGAGCGCGAGCGTCACCATGGCAGTGTTGGTGAGGGCGTCGTCGACGGTGAAGTTCGGGCCCAGCTCGGCGAGCGCCGCGTTGAACAGGCCCGGGTTGGCCAGGACGCCCTTCGACGCCAGCTTCTTGACGACGGCCAGGATCACGTCGCGCTGCCGCTGGGCGCGCCCGAAGTCGCCGTCTGGCAGGTTCTTGCGCTCCCGGACGAACTGCAGGGCGGCATCGCCCGTGAGGGTGATCTCCCCCTTCGGGAAGTCGAAGCCTGCGCTGCTGGAGGCCGTCCTGTTGTTGACGGTCACGCCGCCGAGGGCGTCGATGACCTTGATGAAGCCCTCGAAGTCGATGATGACGGTGTGGTCCATCGGGACGCCGAGCATCTGCTCGAGCGTCGCCACCGTCAGGGCCGGGCCGCCCCACGAGTAGGCCGCGTTGACCTTGGCCTTGCCGTGGCCCGGGATGTCGACCCAGGAGTCGCGGGGGATGCTCATCAGGTAGGCGCTCTTGCGGTCGCCGGAGATGTGCAGCAGCTGCAGGACGTCGGAGCGTCCGCGATCGGAGCCGCGGCTGTCCGATCCCATCAGGACGAAGTTCAGCGGCGCGGCGGTTCCGGGCCGCGGCTGCACCGGCTCGGGCCGGTTGGTCGTCGGCATGAGGCTCGGGTCGCGGTTGATCGAGTCGAGCGCATCGAGCATCGACTTGCCGTAGTACCCAGCGACCCCCACGATCGCGAGGATCAGCACGGTCAGGACGCTCAGGCCGATCAGCAGTGGGCGACGGTTGCGGCGACGCTTGGGGCGCGGTTCCGGCTCCTCGTCGAACAGCGAGATCGGTTCCTCGCTCATGGGGCTCCTCGGGGTCGACGGCGTCGGGCGCCGTTCATCATACGCGACGCCCCCCGCATGGCAGCCCGCTCACGGTCTGGGGGTGCGTCCGAGGACGTGGCGCAGCTGACCCTCCAGGTGTCGGTGGCGGAACGGGTAGCCGTGCCGCAGGAGGACCCCGGGGACGACGAACTGGTCGGCGCCTGCCAGTTCGCGCGCCCCTTCCGCACCGAGCAGCAGGCGGGGACCGATGTTCGGCACCCGCACCCTGGCGGGGCGGCCAAGCACCCGCCCCAGCGTGCGGGCGAACTCGGCCGCTGTCACCGGGTTGGGCGCGACGGCGTTGACGGGCCCCTCGTGGGAGCCGTCGACTGCGGCCGCGGCGAAGATGGAGGCGATGTCGTCGATGCCGATCCAGCTCTGCTGCTCGTCGTGGCCGAGCGGGCCGCCGACGCCTGCCAGGTAGAGCGGCAGGAACCGCGTGAGCAGGCCACCCGCCGGGGTCAGGACCAGCCCGGTGCGCACGTTGACGACGCGGACGCCCGCCTCGCGGGCCGGTTCGCAGGCACGCTCCCAGGCGACACACACCGAGGCGAGGAAGTCGTCGCCGGCCGGGGAGTCCTCGGTGAGGGGTTCCGGCCCGGGCCGGGCGCCGTAGTAGCCGATTGCCGAGGCTGACACCATCGCCCGCGCGACGCCGTCGCCCGCGATCGTGGCCAGGGTGCGGGCGATCAGGCCGGTGCCCCTGACTCGGCTCTCCATGATCCGGTGCCTGTTCGCGTCGGTGAACCGTCCGCCGATGGCGTGGCCGGCGAGGTGGACGACGGCGTCGCAAGGCTCGAGCACCGCCGGGTCCAGCACCCCCGCCTCCGGGTCCCAGAACGCCTCGCGATCCGTGCGAGTCGGCCGCCTGACCAGCCGCACCACCTTGTGGCCGGCACCCTCCAGCAGGGCGCACACCTGGGCGCCGATGAGGCCGGTGGCACCTGTCACCGCCACTGTGATCGGTGCGGCGGGCAGGGCGGCACCGAACGCGAGGTCGGCCAGGAGCTGGCGGGCGCGGTAGTCGAAGATCCGCTCCAGCTCGGCCGCGACGGCGCGCCTGCCGGCCGGGATGTCCAGGACGGTCGGCAGCTCGTAGCCGACCCGGTCCTCCATGACGGTGGCGCGCGGGCCGTCGTCGGGTTCGCCGTCGCGGAAGGTGTGGACGTGTCGCCAGGACTTCAGCGGGCCGGAGACCATCTCGTCGGAGAAGGCCCTGCCCGGCTCGAGCCCGACGTGGCGGGCGCGCCACCGGAGCTCCGGGCGGACCCACCGCGGGCCCATCGCAGAGAGCGCCGCACCGGCCAGCCCCAGGGAGCCGGGCGGCAGGACCGAAACCTCGGCCTCGGAGCCGGGCTGCAGGCCGGCCGTGGGCTCCCTGAGCACCCGCCCGCCGAACGGAGGTGTCAGCCGCACCAAGGCACCCCTCCGGGCGAACCAGCCGAACACGTCCTCACGCGGGAACGGCAGGGACGTCGATCTCTCGAACTCCTCCATGCCCCCACCCTGCCGCATCAGTCCTCGTACAGGGCGGCTCCCGCCAGGATCGGGGCTTCACAGGCCCGGGCGGGGTTCCACCTGCTCGAGGGGCCCATCGGGCAGGACCAGCACCGCGGGCCGTCCCCACCCTGTCCGCGGCTGCACGTACTTTCAACGCCCCTGCACGTTCGTGCAGGTCGCTGGTAGATTGGCGGACGAAGACACCGGCAGGAGGGCAACCCTTTGACGCGCAGCAACGACACGCTCCTCAACGTGGCCCGCATGTACCACGTGCAGGCCGAGACGATGGACGCCATCGCCAACAAGCTGGGCGTGTCCCGGTCCACCGTCTCGCGGCTGCTGAAGGAGGCGAGGGAGAAGGGCCTTGTCCGCGTGAGCATCGCAGACCCGGACCGGCCCTCCAGCCGGATCTCGGAGCTGTTCGAGAAGCACTTCCACGTCCAGGCGCACCTCGTCAGCGTCCGGCACGGCGCCAGTTCGGTGTTCCGCCTGGAACAGGTGTCGAAGGTGGCCGCCCGCTTCCTCGACGAGACCGTCCGCGACGGCGACGTCATCGGCGTCGCCTGGGGCACCACCACCTCCGCCGTCGCCTCGCAGTTGCGGCCCCGCGACGTGACGGGCGTCACCGTCGTCGGCCTGAACGGCGGCGCCAACCACCGCACCACCGGCCTGCCCTACGTGGGCAGCATCCTGCAGCGGTTCGCCACGGCGTTCCGCGCCGACGAGCAGCTGTTCGTCCTCCCCGCCTTCTTCGACGACCCGCGCACCCGGGCCGCCATGTTCGCCGAGCGCAGCACCAAGCACGTGGTGGAGGTGCGGGCGTCCACCCGGATCGCCGTGTTCGGGGTCGGGGGGTTCGCGGCCGAACTCCAGTCGCACGTGTACGCCGCCAACTACCTGAGCCCGCACGACTTCGCCGAGCTGAAGGCCGACGGCGTCGTCGGCGACGTCTGCACGGTCATGCTCCGCGAGGACGGCACCTGGCGCGACGTCGCCTTCAACGCCCGGGCCAGCGGCATGACCCCGGACGAGCTGCGCCGCGTCCCGCTCCGGCTGTGCGTCGTCACGGGCGCCTCCAAGACCCCCGCGATCCTCGGCGCCCTGCGCTCCGGCGTCGTCACCGACCTGGTCATCGACGACGAAACGGCCCGCGCGGTGCTGCGTCGCCTGCGTCCCGGGCTTCGGTTGGACTGACCCGGTACCCGCTCCTCTATGCTGACGCCCATGTCAGAGCTCATTTCGGCCACAATCGCCGACGGCGTCGGCCGCCTGGAACTGAATCGGCCGCAGGCCATCAACGCGCTGAACCTGGAGATGTTCGAGGCGCTGTTCGCCACACTGCAGGCCTGGTACCGCGACGACGCCGTCGCCTCCGTGGAGTTCGCCGGCAGCGGCGAGCGCGGTTTCTCCGCCGGCGCCGACGTGCGCGAACTGGCCGGGATGGTCGCCTCCGGCGGCGGCTGGCTCGCGTTCCTCGAACTGGAGTACGCCCTCGACGGGCTGATCGCCGGCTACCCGAAGCCGACCTCCGCGCACATGCGCGGCATCACGATGGGCGGCGGGCTGGGCATCGGCTCCAAGACCCGGCGTCGCATCGTCGACTCCTCGACCGTGATGGCCATGCCGGAGACGAAGATCGGGCTGTTCCCCGACGCCGGCGTCATGTACCGGCTGGCCCGCGGAGGCGCCGTCGGAACGCACGTGGCTCTGACCTCGGCGACGTTCGGCGGCGGCGACGCGCTGCTGCTCGGCCTGGCCGACGAATCCGCCGACGGCGCACTGCCCACCCCGCTCGCCGACGCCCGGGGCGACTGGATCGAGGAGTGCTACGCCGGCGACGACGCGGTCGAGATCGCCCGGCGCCTGGAGGCCCACGCCCACCCGGATGCGCAGCAGGCCGGCCGCGACCTGCGGGAGCGCAGCCCCTTCGCCGTGCACGTGGCCCTGCGCGCGCTGCGCCGGGCCCGGAAGCTGGACCAGGGCGAGGTGCTCGCCCAGGACCTGCGGCTGGCCGAGGCCATGGTGCCGGTCGACTTCGCCGAGGGCGTCCGGGCGCTGCTCATCGACAAGGACAACCGGCCCCGCTGGGCGCACGCGCGCCTGGAGGACGTCCCGGCCTCGGCGGTGGACGCCGCCTTCTCCTGGTGACAGGACTCCACGAAAGGGGCCATTCCTGCAGGATCGTGCAGGAAACGGGCAACTTCTGGAGTCCTGTCACCAACACCTCTTCCCGACACCGTGTTGCAAAACTTGGGGACCCCACGGCTCCAAGCGGGGCGGCGGCCGTTAGGATGGGTCCGTGCCGAAGATTGCTGCGCCGACGGTCGCCGAACACCGCGCGAACATCCAGACCAAGCTGGTGGATGCCGCAGAGGAGATCCTGCGCGCAGGGGAGCCCGACCGCCTGACCGCAGCCACCGTCGCGAACGCCGCGGGCATCGCACGCAACTCGATCTACCGGTACGTGGAGAGCGTGGACGACCTGCGCGGCATGGTGCTGTCGCGTTACATGCCCGACTGGCTGGCCAACGTCGCCGACGCCATCGCCGTCGTCGATGACCCGGCCGAACGCCTCGTGGTGTGGGCGGCGACGAACCTGCGCGAGTCGGCACGCAGCGGGCACGGCTGGATGATGGTCATGGGCCGCGGCGACATGTCGGACGCGACGGAGAAGGTCATGGAGCTGGCGCACGCCCAGATGCGCGACGTCTTGTCCCGCGCCTGGTCAGAACTGCTCGACGACCCGGCCAGGGCACGTGTCGCCGCCGGCCTGACCGGCGGCATCATGCAGGCCGGCTTCCGCCAGCTCGACTCGGGCGGAAACGTCGACATCATCGTCGAGGTCACCTGCAAGGCCGTCCGCGGGCTCGTCGCGGGGGTCGTCGCCGGGCAGTGACCGCGAGACCTCCTAGGATGGGGGGACCAACCCCGATCCAGGAGAACCCATGTCGGAAGAGATCCACGAGGTCATCATCATCGGCTCCGGCCCAGCCGGCTACACCGCGGCCATCTACGCGGCCCGCGCGAACCTGAGCCCGGTCGTGTTCGAGGGATCGTTCGACGCCGGCGGCGCCCTGATGAACACCACCGAGGTGGAGAACTTCCCCGGATTCGCCGACGGCATCATGGGCCCGGCCCTGATGGACGAGATGCGCAGGCAGGCCGAGCGCTTCGGAGCGAGGCTGATCACCGACGACGTCACCGCCGTCGACCTGACGGGCGACATCAAGCTGGTCACCGACTCCGACGACGTCGTCTGGAAGGCCCGCTCCGTGATCCTCGCGATGGGCTCCGGCTACCGCCGCCTGGGCCTGCCCGACGAGGACCGCCTGTCGGGTCGCGGCGTGTCCTGGTGCGCCACCTGCGACGGCGCGTTCTTCCGGGACAAGCCCATTGCCGTGGTCGGCGGCGGCGACTCCGCGATGGAGGAGGCGACGTTCCTGTCCCGGTTCGGGTCCAGCGTCGCCGTCATCCACCGCCGCCACGAGCTGCGCGCCTCCGCCATCATGGCCGCGCGCGCCGAGAAGGATCCGAAGATCAGCTTCGAATGGAACTCGACGGTGGTCGGAATCAACGGTGACAAGTCCGTGGAGTCGGTGACCCTGAAGGACACGGTCACTGGCGAGACGAGGGACCTGCCCGTCAAGGGCCTGTTCATCGCCGTCGGGCACGATCCCCGCTCCGAGATCGTGAAGGGCCAGGTGGCGCTCGACACCGCCGGCTACGTCGTCGTCGAGCCGGACTCCACGGCCACGAGCCTGCCCGGGGTCTTCGCCTGCGGCGACCTCGTCGACCACAAGTACCGGCAGGCCGTCACTGCGGCGGGGTCCGGCTGCAAGGCCGCCCTCGACACGGAGAGGTACCTGGCGGCCCTCGACGACGCACTGCCCGAAGCTGTCGTTGCGGCGCAGTAGGCTACCGGTTCACTCGCTTCCAGACCCCAAGGAGCCGACCCATGGCAGTTGCCAATGTGACCGCATCGTCCTTCCCTGACGAGGTGCTGATGTCCCCCCAGCTCGTGGTGGTGGACTACTGGGCCGACTGGTGCGCGCCCTGCAAGCAGCTGAACCCCATCCTCGACGAACTGGCAGGCGCGTACGCCGGACAGGTGAAGTTCGTGAAGGTGGACACGACGGCCGAGCCCGGCCTCGCCTCGGAGCAGGGCATCCTCGCGCTGCCGACGCTCCAGTTCTTCAAGGGCGGCCGCCTGGTGCACTCGGTCTCCGGCGGCAAGTCGAAGAACGCGCTGAGGAAGATGCTCGAGGAGCATCTCTGACGTGTCCGCCTCCCCTGAAGACGACGACGTGACGGACGAGCCGGCACCCGTCCCCCGCCGGTCGGCGGACTCGCCCCCATCGGCCACGTCCGCAGGCTCACCGGCATCGTCGGCGTCGCCGTCGACGTCGACGTCCCTGGACGGCCCTGAGGTGGCGCCGGGGATCTGGCGCAAGGTCGACAGGGACCCCGCCACGCCGACCGCCGGGGCCGGGCAGGTGCCGGCGCCGGAGCCCGAGCCCGAGCCCGAGCCTCATCGTCGCAGGCCCCTGCCCAGGCCGGTGATCCTCGCCGGGGTCCTGGTGACGGTGCTGCTGGTGGTGCTCGCCGGCTGGATCGGGTCCTGGGTGGCGGGCCCCGGCCCGGGGGAGTCGTCGTCGCCGATGACGGCCACCTGGGCACTGGATCCCCCGAAGCTGGTGGGCGACCTCGTGCGGGGTGAGGTGACGAAGACGAACGACCCGGCCAACGCGGACCACACCATCGTCCGCACCGACTACACCGACGGCACCACCAAGGTCGTGCTGATCCTGTCGCGCCCCGAGACCGACCTCGGCGTCTTCCTGACCGACGCCGGGGTGCCCGACTCCTACGACGTGGGGAGCACCAAGTGCGGCACATCGACCGACACGAACTCACCCGTCTGCGCGATGGTCACGGACGACACCGGGCTGATGATCGTCGGCCTCACCGGGCAGGAGCCCGGGACGCTGGCCAAGATCCTGCTCGACTTCCACGACGCGCTGACGCAATGACCGCCCGGTGCAGGTGTTGTTGGGCGGATGCGGCAAAGTTGGACGCATGAGTCCCGACCAGACACGCCTCGACACCCGGCTCGACCGGTTCATCGACAACTACGCCGTCCGCACCCGCGGCATGCGCGTGTCGGCCGTGCGGGCCCTCTTCGCCGTCGCGAACCGGCCGGAGATCGTGTCGTTGGCGGGCGGGATGCCGAACATCAAGGACCTCCCCCTGGATCTGATCTCGGAGAACCTGGCGGAACTGATCCGCACCAACGGCACCCAGATCATGCAGTACGGCTCCGGCCAGGGTGAGCTGCGGATGCGCGAGCACATGTGCGAGGTCATGACGCTGGAGGGCATCCAGGCCCATCCGGACGACATCGTCGTCACCGCCGGCTCGCAGCAGGGGCTCGATCTCGTCTCCCGCGTCTTCCTGAACCCGGGTGACGTGGTGCTGGCGGAGTCGCCGTCGTATGTGGGGGCGCTCGGCACGTTCCTCAGCTACGAGGCCGAGGTGGTGCACGTCGACAGCGACGAGCAGGGTCTCAACCCCGCCGCGCTGCGGGAGGCGGTGGCGCGGCTCAAGCAGCAGGCCAAGCGGCCCAAGTTCTGTTACACCATCCCGAACTACAACAACCCGTCGGGCCTGACGCAGCCCTGGGAGCGCAGGCTGGAGGTGATCCGCACCTGCCACGAACTCGGGGTGCTGGTCGTCGAGGACAACCCCTACGGCCTCCTCAGCCTCGACGCCGACCCGATCAGCGCGATGCGTTCGGTGGAACCGGACGTGATCTACCTCGGGTCGTTCTCGAAGACATTCGCGCCGGGCTTCCGTGTCGGCTGGGTGCTGGCGCCGCACGCGGTGCGGGAGAAGTTGGTGCTGGCGCAGGAGTCGGCGACGCTCTGCCCGCCGGTGTTCAGCCAGTTCGCGATCAGCAACTACCTGGAGACCTCCGACTGGCGGGGCCAGATCGACGTCTACAAGGACATGTACCGGGAGCGCCGCGACACGATGCTGGAGGCGCTGGCCGACACGATGCCGAAGGGCTCCACGTGGACACACCCGCTCGGCGGTTTCTTCGTGTGGGTGACGCTGCCCGAGGGCATCGACTCCCAGGCGATGCTGCCCCGAGGCGTCGACGCCCGGGTGGCGTTCGTCCCCGGCGGCGCCTTCTACGCCGACGGCCAGGGCGCCCGCAACGTCCGCCTGTCCTACTGCTTCCCGACGCCGGACAACATCCGGCTCGGCGTCGAGCGTTTCGCCGACGTCGTGCGCGGAGAGCTTGAGGTCCTGGAGATCTTCGGCGCCCAACCCACCACCCGGCACCCAGGCCAGCGGAACGTGGTTCCCGGCCCCGACTTCGTCTGACAAGGACTGATACCCAATGGCCATCATCGTGATCTCGGGCGGGCTCAGCCACGAACGCGACGTGTCACTCCGCTCCGGCAGGCGCGTCGCCCAGGCTCTGCGCGACCGCGGCCTCGCCGTCGTCGAGACCGACGTGAACGCCGACCTGGTGCGGCTGATCCAGGAGACCCCGGACCCGGTCGTCGTGCCGATGCTGCACGGCGGGCTCGGCGAGGACGGCGCGCTGCGCGAGGTGCTCGGGGTGCTGGGGGTGCCGTTCGTGGGCGCCACTGCGGCGGCCTCGAGGATGACGTTCGACAAGTCGATCGCCACCGCGGTGGTCCGGGCCGCCGGGCTCGCCGCCCCCCGCCAACTGGCCCTCCCACAGGACATCTTCCGCGAACTGGGCGCGCCCGCCATCCTGAACGCAATCGGCGAACAGCTCGGGTATCCGCTGATGGTCAAGCCCGCCAAGTCGGGCTCGGCGCTCGGCGCCACCAAGGTCGACTCGGCCGATGCGCTGCCCTCCGCGCTGGTCGCGGCGTTCGCGTACGGGCCGATGGCCGTGATCGAGGAGTTCCTGGCAGGCACGGAGGTGGCCGTCACCGTCCTCGACACCCCCGAGGGGCCGACGGCGCTGCCGCCCGTGGAGATCCGTCCGGCGTCCGGCGTCTACGACTACGAGTCCCGCTACACCGCAGGCGCCACGCGCTTCGTGACGCCGGCGGCGCTGCCGGCCGAGCAGCTGAGTGCCGCCAAGGACTTGGCCGTCGCCGCGCACAGGGCGCTCGGATTGAGGCACTTCTCCCGCATCGACATCATCGTCACAGCGGACGGGGTCCCCCACTTCCTGGAGGGCAACGTCGCGCCGGGCATGACGGAGACGTCGCTGGCCCCGCTGGAGTTCGAGGCCGCGAAACTCGACCTCGGCGAGGTCGTGGAGGACCTGGTGGAACTCGCCCGCAGGGGCTGACATGCCGCTCGGAGTCAAGCAGGCCCTCGCGGTCGGCATCAGCATTCTGGTCGCGATCGTGATGCTGTGGCTTGGGCTGTGGCAGATGGCGGCCTTCCAGCGGTCGATGGACGACGTCGCGGCCCAGCGCGCCCGGATGCCGACGGTGTCACTGGCGGACAGCGTGGCCGCCGACGGCACCGTCGCCGACATCTACGGCCGCCGGGTCACCCTGTCGGGCAGCTACCTGCCGGAGTACTCGGTGCTGGTCGGGACCGCCTGGCCGATGCGTGTCGTCACGCTCCTGCAACTCGACGACGGGCGCCACGTCGCGGTCGTCCGCGGCACCTCGCCTTCGGGGGAGCCGGCGGCGCCGCCGTCGGGTGAGGCCGACCTGGTCGGTACGTTCACCGCCGGCGACAAGGGCGACGAACAGGCCGTGCCGGCGGACGCCCCGGCCGGGTCGCTGTCCAGCCTGCGCCTCCAGAGCCTGGTGCAGGACTGGCCGCAGCCGCTCATCTCCGGCTACGTGACCCTGTCGGCCGACGACTCGGCCGCCGCCGGGCTCGGGGCCGCCGAGGTGGTGCTGCCGGAGGCGGAGGGCACGGGCATGCACCAGGGATACGCCCTGCAGTGGTGGGTCTTCGCCGGTGCGTCGGTGGCGTTCGGCATCGTCGTCGCACGCGGTTTCGGCAAGACCGGGGCCAAGTCCCGGGTTGACACCAATAATCCGGTTTAGTAGACTTCTTCGGAACCCCCAGCACTGGTCCCGTCCCAGGTCCGGGGACCGGATCCCAAGGCACTTTCGGCTCGACGAGGAGTGAGGAGCACCGATGACCGGTACAGATCCCACCTCCGGCACTCCCGTCGAGCGCCCATCCATCCCCCCATGCCGCCCAACCGCACAGCAGCCCACAGCACAGCAGAAGGAATCATGACCAACACCCACAGCCCGCGCGTCGTCGTCTACCACCAGTCCCACGGGCACGGCGAGACCTTCGTGCCGCTGGCCCCGATGATCGAGAGCGGCAAGCTGACCCACCTGGTCCTCGCCGCGGTCCACATCAACGACGACTCCACGGTCACCCTCAACGACCACCCGCACGACGACCCCTACCACGACCGGCTGTGGGCCGAGGCCGCCGACGTCGCGGCCGCCGGCGTCCCGGTCATGGTGATGGTGGGCGGCTGGGCGCCCGGCACCATGGACAAGCTCGACGGCGACCAGTTCGACACCTACTACCCCGCCCTCCGCGACTTCCTGCGGGCACACAACATCCAGGGCGTCGACGTCGACGTCGAGCAGGACATGAGCCTGGCGGGCGTCGTCCGGCTCATCGACGCGCTGCGCGCCGACTTCGGAGGTGACTTCGACATCATCCTCGCGCCCGTCGCGTCGGCCATGTGGGGCGGGGAGAACCTGTCCGGCTTCGACTACGAGGAGCTGTACCGGCTGCGCGGCGACGAGATCGACTGGGTGCAGATCCAGTTCTACAGCGGCTTCGGCAGCCTCGAGGACACCCGCGACGTGGAGCGCATCATCGAGCGCGGCGTCTACCCCGTCGACAAGCTGGTGCTCGGCGCCATCGGCGACCCGGCCGACGGCTCGGGCTTCGTCGAGATCGACCGCCTGTGCGCCACCCTGTCCGAGGTGGCCGCCAAGTACCCCACCATCGGCGGCGTCGACGTGTGGGAGTACTTCAACGCCCTCCCCGGCGGACGTGAGAAGCCGTGGCTGTGGATCGACCGCGTGCACGACGCGCTGGTCGCGGGCGCCGACCGCGTCAACGCGCTCGGCCTCGTCCCCACCCCCGCCTCCGTCTCGCTCGGCTCCGGCACGCTGACCCTGTCGGCCACCCCCGGCGTGGTCGGCTCCGACGACGACGTGGCCGCCCTGGCCGACGCGCTCGGCAACGGCACGGGCCTTCGCCTCGTGCCCGCCGCCGACGGCCTGATCCGGCTCGTCGGGGACGCCGACGTCGCCGAGGGCGGCTACCGCCTCGCCGTCGACGATTCCGGCATCGAGATCCGCTTCGCCGGGCGCGACGGCCTGATCGCCGGCGCGCACACGCTGCGCCAGCTGCTGCCCTCCTGGGCGTCGGGCCCTGCCCCGCTGCCCGGCGCCGCGCTCGAGGTGCCGCACATCGTCGTCGACGACGCCCCCCGCTTCAAGTGGCGCGGCATCATGCTGGACGTCGCTCGTCACTTCCAGCCGGTGCCGTTCCTGTACCGCTTCATCGACCAGCTGGCCGCCCTGAAGCTGAACGTGCTGCACCTGCACCTGACAGACGACCAGGGCTGGCGCTTCGAGGTCAAGGGCTACCCGAAGCTGGTGCGCACCGGCTCCTGGCGCACCGAGACCCACGCCCCGGCCTGGGCCAACAGCGACGGCCAGCCCCACGGCGGCTACTACACGCAGGACCAGCTGCGGGCCCTGGTCGCCTACGCGGAGCACCGCGGCGTCACCATCGTCCCCGAGGTGGACCTGCCCGGCCACGTCCGTGCCCTGCTCGCCGCCTACCCGCAGTACGGCGACCCGGCCGCAACCGAGCGGAAGCCGGTCGCCACCACCTTCGGCGTCTTCGACGAGGTGCTGCACCTGACGCCGTCGACCATGGAGATGGTGCACGAGATCTTCACGCAGCTGCTCGACGTGTTCCCGTCGCACCGCATCCACATCGGCGGCGACGAGTGCCCCAAGACGCAGTGGCAGGGCAGCGAGGCCGCGAAGGAACTCGCCGCCGAACTCGGCCTCGGCAGCGTCGACGACCTGCAGAACTGGTTCACCGACCACATGCGCGACTGGCTGGCCGAGCGCGGCAGGCAGGCCGTCGCCTGGGACGAGGTCATCGAGGGCCACGAGTCCCCCGGCACCCTCATCATGTCGTGGCGCGGCTGGAGCCCGGGCATCGAGGCCGTCAAACGCGGCATGGACGCGGTGATGACCACGTGGCACTTCACCTACCTCGACCACTACCAGTCGCAGGACCCCGCCGAACCCTACGCCATCGGCGCCTTCACGTCCTGGCAGCGGCTGCTCGGCTACGACCCGATGATGGACATCCCCGACGGCCCCGGCAACATCCTCGGCATCCAGGCACAGCTGTGGAGCGAGTACATGCCGAACCCGCAGCACGTCGAGTACATGGCGTTCCCGCGGGCCGCCTCGCTCGCCGAGATCGGCTGGGCCACGACACGCGCCACGGACGAGGACTTCTTCGCCCGCCTCGTGCAGCAGGGACGCCGCTGGGACGCCGCCGGCATCAACCACCGCAGCGTCGGCGGAGCCAAGCCGTGGCAGAAGGGCGGCACCGGCCTGCGCCGTCGCCCCGCCGACCACGGCGGCCCCGACAGCACCACCGGCGGCCCCGGCCACGAGGGCGGCCACTAGTCCTGACCGGCCGCCCACCTACCGCTGGTCGAGTAGTGCCCGGCGCCGGAGGAGCTCTAGTTCCGCTGGTCGAGTAGTGCCCGGCGAGGGACGAGCCGGGCACGTGTCGAGACCCCGACCAAGTCCCCACGGACTCGAATCACGAAGAACGGACCAACAGATGAGTGCACTCACCGAACTCCTGCCCTCGCCAGCCAGCGCGGTGGCGCTCCCAGGTTCGCTCGACGTTTTCGACGGCTTCCGGGTCGTCGGCGACGAGGCGCTGGCGCTTGCTGTGGCATTCGTGCTCGCAGGCGCCGGGGCGGCCGTCGTCGAGGTGACATCCGACGAGTCGCTGGCCGACGAGGGCTACACCCTGACCGTCGCCCCCGACGGCGTCCGGATCACGGCGTCGACCGCGCAGGGCGCCCGCTGGGCGGCGTGGACGCTGCTGCAACTCGGCGCCGACGGGACGCTCCCCTGCTGCGAGATCCGGGACGAACCCAGGCTCGGCTGGCGCGGGATCATGGTGGACACGGCCCGGCACTTCATGCCGATCGGGTGGCTGCACTCGTTCGTCAGGCAGGCCGCTGCGGCGAAGTACAACCGGCTGCAGTTGCACCTGAGCGACGACGAAGGCTGGCGGTTCGAGTCGCGACGGCACCCGGAGCTGCACACCGTCGGCGGCACCAGGCCCCGCACGGAGTTCCCCGGCCTGCGCGGGGCCGACGAGAACCCGCACTCCGGCTGGTACACCCAGGACGAACTCCGGGAGCTCGTCGCCTACGCGGCATCACTGGGCGTCACCGTCGTGCCGGAGATCTCCATGCCGGGGCATTCGGGCGCGTGGCAGACGGCGATGCCGCAGCTCGCAGCACACCCGGAGGCGTTCGCGGAGCCGCGGCCCTGGCGGGTACTGCAGCAGGCGCTGAACCTCACACCGGAATGCCTCGAGGTGATCGGGGACGTGCTCGACGAACTGGTCGACGTCTTCGACGGCCCCTGGATCCACACCGGCGGCGACGAGGTGGCAGGCATGGCGCCGGGCGAGCAGTGCCGGTTCACGGCCTGGCTCGACGAGCAGGTGCGTGCCCGCGGCCGGATCGCGGCGACATGGGACGAGGCGGTCGAGGGCTGCCCCACCCCGACGGTGCTGGTGACGGCCTGGCGCGGCGTCGAGGCCGTTCGCGCGGCCACCGACGCCGGGCACCTCACCGTCGCGGCCCCGAACCCGACGCTCTACCTGGACCACAGGCAACACACCGACGACCCGGACGTCACCACGTGGGGCTGGATCACGACGTGGCCCGACGTGCTCGCCTACGACCCGCTGGCCGG
>JBDHZH010000059.1:0-18082 GCA_039811745.1 Arachnia sp.
ACGAACCGCCTCGTCCTTGAATTCCTGACTGAACTTCTTGGGGGCCATTCCATCCCTTCCATTTCTCCCAACGAACCCTACCGTTGGATGACGTGGTCCGGAATCAAACCCTCACTCCAGATCCACCAGTGGAGGCGGTTGCAGCAGGCCATCGCCAACATGGCGACACACGCGAGCAGCAGGGGTGCACCCCACAGCCATTCCTGCACACCGTCAGGCCAGCAACCGGTACGCACACACCCGCCCGCACGGTCAGCTCCTATCGAAAGGGTCGCCGCCCTGACCTGGGACCAGAAGATCACACCCACTGCGAGCCACAGGGCGGCGCATGCCTGGAAGATGTTCAGCCACCGGTACCCCCAGCGCTGTGGCCCGGTCAGCAGGATCACCGCAAGCACACATCCAGCAACCTCACCCCAGTGCCAGCCCTGCAAACCCGCGATGTCAAACGAGAAATACGAAACAGCAGGCAGCCCGGCAGTCGTGGCGCCCGCCCATATCGCGGCTCTAACGGACAGGATGAGACCCAGGACCACCGCGGACCAGCGTCCGATGGCGTTGCGCACAGCGTCTGGTTGGCGTATGGCGGTCACTGACTCAGCACTCTCCCCAGGGTCTTGGCCATGATCCCGATCTCGGCGGGGATCATGTCGACGTGGACATCCCACTCCAGGACCGGGCCAATAGAGCGAGAGCACACCGCTAAATGTCCCGGCACCCTCATCGGCACCACAGTACAGACCCCGGGGGCCAAGGGTTCCGCCGCGCTGCTCAGCGGTCAAGCCGGTGGAGCCAATGGCCGGGTTCTCGACGCTCGTGCGCGTAAGCGAGGATCACGATCGCGTTCGGTTCCACGGTGTGGATAATGTGGTAGGGGTATGCTCGAACGGCCTTGCTGCGGATCACGGTTCCATCGTTCGTGGCCGTGAAGGGGCGTGCGGCGTTCGGCCAGTCGGCGATGTCCTGTCGTGCTTGTTGCGCCCGGTTGATGAACGCCAGACCTATCCTCGGTTCCTGCGCTCGTACCAGTGCACCGCAGCGTCAAACTCGTTGACGGCTTCTGGATGTTCCCGCTGGGGCAAGGTCATGCGGTGAGTGAGACACGGAGACGGGTGTAGTGCTCGTCAGCATCCACCAGGTCGACCGCGCCCGTGTGTACCTCTGCCAGTCTGCGTATGGCCTCGGCCCGCCAAGCAGCATCGACCTCGCCCGTATCGCCTGTGTCGTGGAGGCTCTCGAGCAAGGTGTTTACGACGACCGCGCGCTGATCGGCGTCGAGCGCGAGAGCGTCCCGGATCAAGGTTGCGGTGTCCGGTGTCATGCGGCTGATTGTACGTCGAGCGGCCGCGGATTCACATGGGGCGTTGCGGGGCGCCTCACCCTACCTCCGGCATGTGTGCGCCCGGGTCGACTGAGCGTGCATCAATCTCACGGGGGCGGTGTTCAGGGGCCGGTGTAGGCGCAGGTGTCTGCGACGTTCTGGGAGTTGTCGGGGGTGGTCGTCTCGGGGGAGGCCGCGGGGCTGGTGGTGGCGTCGGGTGTTGCGGTGCCTGTCGGGGTGCTGGTCTGGCTGCCTGAGGTGTTCGTTGGTGCTGTGGCGTCTGCGACTTGCGCGCGCATGGAGTCGAAGTCTGGGTTGGCGTAGTCGTAGTTCTGCCCGTTGACGAAGGCGAGTCGGGTGATCTGGCCGTCCTGGACTCGGAGGGCGAGGTCGACGATGGCGTCGAGTGCCTGGGATGGGATGTCTGTGACGAGCATGCCGGCGGAGGCGTCGGCTATGGCCTCGAAGCGGGTGAGGAGGGTGGCGGGGTTGGTCTGGTCGATGATGGCCTTGATGAAGCAGGATTGGCGGCGCATCCTGTCGTAGTCGTCGGTGTTGTACCGGCTCCGGGCGAACCACAGGGCGTGGTAACCGTCGAGGTGCTGGTTGGGGCCGGGGGCCAGGTATCCGGATGGGGCTTGGCGGGGGCTGTGGCTGCCTCCGATGGCGAGGCCTCTTGGGTCGTCCTTGACGGGGTTGATGTTGACGGTGATTCCGCCCATGGCGTCGACCAGTTGCTGTGCGCCGTCGAGGTTGAGCATCACGAAGTAGTCGATCTTCAGCCCGGTGATGCCCTCGACGCCGAGCTTGAGGGCTTCGGCGCCGCGGTACGTGTTTCCCTGCATGAGGTTCGGGAAGTCCTGCTCGACGCGTCCCCAGATGGCGTTGACGAACCATTCCTCCGGGTCGCCCTTTCCGCGGAACCCGTTCGGGAACGCCGCCGCCATCTCCGAGCCTGCCGGGAATGGGGTGTGCTGGACGTTGCGCGGGATCTGGACCAGGGTGGTGTCGCCGGTGTGGGTGTCGATGGAGGCGACCATGATGGTGTCGGTGAGGACCTGCCGGTCCGCGTTCTGGTCCATGCGTGCCTGGCTGGTGTCGGCGCCGAGGAGGAGGATGTTGACCCGGTCGATTCCTTCCCATGGGTCCTTGACGGGGTTGGTTGGCAGTGTGGGCCGGCTGGAGGCCTTGACCTCGCCGGCGTCCTTGACGACCGACGTCAACAGCACGTACGCGTTGTGGGTGTAAAGGGCGGCCAGCGCCGACGGCGCGGCGACCGTGAAGGAGAGCAGGCCCACCACCCCGGCCCCGATGAGGCGCTGCCCGGTGGAGGGGTTGCGGGGGCGTGTCGCCAGCTGGGTGGCCGCGATCACGGCGACCCACAAGCACGCCACGGCGACGATGACGGGCCAGGCGCGTTGCAGCACGTCCACGGACGCCAGCAGCCGGGGGGCCTGCGACGGGTCCGCGCGCAGCCAGCCTGCGACGGCGACGATACCCACCACGATCACCGCCATCAGCACGCGGCCTGCCCACCTGAGCCATCGTCGATGCGCGCCCAGAAGCCCCGATCCGGGCAGCACCGTCGACGCCACCGTGAGCCCCAGGCTGATCAGGAGCCCGGGCGCCCCACGACGTCCACGTTCCGGCTCATCCGGGCGGAAGCCGTCGGTTTGGTGGTCATGGCCACCCTCGGCGCGCCTCGGTGAGTTGCGTCCCTGCATCCGATGCCGTCCTGACTGTTCCCTCACCGTCGCCCCCGGTGACCGCCCCAGCCCATCAGGGCCGCCGTCGCCGAGGCCGGATGAGTCTCCTTCGCGTAGTGTGTCCACCCACTCCCTCGCCAGTCTGGCACCAGCGGGATCGCCCCGGCATCACCCGTTCGGGTGATCCTCGGTGGTTGGACATGGCTCTTTCGGGTGATGTGGGCAGGGGAGCGGTCGGGTGGCGCTGAGTGCGCGTCGCAGGGTGAGTTCGTCTCCGCGTTCGTTCACGGTGGCCAGACCGATGTTCAACCTGAGTTCCACAACGTCTCGAAGTGTCTCGACGATCCTTCGGGTCCAGCGGTTTCCCCCGCCAGGGCGTTGCTGTGATCATGTCAGCTGGCACTACACGACGGTCAGGACGCCCCAGCTTCGCTCCGAGGGGTCCCACGCGGCTTCGGCGTCCAGCCCGGCGAGCACTGGATCGACGAAGGCCACGGCTGCTGCGATCGCTTCTGCGAACTGCTCTGGCAGTTCGGCGCCTGCTTGGCCGAGTCCGTTGCGGTAGGCGGCGTAGGTTGATGCGCGGAGCTCGCTGAGCCCAGCCGCTGACTCCGCCAGAGGGTGCAAGTTGGCATGGCGGAAGGCGGCCGTTGCCGTGAGCGCGTCTCGCAACGATTCGCAGGGAACGCTCTGCCTGCCGGTCAAGAAGTAGATGTCGACATAGTCACGCACGCGAGTGTTCGCCTGGCCAAGCTCGATCGCAGTAACGAGCTTTCCTGCGAGAACCGTCTCGATGGGGTACCCCAGAACGTGGATCGGCTCGTTGTTGGGGCGTAGAGCCGGCAAAGCGATGGCACGCGGAGCTGGGGTGATCGGGTCGCCGAAGTTGATGTCCAGGCGCAGCAAGACCTGTGCAGTCGCAAGCCGAGCAACCATCGTCACACGCACGCCGGAGTAGAGCGCAGAGTCGCGGATTGCCGTGGTCGTGACCGTCTCCGGCAGGAACTCCACTCCATCGTCTGTGTCCTCGATCGATGCAATGTCGGTGACGCGACGAGCGACCGATTCGTGGTCGGAGTCCATGTTGCGGGCGAGAGCGTCGGCGTCCACCGTTGGGCGGCGGACTCCGAAGGTGGCGAGCAGCATCCCACCCTTGAGAACGAAATCCTTGGCGTAGTTGGAGCGTGACATGCGCGAGAGCCACCGCTCGACCACGTACATGGTGAGCAGTTCCTGTGTGCTTCGCTTCTGGCGACGTGCCTGGTTCTGCAGGTCGAGATACGCGCGCCCTGCGGCGCTGTCTCGCGTCGGCCGGCTCATCGGGCCATCGCCACGTCGAGCGCCGCCCGCATGGGTCCGAAGGTCCTGAGTGCGGCCGCGTACTCCAGAAGCAGTGCGGGCCGGGCACCGGGTGCCGCCAGGTAGCGGTGCAACGCGCTGTTCGCGATGGGTTCGCCGAAGCGAGAGCGGAATCGCATCAGATCCACCACGGTTCTCGCCGAGTCATAGATGCGCACTGACTCTCCGGGGCCAGCGTCGAACGAGGTGAGCCCCAACTCGAAGGTGGCTTCTCCGAAGCGGAGAACTGTAACGGGCGGATAGTCGATTGCCGGCGAATGGGCTCGCTTGGGAACGGCGATCTGAACCGTCGCTGGCATCTCGTCCGTCAGGTCGTGGACCGCCGCTGCAGACACGCAGCACACGATTGCCCGCGGCGAGCGGTACGAGACGGCGATGATGTCGGGATAGGAGGCCGGGGGCGCATCGGCGCGACGAAACACCCCGCGAGAGAGTTCCACGATTCGTCCTGCATCCCGCCAGGCGTACAGGTCTCTCGGGTGTACCCCATGTGAGCGTGCGGTGCGCGTCGTGAGGGTCATCGGGAGCGACTTGTCCATCTCCTTCATGGATACAATCCTTACACGCATGACTTGAAGGTGTGCTGTTTGTATCCATCTTGGGGTTGTTCTCCGCAGCAGCCGGACACCTCGGCGGCGGCTTGGAACATCTCGACGTCTGTCTGGTTGGTGAACAGGTCGACGTCCTGGGTCGGGCGGGCCGTCAGCCCGTGCTCACGGATCGCGCCAGCGCCAGCCAACGCGAAGCCGTGGTGGCCGACGCTGTCGAGGCTGATCCGAGCTACGTCGCGTTGCAGTTGGGACTGCGCGTTCACTACTGGGCTTTGGTCAAGGTTGGAAAGCGGGTCTCCCACAGGGTGCGGACCCGCTCCGGTAGACGGATCTCGGGCCAGAGCCTGCGCAGTGTGGCCGCGTTCATGAACGTGCGCTGGTCCTCGATGCGGCCCTCCGTGAGAGCGCACGTGTATACGCGCACCAGGTCGTCGTGGATGGTGAGGTCGAAGGTGTTTCGTCCGGGTGCCCAGTACATGAAGATCGGCAGCGCGACGGTGCCGGTGGTTGGTCCGGCGAGTTCGTCCAGGTCATCGACGATGTCGTAGGGCTTGACGTCGCGGAAGAACACTCGTGTATCGGTCGTCATGTCTGTTCCCTCCTTCCCACGTCAGGGTACCGTCGCTCGACCCTGTGGGCTGGCTCAGCGGCCTCTGTTTCGGCCGTCAGCTTGAGGGCCGCGACGCACCACACGTCGTCACAGACACATGCGGCAGCGGAACCGGTCTCGGAGGGGTCGACGATGCGGGCCGGTGGCCAGGCGATGGCATCCAACGGTCGACGAGGGAGCCGGCAGACTCGCCAACCCATGCGTCGGCCTGGCGCGCTCCTGGCCCGGGACACGCCGCAACCGCGCGTCCCGAACGCAAAGCGCCCCGAAACCAGCAGTGGGCCGCGTTCGGGATGCGCGGTAGAGTGGCGTGGACCGAGAGCATCGGGAGGGGGGCCCGTCATGGCGGAGAAGTTCGACGTCGAGGAGGCGTGGCCGGAGTTGTTCGCGCAACTCGACGCTGCGCAGCGCAACTCTGTGCGGCAGTCCCTCGCGGCCGGCTGGCACGAGGGCTTCACCCCGACCCGTGAGGACGTGGAGAACCTGACCGACCTCGCGCGCGGTGCGATCGACTTTCCCGAGTACCGCCGACGCGGCCACGCGGCCGCCAGGCGTTCAGTCGATGTGGTCGGCGCCGGGCGCTGACGTCGGACGTGCACCAACTCGTGACCGGCACCGAGTGGAGTCGGCTCGACCGCCGGCGTTCGTCGAGCGCGTCGCGACGGTATTCGCGTACGTCAACCAGGCTCACCCGTTCCATTGCGTCCTGTGGACATGACTTCCGCGCCAGTCTGGCGTCGGCATCACCCGTTCGGGTGATCTTACGGGGTAGGGCATGGCTCTTTCGGGTGATGTGTGCAGAGGAGGGGTCGCGGTTGGTGCTGCGGCACCCCAACCTTCACCCGGCTGCTCGTTGGCACATGCCTGGCGGAAGCCGTCACTTGACTACGACCTCTTTGGTCGAGACTGTGCCTGCCGCAGGACGGACTCTTCCCAGCCAGAGGGGTCACTGCCGGTGGGCCGCCTGCTGGTGCGAGCACTTCTGACCACGATCCCGATGACAAGACCCACGACGGCAGAGACCGAGAGCAGGATTGCGATCATGAGAATGATCGAACCCGCTGTGATGTGAAACATGATTGGTTCTCCGAGTTTCAGTTGAGGTCCACGACCGTGAGAACGGCACCGCTGCCGTCGAACGCAGTGACCTGTTCCGGAGCTGCCGCCTTGGGCCACCAGGCCAGGAAGTATCCATCCGTTGTCGATGCCGTCACCGTTGTCCCATCGTTCAGCTCGACGCCGACGGCGCCCACTGATGGAGAGACCTCCCCGTAGACGTATCGGGGATCATCTCCATCGAGCGACCCGCCGTTGCCGACGACTCGAATGGGCTCACTCTTAAGTTCAGGGACAGGATCCGTTGGTGTCCAGGCGGTATGGAAACTGTTCGGTGCGGAAATGCACAGCGCGATCTCCGATGTTCCACGGAGGAGGGCGGCACGGGTCTTCCCGCGTGCTTCCGACAGGACACCGGTCAGTTCCGGCACCTTGCGGCCGGACGTCTGCAGACTGGCCTCCACGGCGGTACGGCAGTCGTCGATCGCGGCTCGGCCCTCTCCTGTCGTGCTCAGAGTTCGCGGCACAGCCTGCCAAGTCGCGAACGCCGAGGTGGGTTGCGAAACCTGAACAGCAAGGATCGATGCAATCGCAAGGCATGCAACCGCGACGCCGCCTGCCGCGCGACGCTGGCGCTGCCGACGCTTCTGCTGCCCAGCCGCGGCCACGACCTGATCGCGCAGCTGAAGAACCCGGTCGCGGGGGAGGTCCTCGACGTACACGTCCTGGCTGTCCAACATTTCAGATCTTCCTTCCGGTGAGGGTGCAGCCGACAACAGGTGATGTGGCGGCCAGTTTCTCCTTCGCCTGTGAGAGACGGGACTTGATGGTGCCGATCGGCACGTCGAAGATCGCCGCGCACTCCTCATAGCTCATCTCCGCGAAGATGCACAGTTCGACGACCGATCGCTGATCCGTCGGCAGTTGCATCACCATGTCCCTGAGCAAGCGACGCTCGCCGTTGCGGACTTCTCGATCCGTGACGATCTCCTCGGGGTCGGGCCAAGCCGGTTCGGGCCTCTGCACGGCGACCCGGTTCAGTAATCGTGCACGCCGACTGCTCGCCCGAAGATGGTCCTGGGCGCGTCGGCGCGCGATCGCAAGGAGAAGAGGGACGGCAGAGTCGGTCACGGCCATCGATCGGCGCACCCGCCATGCCTCAAGAAACGTCTCAGTGACGACGTCTTCGGCATCCTGACGCGTTGCGAGCATGCGAACCAAGAACCGAAAGATCCGCTGCGCGTGCCGCTCGAACAGCACCCCCAGCGCGCCCTCATCCCCGCGGCTCATCAGCTGCCACAGGTCGCCGTCGCTTGGTTGCTCGTCCATCCTCATACCCTGTAATAGTCTCCCGAGCCTGATGGGTTCCGCTGGTCGCGGCTCCCATTCGCAGCGCCTCAATGTGAGCAACGCGACCGCCTTCAAGAGCTTCGACTTCCCGGTTTCACCGGGACCGCGTCACCCGAGGGCCCGCGTCGGTCAGGCGCGCATGACTCGGGAGATCGGTATGGCTGATGCGCGCAGGGCCGGTGCCAGGCCTCCCAGGCCGGATGCGATCAGCCCTGTGGCGATGGCCAGGAGTGTGCCGGTGGCTGGGAATGTGATGTGTTGGTCGGCGGGGAGTTCGGGGAACAGGAGTCGGGCGGCGGGGGTGAGGAGCGGGATGGCGGCGAGGACGGCCGTGAGGGAGGCCACGATCCCGAGTATCAGGGACTCGGTCAGCATCAGGAGGACCAGGCTGGGTCTGGTGGCGCCGAGGGCACGTCGGAGGGCGAGTTCGTCGACGCGTTCGTTCACGGTGGCCAGCCCGATGTTCAACACGGCGACCGATGCCACCACGGGCGCGACGCCGGCGATCACGGTGAAGATGAACCGAAGCGAGTTGACAGAGGCGGACATTGCCTCTGTCTGGTCGGTGCGTTCGGCGCGAAGGGGGAGCCAGGTGTCCAGTTCCGCCAGCGTCGTGATCCGGGTAACCGTTTGCAGGGTCGTGTGCATCCACAGCGTCCCGGCGGAGTGGGAGACATCCGGGAACCAGCCGGCTGTCTCCTCCCAGCGCGCATACGCCGTCGGCAACTCCCCTCCGTCGTCGACGATGCCGACGACTGTCACGGGAACCGCCCTGGACGGCGGGGTGACCCTGAGGAGTCCTGTTGGGGAGGATGCGGTGATAAGGGCGGCGGCCTGCATGTTCACCACGAGGTGGATGGCGTAGCCGGAGGGGTATTGGCCGTCGAGCCACTGACCGGAGATCACGTTCAGTGGCCGGATGGAGCGCAGGTCGCCATGTACGGAGGTCAGTTGCAGCGCTGGCCGGTCACGGGCGCCGTCGCCGAGGCGGACGGGCAGGTCCGAGGTGACCGCGACGCCGGGCGCTGGGGTCCGTGACACGATCGTGCCGAGCTGGGTCGGTTCCAGGATTGCGGTGTAGGTGGGGGCGCGTCCGGACTGCAGTTCGGCCCGGGCCCGCACCGTATGCTCGGCGACGCTCGATGAGGCGTAGACGCCGATCACGGCCAGCACACCGACGGCGAGCGTCAACACGACGAGCAACGACCTCAGCGGCCTCGACCTGATTCCCTGTGCTGCAACGATCATCGACGATGAAGCCCTACCCGGCATTGAGGGCCCCGTTCTCGAGTCGGAGGGTACGGTCGAGGAGACGTGCGTAGGTTGCGTCGTGCGTCACCATCACCAGAGACGTGCCGCGGTTCGTCGTCTGCAGGAGGAGTTGCAGGATCTCGGCGCCGACGGCGCTGTCCAGGGCCCCGGTCGGTTCATCCGCCAGGAGCACCTTCGGTTCGTTCACCATCGCCCTTGCGATCGCGACCCGCTGCTGCTCCCCGCCGGAGAGCTGCGCGGGATGTCGGGCGGCCAGGCCGCCGAGGCCTACTTGGTCGAGTGCCTCCAAGGCGAGTCTTCGGCGCTCCGCCCGGCGCGGGGTGCGCGGCCCGGATAGCAGTGCGGTCTCGACGTTCTCCATGGCGGTCAGGTGTTTCATCAAGAAGAAGCGTTGGAACACGAACCCGAAGGTGCGGCCGCGCAATGTGCACCTGGCGTTCTCTCGTAGCTGCTCCGTCGGTTGCCCGTCGATTGCGTAGCTGCCGCGATCGGGGGTGTCGAAGAGCGCCAGTACGCTCAGGAGCGTGCTCTTCCCGGACCCGGAGCGGCCAAGGATCGCCACCGACTCACCGACGCCCACGTCCAGGTCGACGCCGGCAAGCACAGGATGCGGCACGCCCGCATCCGGCAGGGACTTGTGCAGACCACGGACCTGGATCATGGCTGTTCCAGGTCCGGGGGCGGCACGGAAACCTGGTCGCCGGCCTTCAAACCTGAGGTGATCTCGACGTAGCGGCCGTCGGTGATGCCCAGCCCCACCTCGCGCTGCTCCGTGTGTCCCCCGTCGATCACGCCGACGGTGCCTCGCTGTGCGAGACCTGCGACCGCCTCGACGGGCAGGGCGAGGACGTTCGAGACGGCGCCGGTGGTGATCGCCATGATGGCCGGGGCGCCGAGTACCGCCGAGACGTCGGACGGGATCGCGCACGTGAGCACCGCTCCGACCGAACCGGTCGAGGCGTCCGGGCTCTGGGGCGCACCCAGCAGGGGACAGTCGAATGGGCCCGGCCCAGAGGTGACCTGTGCCCGTGTGGAGCCGAGGACGCCCAACCTGTAGACCTTGTCTGCCGTCACCTCTGCGCGTACGGCGAAGCCCGTGAACCGTCCGCTCAGGGCTGGCAGGCCCTCTGGCACCTTGGCACCATCGACGACCAGCGCTTCAAGCCCAAGGACGTCCCTTGGCACCTTGATGGTCGTCACGGTTCCGGTCGAGCTCGTGACGGTGGCCGTAGTCGGGGCCTCAGCGGAGGGCGTGTACCGAACCGTCCCTCCGACGGGCGCAACGAGCATCACCGATGAATTGGCAACGATCGTGCCGTCCAAGCTCACGACGCTCACGATGTCCCTTGCCTCGACGGCAACTGTGGTCACCTGCGGGGTGTCCGCGAACGAGGGAAGTCCAGCTTCCGGGTGCGAACTGGTGCATCCGGTTGACATCGCAACCCCCGTGAGGAACAGCAGGGTCGCCGACCGTGTGGCCCGTTGGTACATCATCCGCCGCAGTTCTGTTCGACGTCCTGCTGGATCCCGGATGGGTCGCCTAGCCGCGCTTTGGTCAGGTAGTCAGCGTAGAGCCGCCGGCCGGCGTCGTCGAGCTGCTTCGACATGAACAGTGTCTCGGGAGCGGCCTCCAGGTTCTTCAGGGCGACAGTCTCACGAGACTCGTCGCGGCCGGAACTGGCGTCGAGCCACTCCCGCTCCCAGGAACAGATCCACATGCGCTCCGCCATCCCGGTTCCGTAACCCTGCCCGTAAAGCGACTTCTCCGCAGGTCGCGGAAGCTCCGACGGCGGCGGGTACAACGCCGGGAACGACAGGCTGCTGATCGTTGACTTGTACTCCTGGTCGACGGTGTCCTGGTCGACGAGGCCCTCACCATTGGTCGGCGCCCCGCAACTCGTGAGGCACAGCGTCGCAGCCATAATGCATGCGACGGCCCGGAGTCGGATGTTGCTGAACATGTCGTTCTTCTTCCTCTTCGCGGCAGTCCAGACGGCTGCGGTGCATGAGCCTCCGCAGCCGTCTGGACCAATCCACCATTGATCAGTAGTTCAGGCTCCCACCCCAGTGATAGTCGCAGAACAGGCCGCACTCTCCCATGCGGCCGTTGAAAGCAGACTGCTTGCCAACAGCGATGGTGGTGCTTCCTCCGGGCAGAACGAAGTTCTGTGACCCGGTCGCGTTCCACTGTGCTGTGTTGGTGAACTGGCTGCCGTTAGTGTCCCGCAGCCCGAGCCGAGTGTAGTTGCTCGTGTTGTCCGTGAGGTTGAGGTTGATTGGGCCCGTGAAGGTGTGGGTCCGATAGGTGGGATACTGAACGAGAGTGCCGTTCTTGCTCAGGTCACCACCCACGTTCACGCTGTCTGCGAATGCCATGGGAGCCGCCGACAATTAAAACCCCGAACTGGTTAATTATCTCAGAAACGCGTCGCCCAGAGCGCGGCGATGGTTGCTACGTAGCCCGTCAGCAGGGCAAGGATGATCGCCAGGATGGCCTGGAGCGTGCTGAGGCGAGGGTGGGTCGCTCTACCCGCAAGACCGTCCTGCGCCTGACTCCTTGGTCTCATCGTTCAGGTCCCGTGCCTTCCATGAGCGAAGCCGCCGGGTTGCCCGCTGGTGCGGTGTCGCGATCCGGGACCTCTCGTGCTGAGATGACGTCAGACATGGAAGCCGCCCTCATCCTGCGGCGCTCGCCGCGTGTTGTGGGGTCCTTTCGATGCATGCGCGCCTCCCTTGGTCTCTGGCAACCGCCCACGTCTGTGTCCCTATTGCTTGGTTCATTGGTTGAGGTGCCGGAAGTGTGACATCGGGTTGTGGCGCTGCGTACGGCGCAAGAGGCGGGCCCCTCCGCGGGGCTGTGGTCATCAGTGCTGATCTGCGGGACGGCGAGGGCTGTCGCCAACATCAACGCCCCCACCCTCGGGCGCCGCCGCCAAACGACGTCGAGTGGCCACGCCCCGAGGATCGACTGGTGAAGCGATTGACATCAGGGGCGCAGGGATGTGAGGGGACAGGTGATGGTGCCGTCGTCGAGGGTGAGCGTTGGGCCGTTGCCGGTGACGATCAGTCTGAAATGCGGTTCGCCGACCGCGCGGGTGTCGATCTGGGAGATTGCCGCTGTCAGCGACTTGACGGCGGTTGGGATCTGCAGCCCGCCGAGTTTGACCTCCACCGCTCCCCACCTACCATCCGGGAGGGCGACGATGGCGTCGATCTCGTGGCCGTTCGAGTCGCGATAGTGGCGGATCTCCCCGCCGAGTGGGGTTGCCAGGACGGCGAGGTCATGCCAGACGGCACTCTCGAACAGGATTCCCAGCGTCTCGAGGTCACTGTGCAACCGATGCGTGGTGGCTCCGAGCGCGGCCGCCGCCAACGCAGGGTCGGCAAGATGCAGCTTCGGGGACGTCCGCAACCTGGCCCGGGACCGGAGGCGTGGCGCCCAGGGCTGTTGCCGTTCCACGATGAAGAGCCGTTCGAGGAGTCCGACGTAACTGCCGACCGTCTCGGGGAGGATGGCGGGTGCCGTCGGCTGAAGATCTGCGGCGAGAGTCGTGAGGGTCACCTCGGATGCGACCGATCGCGCGATCGCGGCGATGAGCTGTGTCAGAACATCTGGTGCATGCCGAACATCTGCCAAGCGCTGGACGTCGGTGCGTGCCACCTCCTGGATGTAGGCGCGAAGTAGCTGAGCGGCATCCAACGGCTGCAGTGATGTCATCGCAGGGAACCCCGACTGGAGGATCAACTCGATCACTTCTTCGACGGTGGGCAGTGGGTCGAGGCTGGCTTCGGGCCGCCCGCCGGCGAAGAGTCGTTCCAGGCTCACGCCGCCGCTTGGGGTGCCTCGCTTCTCCCACCAGGACATGGTGTGCTGCCGCAGCCGCAGGAACCTGCCTGCGCCGGTATGACGCGTGATGTCGTCGGATGGAGTCGCAGATCCTGTGAGGATGAAGCGGCCGGGAGTGGCCGAGGCGTCCACTTCACGGCGCACGAGATTCCAGATCTGCGGTGCAAGCTGCCACTCGTCGAGCAACCTCGGCTTGGCGCCCTCCAGGACCGACCGCGGTGAGACTTCGAGGAGCCCCTGGGTTTGCGGGTCGTCCAGGAACACATGCGACGACGCAGCGTGCAACGCGGTCATCGTCTTCCCGCTCGCACGGGCGCCCTCAATGACGACCGCCCCAGCGATGCCGAGGGCGTGTTCCAGCGCGTCGTCGATCACTCGGGAACGGTAAGGCTGGCCGAGGATTTCAGTGGTGTCCACGCACACACCCTAGCCGCTGGGCCGGTACTTGCAGGGAGTTCAGGCCGGTACTTGCAGAGGGTCTAGGCCGATAGTTGCAGGCACGCTGGGCCGAATGTTGCAGATGAGTCCAGTCCATCCGGCCGTGTTTTCCGGGCGCTGGTCCACTCCGTCGAGTGCGGATACGGCGAGCAGCTGTCGCACTGCGGCAGCGCCTGAGGCCGCATTGGCTGTGGCCTCAGGGGTGGTATATCACCGCCAGATCCACAGTGAAGGAGGATCTTTGAGGTCGCTCAACTCATCCGGAGCAGTACCCGGCGCCACAGGACGAACCCGCCGACGCTGCTGAGCGCCTGGAACGCCAGCAGTTCGCCGCCGGACGGAAGGCCGAATCGTCCCAGCGCCAGGAGTGCGGAGACGGTTGCGAGGTAGCCGGTCAGGAGCGCCAAGACGAGTGCCAGAATGGCTTGGAGGGTGCTGAGCCGCGCCCTCGTCCGTGTCGGTGTGCCTGCCGTCCTCTGTGCCTGAAGTGTTGGTCCCATCGCCCACTCCCACCTCGTCGTCGGATCAGCCTCGCTACTTGATCGGCCGTGATCCGGCCGTCTAACACAGGCATTCGTCTAGACCACGCGCTGGGGAAGCCTTCGACGCCGAATCTCTGGGGGCGGCTACGCCTCGGCTTCGATGGCCCCCGAGATCAGGGCCGCGGCGTCTCCTGCGAGCTGGCCCTGGTGGTAACCGAGTGCATCGAAGCCGCCGCGCACCCTAGAGCCGGTCAGCCCGGGGAAGTGACGGTCCATGAGGTCGTTGATTTGGTCGTCCCTTGAGCGAAGGACCGGCAGGAACGCGTCCGACTTGGCCTTGGCCTCATCGAAGGCCATCTGGTTCACCGAGGAGAGCCGTACGTCGATCCGGCCAGTGAAGCCCCGCAGGAAGGCGGCCCGGAAAGACTGAGACCTGGTCCTGCCTCCAGGCGGAGCGGCGGCGCTCGCCTCCGCCATTGCGTGGTGGGCCTGGACGAGGAGAGAGGTGAACAGCAGCTCGACCGCCTCGAGATCAGTCGAGAAACCGACCACGCTGGACAGCTCCACCCCACCGTGCAGGGCGGTTCGGCAGCGGGAGTGTCCCGCGATCACCTGCAGGAGAAGCGCTTTCGCCTCCAAGTAAGGCGGATCGATGGGAATCCTGATAACTCCCGGCGTAGCTGGGCCTGCTCCTTCGCCGGCCAGCATTGCCTGATCGATGGCGTACTTGGTCATCAGCTGCTGCGCCTTGGCCGTGAAGGCCATCGCCTCTGACTCGTGCTCGGTCGATTCCGCCTTCGCCAACAGTGCCCGGACCCGCTCCAGGCTCGGATTCGCCGACGTTTGCGAGGGCTGCGACGCGAGCAACCGTGAGGCTTTGAAGCCGGGCGGTGGCGGCAGTAGCGAATCCAGGGACGGCATCCCGCCTAGGAAGTGCGAGAACCGGTAGACAACCTTCAGCCAGTTCACATCCGTTGCCGCCCAGGCCTGGAACCAACCCGAACCCGACACCTTGGGTAGCCGGCTGGCATCCCACTGCCGGAGCCATGCGGGGTCCTTGGCTGTTGGGCCCGTCCGTGATGCCCGTTCCGCCGCCACAACAGCGCGGGCCAGCGCCGCCACAGCTGATTTCCCACGCCGTGACAGGTGGCGGATGAACTCAGTGGGTTGCCAGCCACCCCTGCCGTACGCCTCCCGCACCCACGAAGTCAGCACTGACTCCGCATCGGCCAAGAAGACGGCAGGACCGATCTCCTCGACGTTGGAACGCCAAGTTCCGTATGGCGCGCCGGCGCGCGCTGATTCAAGCAGATCCGTCGTCGTCGGCCGCCGCGGCGGTGGGGGTGGCTCCGGCCACCCAAAGAGGTCCGAAGTAGCGCCCGGGTGACTGCGATCCCGTCGATCATCAACCCTGTCCCGGGCTCTCAGCTTGGCTCGTGCCTTCGCTCGGGCAGCGCGCTTCTCCTGGCTTCGACGACTCATGGCCAGAGCCTACGGATACCCACTGACACCCTGGGGCCAGTTCTCGCGAACCAAGCCTGCCAGGCGAAGCGCGGTCACGCAGGGCCCGGTGCGCGACGGCCAATGTCAGGCAGGCTGCGGACGCCTTGGGGCCCTACAGGCGGTCGGGGTTGATCCAGCTGAGGCCGTCGAAGCGTGCGAAGTCGCTGTCGAAGGAGCAGATGCTGGTTCCGTGCTCGACGGCGAGGGCAGCGAGGTGTGCGTCGGTGACGAGGTTCCCGCCCAGGTTGCCGGCGATGAGGAACCGTCCGAGGATGTCGCGGTGGCGGATTCCGGGGGTCGGTATCCAAACTTGGTCGGCGTCGAGCCAGTCGACGATGAAGCCCCAGGCGTCCGCTGGGGACAGTGGGCTGGCCGCGGCCCGGGGGTGGGTGATGATGCGCTGGAACGCCGTCAGCGACACCCAGGGCAGCCCGACCCGTTCGTCTCCGTTCATCGCTTGGTCCAGCCAGGCCAAGGCGGTGTTGTGGAAGTGGGACTGTTCATCGACCGCATAGAGGAGGACGTTGGCGTCGACTATCAACGCATGTCCTCCGCGTCGAGGTGATCCAGCAATTCCAGCGCGTCGGCGATGTTGGTGACGTCGACCTTGAGCCCCACGCTGGCCGTGCGCTGCCGGAAGCGGGTGGTTCTGGGTTGACGGGCGAGACCCGCTCTGGCGAGTTCGTTGACCGCCTCTCCGAGGCCGATGTGGTGCTCGCGGCGCAGGCGTTCCGCGGCCGCTGCCACCTCGGGATCGAGCCGTATCGTCGTCCTCATGCCTCTAGGCTAGCATCATGGATGCGCATGAGTCGCATCAGTGATGCGCAGCCGGTACGGCTCTTGGGTGCCCGGATCTGAATGACCCATGGTCGGCGGGCGGGGAGTAGCGCTGTCGACGCTATTTGGCCGGGGAGCGTAGCGTCTTTGTATGAGCACGCGTGAGGATTACCCGGCCGGTGTGCCGTGCTGGATCGACAGTTCGCAGCCCGACCCGGCGTCGGCCGCGAAGTTCTACTCCGACCTGTTCGGCTGGGAGACCACCGACACCATGCCCCCCGAAGCGGGCGGGCACTACTACATGGCCCGCATTGGCGGCCGGGATGCCGCGGCCATCTCCTCCCAGCAGGAGGGGGTTCCCGGGCCTGCGGTGTGGAACAGTTATGTCCGTGTCGAGTCGGCCGACGAGGTCGTCGAGCGGGTGCGGGCGGCAGGGGGTCTCGTGCTGGCCGAGCCGTTCGACGTGTTCGACGCGGGACGTATGGGCACCTGCGTCGACCCGGAGGGGGCCGTGTTCCACTTGTGGCAGTCCGGCCGGCACAAGGGGGCGCAGGCAGTCAACGAGCACGGCGCCGTCGTGTTCAACGTGCTGCACACCGACGATCTGGACGCTGCCGCTGCGTTCTACGGGGCGGTGTTCGGCTGGGAGGTCGTCGATGCGGGCGGGCCGATGTGGGCGTTGCCCGGCTACGGCGACTACCTGGAAGGCCTGAACCCCGGCATGCGCGCGATGATGCGGGAGATGGGAGCGCCCGAGCGGTTCGTCGACGTCGTCGCCGGCATCGCGCGGCGTGATGGGGGTCCGACGCAGTGGGGTGTGACGTTCGCCGTCGACGACGCGGCTGCGGCCGTTGCCCGTGCTGTCGAGCTCGGTGGTTCGGTGGTGAGCGCGGCGCGGGACGTCCCGTGGCAGCGACTGGCCACCTTGGCCGACCCGGCCGGCGCGACGTTCGGCATCAGCCAGTTCGTCGCGCCCGGCAGCTGACGTCTTTGCCGGTGGTGGTCTGAGTTGGGACTTCTGGACGGTCTTTCATCCGGAAGTCCCAACTGGAGGAGGTGGAGCCCCGCGGCTTCGGACTGCTCGTCGCGAGGGGATCTTTGACAGGTGCGGCGGCCACCCGGCTGCCCAAGAGGTGAGGAGCATCAGATGACGTACTACTTGTTGGCTGTGCATGGCGCCGCCGAGATGGGGGAGTTCGGCAGCTACGGGTCCAGGGCGGAGATGGAGGAGGCGTTCGCCGCCACCGATGCCTTCAACCGGAGGCTGCGCGACGGGGGACATTGGGTGTTCGCGGGAGCGCTTGGGGCGGCCTCCTCGGCCCGTGTCGTCGACGGCCGTGGCGCTGTCCCGGTGATCACGGACGGCCCCTACCTGCGGGGCGACGAGGTGCTCAGCGGGTTCTGGATCATCGACGCGCCCGATCTCGACGTCGCGCAGGCGTTGGCCGCCGACGGCTCCAAGGCGTGCCGGGGAACGGTGGAGGTCCGCCCCTTCGAAGGGGTCGTCTGAGGCCGGGGGAGGCGCCCGGCCGTCCTGCTTGGGTCTGCGGATGGTCTTCCACGCAAGAAGCTCAAGTGGCAGGCCTTGCAGGCCACGTCCTGTTACGGTCCATTACAACGGCACCGCCTCGGCCTGGATGTCGTCGTCGATCGTGGGTTTGAGTCCTCCGTATGTGATCAGGTCCACCTGTCGACCGAGGATCTCCTCGAACAGGCGACGGAGTTCCACCAGCTCCTTGATGCCGGCCCCGGTCGGGGGCTCCACCAGCAGGTCGATATCGGAGTCTGCTCGGGCCTCTTGGCGTGCGAC
>JBDHZH010000060.1:0-17180 GCA_039811745.1 Arachnia sp.
AGGTGGGCGGCGATGTCGTCAGCAGACAGCCAAGGCTCAGGCACTCAAGTCCTCCAGGGTGGGATCGACCGGATATGAACGGGTTGATCCGATCCTACTCGGGGAAACTCCGGTCTACACGGAAGAACTCGGCTGAGTGTGTCGTGGAGACGGGTGACTGTCGGTGTTCTTCCGTAACCTTGTCTCATGGAAGACCTCGTGCTCACCGCAAGCGACGACCACGTCGCACGTCTCGCCCACGAGGGTGACCCCGTACGCGCGATCATCGAGCTGATCTGGAACGCCGTCGACGCTGAAGCGACGAACGTCGTCGTGACGATGGAACGCAGCTCGATGGACGCCATCAATCAGGTGCGCGTCGAAGACGACGGCCACGGCATCAGCTCCGACGAGGTGGCCTCGACGTTCGGCCGCATCGGGGGCTCCTGGAAGTCGTTGAGCGAGAAGTCCAAGAACGGCAAGAGGTATCTTCACGGCAAGCTGGGCGAGGGACGATTGCGCGCCTTCGCACTCGGATCTCGCGTGAGCTGGGTCAGCATCAGCGACAACGCGATCGGCCAGCGCGAACAGATCACGATCACCGGCAGCCGGAACAACCGCGACCGGTTCCGCTGGGACGCCACACCTTCAACCGCAGCCTCAACCGGCACAGTCGTCACGGCGCACAACGACGAACAGCGGTCGCTGAGCGCGCTCGAAGCAGACGACGTGCTCCCGACCCTGCGATCGCACTTCGCGCCGCTCCTCCTCAACGATCAGTCGCTGACGATCACTTACGACGGTTCCGCGCTCGACCCATCGCAAGAAGTGGTCAATGATACGACATCGCCGCTTCCATTCGGAGAGAACGGAGAGAACGAAGCCGTCCTGCGGATCATCGAGTGGCGCTCGGGCAAGCATCGAGCCGTCTCCTTCGGTCCTGATGCAGACCACTTCCCGTTCGAGACCTCCGGCACTGCCTTCGAGAACCAGTTCACCTACTCCGCTTACGTGACATGGGACAAGCTCGGCATCGATGAACTCGCTGCACTCGGGCTCGGCGATATGGCACCCGACGCCGTTGGGGAACTGTGGACGGCTGCAAGGGAGGCAATCCGCGATCACTTCAACGCGCGCCGTCGCGAACGGCGTCGCGAACAGGTGGAGCACTGGAAGGAAACGGGGGTGTACCCGTACAAGAGTGAGCCAGCGAACGAGACCGAGCGCGCGGAGCGTGCCGTGTTCGATGTCGTTTCCGGCACACTCGTTCCTCACATCTCCAAGACCAAGAAGCAAGCGCAGTTGACGCTGGAACTCCTTCGCGACGCGATTCGTCACGACCCGGGGAAGCTGACAACGATCCTGCATGAGGTCGTCGCCCTCAACGATGCTGACCGCGACACCCTCACGAAGCTGCTCAGCGAGACCACGCTGTCCGCAATCATCCGTTCCGCCAACGTCGTCGCGAGCCGGCACAAGTTCCTGGTCGCACTGGAGCATCTGCTCTTCGATCCAGATGACTCTGGGAAAGTTGGCGAGCGCGACCACCTTCACAAGGTGCTCGAACACGAACTATGGGTTTTCGGCGAGTCCTACCACCTCATGAGCACCGAGCGAAGCCTGACAGAACTCCTGCGCAATCACCTCAAGCTCGACGGCCTGCCCACGAAGGACATCGAGACGGTTCGTCGTTGGGACGGAAAGACAGGCCGGACCGACCTCCATCTTGCCGCCAAGAACAAGGAGCATGACCGGATCAGGCACCTCGTGGTGGAGCTGAAAGCACCTGGCATCACAGCCTCACGCAAGGAACTCGATCAGGTCGAGGATTACGCGAATGCGATCCTGTCCACCGCGGCCTTCACCGGCGACCGGACGAGTTGGGACCTCATTCTGGTCGTCACCGACTACGACGACCTCGTACGGCGACGCATCAAGGGTGATGACTTCGAGGTCGGCCTGTTCTTCGACCCCCAGAAGGAGCAAGGACGCCCTCTCGTCCGTGCCTATGTCCGTCGGTGGCGGGACGTCATCGACGAGAACAAGCGTCGGCTGGAGTTCATGACCAACGCTCTCGAACACGACCCCTCGATCACCGAGGGCCTCCAGTACGTGCGGACGGAGTATGAGGACCTTCTACCCGAGGAACTGCGCGCGACTACGGAGAGTGCGAACTGATCGCGGTCGTTCACGAGGAACTGTCGAGAACCCGATTTGATCCTCTGACTCCCGACGCCTGACGCTGTCGTCATCGGGCCAGGGATGGTCCGCCGTAGCTGGGGCCGCTGTCGTGTGCGCGCGATCGAGGATCGAACTGTCGTTGGCGTTCATTCAGGGCACGGTCTGCCGCCTCGCGCTGTGCCTGCTCGATGGCACGGGCCTGCTCGATGCGCCGAACCGCCTCAACCGGGGACAAGGCACGAAGGGTCTCGACCTCGGCGCGGGCCTCTCCCGCAGCGTGGGCCTGGCGCTCAGCGTTGGCACGGGGCCGGGCGTCGAGGTAGGCGGCCCGGTTCTTCGCCACGGCCTCGGGGCCGAAGATGCGAGCGTAGACGCGCATGCGCGGCCACGGGGCGGATTCTAGCGCCTTGCGCACCGCTTTCGCTGCGGCCTCGTTCTGCTCGGTTGCCTCGATGACACGCGGGTCGGCGTCGATCCGAGGTCGGGTGACGCGTTCGACCCAGGACGCCCTGCCCTCGTTCCACCGGGGCGGCGCACCCCATGCGGTCGTCAGTTGCCGTTTGGCGTCTTGAGCGAGAACCTGCGTGGTGCGGTATTCAGCGGTAGCGCGGCGCTTACCGAACCTCTCGGCAGTATTCAGGCGGTCGCGGGCGGCCTGCTGCACGTTGTTCGCGGTCTGCCATTCGCTCAGCGCCGCCGCTGCCTGCTCGGTCAACGGTGCAGCGACGCCGGTGCGTACACGCCCGAGCTGACGGGCTGCGGTCTCGGCGGCCTGGCGTGCCTGGTCGCGTTCGTCGCGCTGCTTGGCTTGCAGCTCGGTCAGCGCGTCGGCGGCCTGCTGCCACAGCGCCGCCTGCTGCTCGGCGCGCTCGGCGTCACCCATGAGTCGGGCGACTTCGTCGTTGACGAGCTTCACGGGGCCGTCGGCGACGAGGCCGCGCACGGCTTCTGCTGCGCGTTGGGTGGCTTCTGCGAGTCCTCGGTCTGCGCGGTCGCGTTCCATTGCTTCGATGAACTGTGCGCAGGCGTCGGCCATGCTCTCCGCGACGAGGTGCAGGGTGTTCTCGTTTCGGCCTCGGGTCATTCCGACGTAGACGGCCGCGCCGCCCATGCTCTCGGTGAGGACGGTATGCGATGCGGGCACGGTCACCCCCTGCACCCCGTAAGCGGTGGCGGCGTAGGACAAGTGGGAGTGCTCGCGCACATACTCAGCGGGTAGGTGGATCGAGTGTTCGCGTTTGCGGTCGCTGTGTGCGTCGCGTACCCAGAGCGAACCGTCTTGCTCGACGTGTTGCACGATCCACTGTTGCCGGTTCGCCACGCCCAGGTCGGTGCGGTTTTTGCGGGTCTGGATCAGGTCACCGCGGCCGATGTTCAGGCCGTCGCTGCCCGCGGTTGTCGTGGTGTCGTCGACGACGCCCGCGCGGGTGCGTTCGTCTCGGATGCGATCATTCTGCCGTGCGGCTTCCTCGTTCGATGCGACCGTGACCGCTTCGCCGTCTTGCCTGCTGGTGGCGAGGTGTTCGCGCAGCTCGTCGGCGTCAGTGTGGAGCCGGATCAGCCCGAGTTCGCGCAGCCGGTCGAACACTTCGCCGGGATCGCGCCGGTCGCGCATCTGCACCGTGACCTCGGCATAGGCGGGGTCGGTGAAGCGGTGTACCACGGCCATATCGAACGTGCGACCCCGCAGTTGCGCGGCCATGTCGAGCACGCCGCCTCGCCCGACGGCGGGCAACTGGGCGCGATCCCCGACGAGAGCGAGCGTTGCGCCAGTCTCGGCTGCGACTGTGAATAGTGCGAGGGCTGTGTCTTGGTCGAGCATCCCGGCTTCGTCCACGACGATCCGCTCCCCACGATGCAACTGTGCTGCTTGTGGTGGGCCTGTATAGGTCGCGCCAGTCGCCGGGTCGGTGTCGCCTATGGCGAGGCGAGTCCATACACCGTCAGCGTTCCAGCGCCACCCATGCGCGTGAACAAGGGCGGCGACCGATTCGGCGGGCACGCCGAGTTCCTGGTGCGCGACCTCGGCGGCACGCTTCGTCGGCGCAACCACCCGCACCCTGCCGCCGTGTTGTTCGGTGGCGCGGATCGCCGTTGCGAGCATGGTGGTCTTGCCCGCACCGGCGGCGCCCTCCACGATCACCAGCGGATCAGCCGATGCGACCGCTGCGGCCGCATCGAGCTGACCGGAATCAAGGCGCTGCCCGAGCGTGGCCGAGTGCTCGCGCACGTCAGCGTGCTCCGGCTCCTGTTCCTGTGCTCGGGCGGTGATAAGGTCGCGTAGCTCCGTCTCGACCTGCACCACCCGCAAACTCGTCAAGTGCGCGACATGCTCCGGCGCAGCCGCATCAGGCGGGAGGATCGAGAAGCAATCCTGAAGCGCCAGAGTGGTTGCCACCGCGATCAGTTCGCGCAACTCTGCCGGGGTGCCGCGCACGCCTGCTTCGGTGATGATCTCGGTGGCGTGCTCCTGCACGGTGTGGCGAGTCCACGCCGATTCTGCGGCGGCGCACCGATCCAATGCCCTTGACGCGATCCGCTGCACGGACAGGTCATCGGTGAACAGCGGCGCGGGTGCCGGCTTGCGGGTGAGGTGTTCGGGGTCGTAGCCCGCCTCGCGTAACTCCGACACCCACGCTTCCTCTTCTCGGAGCGTGGTGGGCTTCTTCGCTCGGCGTTGATACGCCCACGCCTCAGCCCTGAGCCGGGAAGCAACCACCGGCCCCATGCTCTCGCCGGGGTGCGCGGCGTTCCATTCGGCTTCGAGACGGTCGAGGTTGCGGTGTACCTGCTCGCCCCGCTTGCTCATGACGGCGTTGAACGGCTCCAACTCGACCACCTCACCCGATACGGGGTCGAGAGTCAGGCCATGCCGGTCGAGCACTTGCGCGAGTTCAGGGCTGGCGGCGATCACAGCGGTACCGAGGGCACGGATCGCGCCCTGCTGCCGGAACAGCGCGGCGGTGTCCAGGCCACGCCACTTGCCCGCCGCGTAGACGCGGGTGCCGATCTGCATGTGGATATGCCGGTGCGGGTCACCTGCCCGGCTGGTGCGGTGCGTGATGCCGACGACCTGCATGCTCTCAATCGGTACGACCTCCTGCGCCCCGAGCGACCCGACACGAGTCACCGAGTGCTGCGCGAGCCAGCGGCGAATCTCGCTCAGTGCGTCCTGCTGCGCCACGTCCAGCGCCGCCGACACCTCGGGATGCAGGGCGGCAGCGATCGACAAGCTCTTGGGGGCGTTGATGACCATCTCCATGAACCGGGGCGAAGCCTGCCGATCCGACCCCGCACGGCGGGGTCTGCCCATCTGTTCCCCGGTCAGCGGGTTCGTCCAATCCACCCACGCGGCATACGCGGCCGGGCCAAGACTCCCCTCGGCAGTCACCATGCCGCTGGCGTCGAGTGCGGCGAACTGCGCCACGGTCGCCTCCGCGCCCAGGTAGTAGTCGTCAGCACGGGAACGGTCGGCCTCGACATAGCGCAGCGCGTCAGCCCCGGTTCCCCGGAACGGGATCACGCCACCATGCATCCGACTCACCCCCTGCCTAAACTGGCGTATCTGCCACTACCGAAGTTAGCATACGTTCATTCAGAAGAACAGGGGAGAGAACCGAGGTGAAGCTGGGAGCAGACGACAAGGCGGATGCGCGGCGGCATCCGGAGCGAACGCGCTCGGAGGGGTTGAGCGAAAGGGCAGCGGTGCGGTGTCAGTCAGGGTAGATAGGGCGGTCGTGATGCAGCGCCGTGCGGGCAGTTCACTCGCGTCCACTCGGCTGGGCGCGAGATGATGGAAGGCATGTCGTCTCCCTCGGTCCCACTGACCGGACTACTCCCCGATGGCTCGGCGTGGTCGCCCGTCACGGATGGTGAGTCCGGCGCGACCATGCTGCGGCACAGCTCCGGGGGCCGGTTCGCCAAAGTGGTCTCCGCTGCCGCCGTGAGCACGCTAGAGGCTGAGCGCGATCGGATTGAGTGGCTTTCGGGCACCGGAATCCCCGGCCCCAGGGTGCTCGACTGGCGCGCCACCGAGCACAGCGCCGCCCTCATCACCAGCGCAGTCGCGGGCGTCCCGGCTGACCGGCTCAACCCAGCCCAGCTCGCGCAGGCATGGCCGTCGATCACCGACACCCTGCATCGACTGCACAGCCTGCCTGCGAGCACATGCCCGTTCAGCAGGACACTGGACGAGATGATGGGCCTGGCTCGTGCGACAGTCGCCGAGAACCGCGTCCATGCCGAGTTCCTTCCCCAGCACCTCATCAACACCCCGCCCACGGTGATCCTCGACGGCCTGGAACGCGACCTCCCGTTGCGTCGAGAACAGGAAGCCGCCGATACGGTGGTCTGCCACGGAGACTTCTGCCTCCCCAACATCCTCATCAACTCCGATACCTCGCTCGTCGCCGGGATCATCGACCTCGGGCGTCTTGGGCATGCTGATCCCTACGCCGACATCGCGCTGCTGCTGGCGAACGCCCGCGAGACCTGGCCCGACGAGGACACCGCCCGCCAAGCGGATCACGACTTCGCCTCCCAGTACGGCATCACCCTCGACCCCGAACGCCTGGACTTCTACCTCAGACTCGACCCGCTGACCTGGTGATAACTGGAAGTCAGGCCGACATCGGAAGTCTTATCCGGCGCGGCCTCGCCTGCCGGGTGGGAGGAGTCCTTTGCGGCGGGCGCGGGCGACCCAGCCCTGCGCGGTGGACAAGGGCACGCGGCTGATTTCGGCCATGCGCGCGGTCGGGTTCGGTTCGCCATCGTCTACGAGGCGGGCGTGTTGGAGGGCGACGACCTCGTAGAAGTCCGGGGTGCGCTTCGGGTTCCCCAACGGCTTCATCACATCCGCCGAGCGCAGGACGCGGCCCGACGGCATGGTCATGGTGCCGCCCTCGAAGCGGCTCTGCCCGGTCACGGCGAACTGGCGGCGGTTGATCGCCGCCTCGATCCGCGACGTAGGGAGATTGCGCAGCATCGGGCTTGCCACCGAGTCACCGGCCCACTCGGGCAGGTACACGATCCCGGTGATCCGCACCTCCCCCTTGGGTTCCTCACCCAGCAGGTATTGGCGTTGCAGCCGCAGCAGCACGCGCGTGTTCGACTCGGTGTGCTGGATCAGGAACCAGCGCCCGGAGTCGTTGTTGTTGTGGCCGGATCGGAGCTTGCGATCCAGCCCCGGCGCGGGATCGACCCACTGTTCATAGCGCAACGCCTGGTCGATCTGGGTGCTGTCGTGGCCCGGGTCGATGAGCGAGGGGTCGGGCATCTGCCAGCCCGCAGGCAAGTCCGCCGCGACCAGCAGCGGCACGCTCTCCAAGTCCTCAACCATGCATCCGATCTTACCCGATCTCATGCAATGGCCGCTACGCCATATCTGTGATACGGTGGTCATCTACTGGAGTATCTGCCACAGCGTGAGTTAGAGAGATGAGTGACCCGCACCGACCCATCGACCAGCGTCCGCGGCGCGCGATGCAAGGCACGGGTGCGCTCGGGCCAGGCACGGGCAGCAACGATCCGCAGTTGCGGTTGCGGGTCACGCGACGGGCGGAGCCTGACATGCGGCGGCTGGTGGAGTGGGTGCTGAACATGACCCAGGCCCGCTACGACGCACACCGCGCCGGAGAACCCGACCCCTACGACCTCCCACCACCCGACGAGCTGGCCGCCGATTCCCTCGGCCCGGTGTCAGACGCACGAGGCAAAGTAGAACCCGAGCAATCGAACGAACGGAGCATCGCATGAGCACCACCACTGCTCCCACCCTCACCCCCGCGTCGCCAGGCGTCACCGACGACATGCCGGTGCTGCTGGCTGTGTCCTACCTGCGCGTCTCGACCCGTGAGCAAGCGGAGCGCGGCGGCACCGACGAAGGCTTCTCGATCCCCGCCCAGCGTGAGGCCAACCAGCGCAAGGCTGACGAGCTGGGCGCAAGGGTCGTGCGCGAGTTCATCGACGCCGGAGAGTCCGCGCGGTCGGCGGATCGCGACGGCCTGCAAGAGATGCTGGCGTTCATCGCCGCCACGCGCGTGCAGTTCTGTCTCGTCCACAAGCTCGACCGGCTCGCCCGTAACCGCGCCGATGACGTGAAGATTCACGAAGCTCTCATCAGCGCCGGGGTGACGTTGGTGTCGGCTACCGAGTCCATCGACCAAACCCCGTCGGGGATGCTCGTGCACGGCATCATGTCCTCGATTGCGGAGTTCTACAGCCGCAACCTCGCCACCGAAGTCACCAAAGGACTCACGCAGAAAGTCGCCCAAGGCGGCACCCCCATGCGCGCACCCATCGGCTACCTCAACGTCCGCACGACCGACGAGCAAGGCCGGGAAGTCAGGACGGTGGAAGTCGATCCCGAACGCGCACCCCTGATCCGGTGGGCGTTCCAGCAATACGCGACCGGCGAGACCTCGGTCTCCGGGCTGCTGCGCGACCTCACCGCGCGCGGCCTACTCACCGTGCCGACGCCGAAGCGCCCGTCGAAGCCGCTCGGGAAGAACACGCTCTACAAGCTGCTCACGAACCCCTACTACGCCGGGGTGATCCGGTACAAGGGTGCCCTGTATCCCGGCGCGCACGAACCACTCATCGACCCCGCCCTGTTCGATCAGGTGCAGTCGCTCCTGCGGGCACGCACGGCGAAGATGACGAGGCATGTGCAGCACGCGCACCACCTCAAAGGGTTGCTGCATTGCGGCACCTGCGGATCGAGGATGCTGCTCGACTTCGCCACCAACCCACGCGGCACGACCTACGCCTACTTCGTCTGCTCCGGCCGCGCCGCGAAGAAGACGACCTGCACGAGGCGGGCGGTGCCCGTCGCGGTCGCGGAACGGCTCGTGGCGGACTCCTACGCATCCATCACGATCAGCGACCAGACCTACCGTGACCTCGCTGCGAAGGTGGATGCGGCGTTCGATGCACGCATGGCGGGGCGTGACCAAGAGATAGCCGACCTCATGGCGAACCGCGCCAAGCTCGAATCAGAGAGCGACAAGCTGCTCGCGGCGCACTTCGCCGACGCCATCGACCTGCCCACCCTGAAACGGCACCAAGACCGCATCCGCGCGGGCCTCGCTGACGTGAACCGGCGTCTTGCGGAGCACGACGAGCACCACACCGGAGGACGCGCGTTCCTGCACGACAGTCTGCGGCTGCTCACCGATGCGCACCATGCTTACGCCCGATCCGGCGACGCCGACCGCCGCTTGGCGAATCAGGGGTTCTACACCCGGCTCGACATCACCGACGACGAACAACTCAGCCCACGACTGGCCGAGCCGTTCGCCACCATCATCCGCGAAGCAAGTAAGCACAGCGACGACGGAGGCGAGGAACCCTTACAGGAACACGACACGCCTACGCATGTCGCGTGTTCCCGTAAGACACTTTGGGTGGAGCTAAGGGGATTCGAACCCCTGACCTCTTCCATGCCATGGAAGCGCGCTACCAACTGCGCCATAGCCCCGCGTGCCCGCCAACTGCCGGGCTCGGCAATGTTAGCGCACTGGGGCGCCCCGGCGCCAAATCACCGACGAATCAGCCACCAGGAACACGGCCGTGCACGCACCGACGAGGCGCGAGAGGCAGGCCGACCGCCCCCGGGGGTCAAGGAGCCTGCGGCCCGACGTTGTGCGCGATGACCCACGCGTTGTCGTCGGGTGGGATGCCCACCTCCGACCAGTGGGCATTGCCCAGCCCGCCGAGGACCCGGGCGAACGGCTCCAGCCCGACCAGCTTCTGGATCAACTGCGACAACATGAACCCATGCCCGACGACGAGCACGTGCTCACCGCGATGGCGCTCGATGATCTCGCGGAGGGCCGGCTCGGATCGGGCGATCACCTCCGAGACCGTCTCGCCCTCGGGTGAGCGCCGGTAGTCCCTGCCCTCCCAGTAGAGCTGCGCAAAGTGCGGGAACTCGGCGACGACGTCGTCGAGGGTGCGGCCGGTCCAGCTGCCCATGTCGATCTCACGCAGCCGGGCGTCGGTCGCCACCGGCAGCCCGAGGGGCCCGGCGAGCAACTCCGCGGTTCCAGTGGCGCGCGCCAGGTCCGACGAATACACGGCGGCGAACCGTCGACCCGCCAACGCCAGCGCCGCCGCACGGGATTGCTCCAGTCCGGTCTCGTCCAGGCCGATGTCGGCATGGCCCTGCATGCGGCCGGTGTCGTTCCATGCGGTCCGGCCGTGGCGCAGCACGACAAGGTGGGTGATGCTCACCAGCGGCTCAGCTCCGCCTCGAACGGGTCTACCTCCGGCGTCTCGGGGATGTCGAGATCCAGGGGGATCTGCGGGCAGTCCTTCCAGAGCCGCTCAAGGTTGTAGAGCGTGCGCTCCTCGGTGTGCTGGACATGGACGACGAAGTCGAGGTAGTCGAGCAGCACCCAGCGGTTCTCCCTCTCACCCTCGCGCCTGGCAGCCTTGACGCCCTCAAGAAGCAGCGCCTCCTCCACAGCGTCGACGATCGCCCCGACCTGCCGCTCGTTGCGGCCCGAGGCGATCAGGAAGACGTCGGTGATGTTCAGCTGCTCACTCACGTCGAAGGCGACGATGTTGGTGGCGAGCTTGTCGGCTGCCGCCTGCGCGGCGATCGACACGGACTCGAGGATTTCCTTGGTTGTCGGCAACTACTTCTCCTGTTGGACGATGCAGCGGTACAGGCCGCGCTTGTTGATGTACTGGACGATGCCGTCGGGCACGAGGTACCAGATGGGTTCGGTCGCCTCGACACGCGTGCGGCAGTCGGTGGACGAGATCGCGAGGGCCGGGACCTCAAGCAGGGTGACCCGGTCGGGTGGCAGGTGTGAGATGTCGTCCTCGGTCATCGGGACGCCCGGCCTCGTCACGCCGACGAAGTGGGCCAGATCGAACAGCTGCTCGGCTCCGCGCCAGGTGAGGATCTGTCGAACGGCATCCGCGCCGGTGATGAAGAACAGGTCCGTCTCGGGGCCCCGCTCGGCCCTGAGGTCCCGCAGGGTGTCGACGGTGTAGGTGTTGCCGGGACGGTCGATGTCGACCCGGGAGACCGAGAACCTCGGATTGGACGCCGTCGCGATCACCGTCATGAGGTAGCGGTCCTCGGGCGCCGAGACCTGGCGCTTGGCCTTCTGCCAGGGCACCCCGGTCGGCACGAAGACCACCTCGTCCAACTGGAACTGGGCGGCAACCTCACTCGCCGCAACCAGGTGGCCATGGTGGATCGGGTCGAAGGTGCCGCCCATCACGCCCAGGCGGTAACGGCGCCCGGGCGTCGTCCGTGCCGAATGCAGGCCGGTCGTCGTCACTTGTTGTGAGGCCTGCCGGACCCCATGCCCACCACCCAACCAAGCGCGATCATGAAGAGCACGAAGGCGCCGAGGCCGACGAAGAACGTCGGAACCAGTGCCTCCGACTCGAGAAGCGTCAGTGGAAACATGTTGGAAATCCTATCCTCACGGCACCAGTCAGGCGCGGACTTGACCGTCGCCCTCAACGATGTACTTGGTCGAGGTCATCTCCGGCAGGCCCATCGGGCCGCGGGCGTGCAGCTTCTGCGTGGAGATCCCGATCTCGGCGCCGAAACCGAACTCGCCACCGTCGACGAACCGGCTGGAAGCGTTGACCAGCACGGCGGCAGCATCCACCTCGGCCGTGAACCGGTCCATCGAGGACTTGCTGGAGGTGACGATGGTCTCCGAGTGGCCGGTGGTGTAGCGGCGGATGTGGGCGAGGGCCTCGTCGAGCGAGTCCACCACGCGAGCCGAGATGTCCATGCTCAACCACTCGGCCTCGAAGTCCTCCGGCCTGACACCCACCACGGCTTCGGAGACGTCACAGAACGCCTGGTCGCCGTGGATCACCACCTCGTGCTCCTGGAGTGCTGCCACGGCCATGGGCAGGAACTCGTCGGCGACGTCGCGGTGGACAAGCAGCGTCTCGAGCGCGTTGCAGACGCTGCAGCGCTGGGTCTTGGCGTTGATCAGGATGTCGATGGCCATCTGCAGGTCCGCCGATGCGTCCACGAACAGGTGGCAGTTCCCGGTTCCCGTCTCGATGACCGGCACCCTGGACCCCTCGACGACGGCCTGGATGAGCCCCGCTCCCCCGCGCGGGATCAGGACGTCGACGAGTCCGCGGGCGGCCATGAGCTCACCCGTCACCTCCCTGCCGCCCTCGACCAGGTTGACGACATCCGGGTTGAGCCCAACGCGCTCCATGCCGGCTCGCAGCGCAGCAACGCAGGCGCGATTGGTGTTGATCGCCGAACTCGAGCCGCGCAGAAGCACGGCGTTCCCGGACTTCAGCGCGATGCCTGCCGCGTCGGCGGTCACGTTGGGCCGCGCCTCGTAGATGATGCCGACCACACCGAAAGGCACCCGCACCTGTGTGACCTTGACGCCGTTGGCCAGGCGCCAGCCACGGACCACGTCGCCGACCGGGTCGGGCAGGGCGGCGAGGTCACGCAGGCCCTGGACCATGCCGGAGACTCGGGACGGGCTCAGTGCCAGACGGTCGATCGTGGCCTCCGGGGTCCCCCCCTCACGGGCAGCGGCGACATCCAGGGAGTTTGCGACGAGCAGGCTCGGCTCCGATTCGGCCAGCGCATCCGCCATCGCGTTCAGTGCCGCGTCCTTCGCAGCCCGCGTCAGCCGGACGAGTTCGAGGCTTGCCTCGCGTGCTGCACGGGCCTGGGTGGTGAAATCCATGGCCGTCAGTCTAGGCGACGGCGTCGACCGCGCCGGTTGTGATCTCGCTCGAGACGGCACCCGCCGTGCCTGCCAGCCGGCGCCAGGCGTAGTAGGCGAGATTCGCGCCACAGATGGCCGTCATCAGGCCGGCGCAGACGGTGATGGCGGCCTCCCCCACCCCAATACCCCACACCAGCCACGTCGACTGCATGACAACGCTCACGGCCAACGTCGGCAGCGAGACACCGGTGAGGTCCGGCGAGCCCCACATGTACCTGAGCTGCGCGACCTGCCCGAACAGCAACGGAACGGCCACCACGATCCCGAACACGACGGGTCCGAGCCAAAGATCCAGGCCGAACAACCCCGCCGCAAGCACTGCGGGCATGACCAGCCTCGGAAGCAGATGCAGGTCCCGATCCCGCAGGATGAGCCAGAGGATCGCGGTGAAGAGGATGGTGCACACGATGTTCGGCACTTGGAGTTGCAGCTTGCCGACGTGGAACCCGTGGAGGGTCCACGCCGCGCCGCCACCCACGTTCAGTTGCCAGAGCAGGATCGACAGACCGGCGCTCGTCCCGGAACGCCACAGCCTGACAAACTGGGGCACGGAGGCGGTCATCCCGAGGAAGGCCGCGAACCATCCGAGAGCTTCGAAGAAGGGCACGACTATCCTTTCGCGATTGGCCCCCGGCGGGCACGCACCCGCGCCCACTGAACCACCAACCCTACGCCGGGCCCAGCCTGCGGCCAAACGCCCGCCTAGCCGTGCTTCACGGTGCCGCGGACGGCGCTTCCACAGCTCGCGGCGCACGTGCCGCCCGGACCAGGTGCAGCACCATCGCGGCGAAGACGATGAACCAGGCAGTCAGTGCCAACCAGAGGAAGTTGGCACCGATCCACCCCACGATCGGCAGCGCGTCGGCCCGCCCGAGGTAGATGCCGGCCACCGAATACATGCCGAGGGGGAAGATCATGCTCCAAAGGCCCGGCTCGTAGCGCAGGGGCACCCCCCGCATGAAGTGCCGCCAGTACCCGATCCCGATGAGTGCAGGGATCAGCCATGTGCAGAACGCCCAGAAGACGACCGCGGCCGCCGCCACCGGCGCCCGCATGACGGTGACCATGGGGGTGCCGTCCATCTCCACGATCCTGGAACCCGCCAACACCGTGATGGCGCCGGCACCCATCGTCACCCAGTACGGCGGCCCCATCTCCTCCGGCGGGATACCGCGAGTCAGCACCCTGATGACGACGGCGACGCCGATGACCGCGTAGAGGATGACCCCGATGCCCCAGGAGAGGATCGCCACGATCGACAAGGCGTTCGCCATCACGCCGGCATTCGGCTGCAGGCCGGCGGCCATGACGGCAACGGACTGGCTCGCGACCGACCAGATGAACCACGTGCCGTTCATGCCCCTGAGCAGGTCGTCCCCCGGATGCGTGTTGACGACCAGCCCGGGGATCGCGTAGCCGAGGATCAACCAGGCTGCGAAGGAAACCCCGAGCATGACCGCCGGCAGCGTGTCCACCCCCTGGGCCGCCAACCGGGCACCGAGCACATTCGTGCCTGCCACGAATGTGAAGAAGGCGAAACCGTGGTGGGGGCTCGCCAAGTCCTTCAGCACCGCGCGCGGATAGCGGACGAGGCGCCAGACGAGCATCACCACGAGGACCACGTAGGCCGCCGATGCGATGACGAGCATCGGCATCGAGAGAGCCTCGAATCCACGCAGATGGAGCCCCAGAGAGATGATGCCCGTGGCCATGACGAGAGCGAAATAGCCGGGCGGCAGGTGGTGTACCGCTGCTGCAAGTCGTGATTCGGCGGGCTCGCTCACGGGAGAATACTAGTGGCCGGTGTGCCGCGACGAGCCTGTCAGAGCAGGATCATGCGGTCGCGGTGGACGACGGCTCGCGCGGGTGCCGCTGCGAGATCCGCCAACTCGTCGGAGCCGTAGTCCGCGAATCCGCGCGCGAAGGCCTCCCCGTCCGGCCCGACGATCCCAACCGGTTCGCCGGCGTTGAAGTTGCCCTCGACGCGGGTGATCCCGGCCGCGAGCAGCGACGCGTGGGTCCGGGTGAGCGCGTCGAGTGCCCCGGCGTCGACGTAGAGCAGGCCCCGCACCTTGGCCACGTGGGCCAGCCAGAGCAGGCGACGCGGACGGCGTCGGCCCACCGGCGAGAAGTGCGTCCCGACCTCCTCGCCCGCCAGGATCTCGGCAAGACTTTCCGCGTGTCCGAGGATCACGTCCACACCGGCCTGCGATGCGATCTGGGCGGCCTCCAGTTTGGTGCGCATACCGCCGGTTCCGACCTTGGAGCCGACGCGGGAGGTGTCCACCGTGAGTGCATTCACGTCATCGACCTGCGTGATCAGTTCGCTGCCGGGCTCGCTGGGGTGTTTCGTGTACAGACCGTCGACGTCGGTCAGGAGCACGAGCGCATCCGCCCGCACCAGATGCGCAACCAGTGCCGCCAGCCTGTCGTTGTCACCGAACCGGATCTCGTGCGTGGCCGTGGTGTCGTTCTCGTTGATGATCGGCACCACTCCGAGGCGGAAGAGCCTCGAGATGGTGTTCAGGGCGTTGCGGTAGGTGGTGCCGCGCAGCACGTCGTCGACCGTCAGCAGCAACTGGGCAACCAGCAGTCCGTGCGTGGCGAACGCCTCGGAGTAGTGATGGATGAGGAGCCCCTGGCCGACTGCCGCGGCCGCCTGCTGGGTCTCCAGATCCCTTGGGCGCCGCGAGAGCCCGAGTGGGCCGAGGCCTGCGGCGATTGCCCCCGACGTGACCAGCACCACGCGCGTTCCGCGCGCGTGCAGGGCGGACAATTCCCTCGCCAGCGCCTGCACCCTGTCGAAGTCGAACCCGCCGTCGGCCGTGGTCAGCGACGACGACCCAACCTTGACGACGATCCGTCCCGGATGGGCCATCTCAGCGCGCATCCCACTGCTCCCGTTCCTCCGCCTTCCGGGCGTGGTATTCGGCGTCGATCTGCCTGCGTCTCGCGACGGCGGGCCGCTGCTCCTCCAGCCGTGAGTCCTCCCCACGGCGTGACAGGATCTCGGCACCGATCTCGATCTGCGGGGCGAAGTCGAACACGACGGCGTCCTCACCGCCGATCGCGACGGCATCGCCCGGCTGCGCTCCCAGCCGGAGCAGTTCGTCCTCGACCCCGACCCGGTTCAGCCGGTCCGCGAGGTATCCGACGGCCTCGGAGTTGCTGAAGTCGGTCTGGCGGATCCACCGCTCGGGTTTGGTGCCACGAACCCGCCACAGGAACCCGCCGTCCCCGTCCCCCTGGCGCACGATCGTGAACTCCGGCTCCGCCGCCGCGGCACGGCCCACCGGCCTGGGCCGGATGACGGGCCTCACCACCGGCTCGGGAAGCGCGGCGCGCCTCGCCTTCACGATGTCGGCCATCGCGAACTTCAGTTCGTTCAGGCCCTGCCCCGTCTTGGTCGAGATCTCGAACACCCTGTGGCCGGCCTTCTCCAGTTCGGCTCGCGCCATCTGGGCGAGCTCGGGAGCATCGGGCAGGTCCAGCTTGTTGAGCGCCACCAGCCTGACGCGGTCCTCCAGGCCCCCGTGGGCGGCCAGCTCGGCCTCGATCACCTCGAGGTCGGTCACCGGGTCGCGGCCGGGCTCGTAGGTGCCGAGGTCGATGACGTGGACGATCGCCTGACAGCGCTCGATGTGGCGAAGGAAGTCGAAGCCGAGTCCCCTGCCGAGGGAGGCGCCCTCAATGAGTCCCGGCACGTCTGCGACGGTGTACGTCACGTCCCCGGCGACGACCACCCCCAGGTTGGGCACGAGCGTGGTGAACGGGTAGTCGGCGATCTTTGGCCGGGCACGCGAGATGGCGGCGATCAACGACGACTTCCCTGCCGACGGGAACCCGACCAGGCCCACGTCGGCCACCACCTTGAGCTCCAACTGGAGCGTCCTCGACTCCCCCTCCTCCCCGAGGAGGGCGAAGCCGGGTGCCTTCCGGGCGGCCGAGGCCAGCGCCGCATTGCCGAGGCCACCACGCCCCCCGGCGGCGGCAACGTACTCCTCGCCCTCACGGGTCAGGTCGGCCAGGACCTCGCCCGTGTCCGCGTCGGTGATGACCGTCCCGCTGGGCACCACCAGGACGACGTCGGCACCGTTCGCACCGTGCTGGTTTCCGCCCTTGCCGGGCTGCCCGTTCGTGGCCCTGCGCACCGACTGCCGGTGGTAGTCGATCAACGTCGTCAGGCTGTCGTCGACACGGAAGATCACCGAACCACCCTCGCCACCGTTGCCCCCGTCGGGGCCGCCGAGCGGCTTGAACTTCTCACGGTGGATGGAGGCG
>JBDHZH010000061.1:0-17074 GCA_039811745.1 Arachnia sp.
GACCATCTTCGTCGGGCTCATCACCATCGGCGTCTTCGGCCTCATCATGGACCGGCTGCTGCTGTGGCTCGACTCCGTCCTCACCAGCTGGCAGGAGCGCAGATGACCACCGACAAGATCGTCTTCGACAAGGTCACAGCAACCTTCGAGATCAACAACAAGCCCTTCCATGCGGTGCAGGACCTGTCCCTGACCATCGGCGACAACGAGTTCGTCACCGTCGTCGGCCCCTCGGGTTGCGGCAAGTCCACCATCATGAACATGGCGGCGGGCCTGCTGATCCCGAGCGGCGGCGAGGTCAGGGTGGATGGCAGGCCGGTCAAGGGCCCTGGCCCCGAGCGGGGCGTCATCTTCCAGCAGTACGCGCTGTTTCCCTGGCTGACGGTCCGCGAGAACGTCGAGTTCGGGCTGCGGATCAAGAAGCTCCCCAAGGCCCAGCGGCGGGAGATCGCGGACCGTCAGCTGGAACTCACCGGGCTCACCAGTTTCGCCGACGCGCTGCCCAAGACCCTGTCGGGCGGCATGAAGCAGCGCTGCGCCATCGCCCGCGCCTACGCAGCCGACCCGTCGATCCTCCTCATGGACGAGCCGTTCGGCGCACTCGACGCCCTGACCCGCGTCCACATGCAGAGCCAGCTTCTGGACACGTGGCGGCAGGAGAAGCGCACCGTCATGTTCATCACCCACGACGTCGACGAGGCCGTTTTCCTGGCGAACCGCGTGATCGTGATGGCCGCCCGCCCCGGACGGATCTTCCGGATCATCGACGTCGACCTCCCCAGTGAGCGCGACGACGACCTCCGCCTCAGCCCCGAGTTCACGGCCATCCGCAACGAGGTCTGGAACGCCGTCTACCACCAGGAGGCACCCGCCTCCGACGACCCCCACAAGTAGGAGCACACATGTCCCCGTTCTCACGCCGCCAAGTCCTCCTCGGCTCCGTAGGCATCCTCGGCCTCGGCGCACTCGCCGCCTGCGGCGGCAACTCCGGGACCACCACCGGCACCACGACCCCTGCGGAAGGGGCCTCGACGCCCGCAGGCACCACTGAGGCGCCGCAGACAATCGACAAGATCAAGGTCGGCTACATCGCCGACGGCAACGGCTCGATGCTCGTGACCATCGCCGAGAAGCAGGGTCTGTGGGCCAAGCACGGGCTCGAGGCGGAGACGCTGTCGTTCACCAACGGCCCGCTGCAGATCCAGGCGCTCGGCACCAAGGACATCGACTTCGGCTACATCGGCTTCGGCGCGCTGTGGCTGCCCATGAGCGGCAAGGCGAAGGTCGTCTCCGTCAACTCCAACGGCCGTGCCGACCGCATCCTCGGCCAGGCCGGCATCAAGACCATGGCTGACCTCAAGGGCAAGAAGGTCGGCGTCCCCGAGGGCACCTCCGGCGACATCCTCCTGTCGCTGGCGCTCGAGGCGGCCGGCATGACCGTCGACGACATCGAGCGCGTTCCCATGGATCCGCCGACCACTGTCAGCGCTTTCATCTCCGGCCAGATCGAGGGCGCCGCCATCTGGTACCCGCACGTCGAGACGATCCTGAAGCAGAAGCCGGACACGGTCGAGATCGTGAAGTCCGCCGACTTCCCCGACCTCGCGTTCCCCGCCTGCCAGGTCGCGGCCCCCGAGATCACCGACCGCCCGGACGTCCTCAAGAAGTTCCAGGCCGTCCAGAAGGAGGCCTTCACCTGGGCCGCGGCCAACCGCGAGGAACTCAACGGCATGCTGGCGACGTTCCTCGACATCCCGGCCGACTCGATCACCTCCGAGCAGAGCTTCGTCGACGTGCTCACGCCCGAGGACGTCGTCGCCAAGACGAAGGACGGCACGATCGAGAAGTGGTTCACCACGCTGAACGAACACTTCGTCAAGGCGGGCAAGCTCGAGGCCATCACCCCGGTGGCCGACTACTGGCTCTCCGCCCAGTACGAAGCAGCCTGACCGGCCCCATCGATCCGCCTTCCCGACAGACTGTAGGTTCTTGCTCATGACCAGACCCAACCTGGTGTTCATCCTGTCCGACGACCATGCCGCGCACGCCATCTCGGCGTATGGCAGCAGGGTGAACCACACCCCGCACCTGGATCGGATCGCGACGGAGGGGGCGAGGCTGGATGCGGTGTACTGCACCAACTCCATCTGCACGCCGTCGCGGGCGAGCATCCTGACGGGCACCTACAGTCACATCAACGGGGCGTCGTCGATCTACTCGGAGTTCGACTACCGCGTCGACACCTTCACCCAGGTGCTCCACGAGGGCGGCTACCAGACCGCGCTCTACGGCAAGTGGCACCTGGGAGAGAAGGCCAAGGCGAACCCGCAGGGATTCGACGACTGGCTGATCGTGCCCGGGCAGGGCGAGTACATCGACCCCGAGTTCTACGGACCCGACGGGCGCCGTCGGATCCCGGGATACGCCACCGACATCATCACCGACCTCGGCATCTCCTTCCTCGAGGAGCGTGACCGGGACCGGCCGTTCGCGCTGCTCGTCCACCACAAGGCCCCGCACCGCCCCTGGGTGCCCGATGACAAGCACAAGGACCTTTACCCGGTCGGCTCCATCCCGGAGCCGGAGACGATGTGGGACACGCACGCCTCCATGTCGAAGGTCGTGCAGAACGTGCGGATGAGCATCGCCGACGACCTCACCGAGACCGACGTCAAGGAGCCCACGCCGCCGGAGCTGGAGGGGCCGGAGCGGTTCCGGGAGCGGGCCAGCTGGAAGTACCAGCGCTACATGCGCGACTACCTGCAGACGGTCCAGTCCATCGACGACAACGTCGGCCGTCTGCTGGACTACCTCGAGTCCGAGGGGCTGGCCGACGACACGATCGTCGTCTACGTCTCCGACCAGGGGTTCTTCCTCGGCGACCACGGCTGGTTCGACAAGCGGCTGATGTTCGACGAGTCGCTGACCATGCCGATGCTGATCCGGTGGCCGTCGGAGATCCCGGCGGGCACCCGCGTGGACGCGATGCTGACCAACGTCGACTTCGCCGCCACGTTCCTCGACATGTGCGGGTTCGACGTCGTAGACGAACTGCCCGCCAACCAGGGCACGTCGTTCCGGGCGTTCCTGCGCGGCGAGGACGTCGACGGCTGGCGCGACGCCATCTACTACCGGTACTGGGAGCACGACGACCCGAACCACGCCGCACCCGCCCACTACGGCATCCGGACCCGCACCCACAAGTACATCCACTACTACAACGACGGCCTCGGCTCGCCCGGCTCGTCGGATCGGGTCATGCCGGAGGAGTACGAGCTGTACGACCTGGTGGAGGACCCGGCGGAGTTGCACAACGTCGTCGACGACCCGGCGTATGCCGGGGTGCTGGCCGATCTGCGCGGGCGGCTGGCCGACCTGCAGGCCGAATACGCCGACCAGCCCTACCAGGGCCCCGACACCCCGCGCCTGGACTGGAGCGTCTAGCCAGTTCCCCGTCGCCGGTGGTTCAGGCACTTCCTCGAGCGCGGGAGGTTTCGACCAGTCGGCGGGCTCGTTCCCTTCGACCATGCTTCGCTCGTTCCTCGCTCGCAGCTCAGGGACCGCCTCGCGCGCCGACGCTCAACCAGCGGAACTCCACCACCGCTGATCGAGTAGCCGACGAGGAACGAGGAGGCGTGTCGAGATCCGGTGGGGGTTCCGCGGGGACTTGGTCGGGGTCTCGACACGTGCCCGGCTCGTCCCTCGCGGGGCACTACTCGACCAGCGGAACTCCCGACGCGTCGAGCCGGCGAGCGGTAGCCGCGTCAGTCGCTCAGACGGAGACCGCTACGAGTTCGGAGCCCCAGCTCTCGATGCGCCAGCCGCCGTCGGTGGTGCCGTTCATGACGATCCACTCGGTGTTGTGCAGCGCGCGGGCGTGGTGCGTCGGAAAGTCGGGGTCCCTGGAGACCGCCCAGACCCTGAGCGCGGCCCCGTGGCTGACCACGGCGACCCGTTCGTGACCCTGCTCCTCGATGCGGGCTATGGCGGCGTCGAACCGGGTGATGAATTCGCGGGCGCTCTCGCCGCCCTCCAACTTGGAGTCCAGGTTGTCCGCCGACCACGAGGCCAGCTCACGAACATAGTTCTCCCAGCGGGAGCTCATCTCCTCCACGCCCGCGGCGATCTCCTGGATGCCGTCGATGACGGTGGCGTCCAGTCCGCGCACCTCCGCCAGCGGTGCGGCGGTCTGCTGCGCCCGGGTGAGGGTGGACGCGAACAGGGCGTCGATCTCCTCATGCGCGATGGCGGCGGGCAGGGCCCTCGCCTGCTCGTGTCCCTCGTCGGTCAGCGGAGCCCCCGGGTACGCGGTGTCGAGCAGGTGGTCGACGTTGGACTGGGTCTGGCCGTGACGGATGAGGATGAGACGCATGCCGTCCAGACTAGCCAATGCCGTTCAGGGGCCGGTCCGAGGGCTGGGTGTCGCCGGGACGGTTAGGGTGCCTGCATGAAGGTCGTCGTGGCTCCGGACAGCTTCAAGGGGTCGTTGCCGGCCGCGGGCGTCGCTGCGGCGCTCGCCGCGGGCTGGCGCTCGGTCCGGCCAGAGGACGACGTCGTCGAACGTCCCATGGCCGACGGTGGGGAGGGGACGCTCGATGCGCTGAGGACCGCCTGGCCCCTTGCGGAGGACCGGCCGATCACGGTGGGTGGGCCGACGGGGGAGCCCGTCGAGGCGTCCTGGCTGTGGCTTCCCCCAACACCGGGACAGCCCGGCGGCACCGGCGTCGTCGAGTTGGCGTCCACGTGCGGCATCGAACTGCTGCCGGCCGGCCTCGCTCCCTGGGACGCCGGCACGCTCGGCTTCGGGCAGGCCGTCTCGGCCGCGCTCGATGCGGGCGCCTCGCGCCTCGTGCTCGGCATCGGGTCGAGTGCATCCACCGACGGCGGGGCCGGGTTCCTCCACGGCCTGGGGGCAGGGCTGACCGACGCCGACGGCCGCGACGTGCCGCCCGGGGCGCGCGGGCTGTCGCAACTCCGGGCCGTCGACGTGTCCTCGATGCGGCGCCCGCCCCGCGGCGGCGTCACAGTCCTCACCGACGTCACCAACCCGCTGCTCGGGGAGCGTGGCGCGGCGGCCGTGTTCGGCCCGCAGAAGGGGCTGTCGGCGTCGGAGGTGCCGGTGGTGGACGCGCTGCTCGGCCGCCTGGCCTCCCTGCTCGGCGTGGAGGGGAGCGTGCCTGGTTCCGGCGCGGCCGGCGGCACCGGGGCGGCTCTCCTGTTCTGGGGCGCCGAACTCGTCGCCGGTGCCGCGGAGGTGGCGCGGCTCGTCGGGCTTCCGGACGAACTTGCAGGCGCGGATCTCGTCGTGACGGGGGAGGGCGCGTTCGACGCGCAATCGGCTGCGGGCAAGGTTCCCGGCCTTGTGGCAAGGCTGGCCGCGTCGGCAGGCGTGGACACGGCCTTGGTCGCCGGCCGGATCGCCCCCGACGCCGACACGACCACCTTCGAGGCCACCGTCTCGCTGACCGAGTTGGCCGGCGGCGCGGAGCCGGCCATGGCAGATCCGAGGACGTTCCTCACCCTCGCCGGGGCCCGGTTGGCGGCCGCCATTCCGGCCTGAACACGGGGGCGGGGGTTCCGTTGATCGAGCCAGCGAGCGCCTGCGCGAGCGACGGTCGAGATCAACACCGCCCGCCAACCGGTGGTGACAATGACAGCACCTCCCCGGCGTCAGGGGTGTGCCTGATCACAGTGAGGTTCGAGCCTCCTGGTCCAGGTCGGCGACGGCGCGTTCGTAGTCCGCAGCCCAAGCGGCCAGATCTGCACGGTGCAGGGTGATACGGCAACCCCTGCCGTTCGCCTTCAACTCGATCCCCTCGGCGTGCCAGTGCGGGAGGGCCTCGGCCAGGAGGGGAGCGGGGAGGTCGCCGACGTGGTTGACCACCCGCCACCAGGCGACCGGCGCGCCCAGGTGCCCCATGGCGTGCCCAACCTGTCGCGGCCCCACCCCGATCAGCGCCGCGACGTCGCCGTACGACACCACGCGCCCGGCCGGCACCTGCTCGATCGCGCGGAGTATCCGCTCGGCCAGCAATTCATCCACGCCTCCACGCTACTGCCGCAGGCGTTGCGGCGGGCGACCGGAGGGGCGAGGATGAGGGCAACGACCAGCAGGAGGCGCGGCACATGATCGACCTTCCGATGAACCTGTCGACCGAGGGCGTGGATCCGCGGTTCGGGGACCTCGACACCCGTGACGTCGCGGAACTGGCGCGGCTGATGAATGCGGCCGACGCGGAGGTGGCGGGCGCCGTCGGCCGGGCACTGCCGCAGATCACCGCGGCACTTGAGGCCATCGACTCGCGCTTCAACGACGGCGGCCGCCTCATCTACATCGGCGCCGGCACTTCGGGGAGGCTCGGGGTCCTGGACGCCTCCGAGTGCCCGCCCACCTTCGACACCGAACCCGGCCGGGTCCTCGGGCTCATCGCGGGCGGCGACCACGCCCTGCGGAACGCGTCGGAGGGAGCGGAGGACTCGGCAGCCCTCGGCGCCGCCGACCTGAATGCGCACCACATCCGGCCCAATGACGTCGTCGTAGGGATCGCGGCCAGCGGACGCACCCCGTACGTCGTCGGGGCACTGCGCCGCGCCCGGGAACTCGGCGCCGCAACCGTGGCAGTCAGCTGCAACAAGGGCTCCGCGATCTCCGCCGAGGCGGAGTTTCCCATCGAGGTCGTCGTCGGCCCCGAGTTCGTCGCAGGTTCGACCAGGCTCCGCGCCGGGACCGCGACGAAGCTGGTGCTGAACATGCTCTCGACCATCACCATGATCCGCGCCGGCAAGGTCTACGGGAACCGCATGGTCGACCTGCGCGCCAGCAACGAGAAGCTGCGCGTGCGCGCGGCCCGGATGACGGCGGATTTGGCCGACGTTGACGTCGACGCGGCCCGCGATGCCCTTGAGGCCAACGGCTGGAGCGTCAAGCAGGCCGTGCTGGCCCTGCTGGCCGGCCTCGCCCCGGCGGACGCGGCGGCGCGCCTCGCCGCCTGCGGCGGCCGCCTCCGGGAGGCCCTGGCCGGCGATCCGCGGTGATCGACCCACTGGGCGCAGGCTGAAGGCAATCCCCCGCGTGGCTGAACGCAGTCTCGACCAGTCGTGGTTCCGTTGGGCGAGTAGTGCCCTGCGACGACGGGGCTGTCGTTCCGCTGGTCGAGTAGTGCCCGGCGACGACGGGGCTGTAGTTCCGCTGGTCGAGTAGTGCCCCGCGACGAAGGAGCCGGGCACGTGTCGAGACCTCGACCAAGTCCCCGGGAACGTTCACTGGATCTCGACACGCCTCCTCGTTCCTCGTCGGCTACTCGATCAGCGGTTGTGTGGTTTCGCTGGTCGAGTAGTGCCCCGCGACGAAGGAGCCGGGCACGTGTCGAGACCTCGACCAAGTCCCCGGGAACGTTCACCGGATCTCGACACGCCTCCTCGTTCCTCGTCGGCTACTCGATCAGCGGTTGTGTGGTTTCGCTGGTCGAGTAGTGCCCCGCGACGAAGGAGCCGGGCACGTGTCGAGACCTCGACCAAGTCCCCGGGAACGTTCACTGGATCTCGACACGGCCGCTCGTTCCTCGCGGCCTACTCGATCAGCGGATGCGGGGTTCCGCTGGTCGAGTAGTGCCCCGCGACGAAGGAGCCGGGCACGTGTCGAGACCTCGACCAAGTCCCCGGGGATGTTCACCGGATCTCGACACCGCCGCTCGTTCCTCGCGGCCTACTCGATCAGCGGATGCGGGGTTCCGCTGGTCGAGTAGTGCCCCGCGACGAAGGAGCCGGGCACGTGTCGAGACCTCGACCAAGTCCCCGGGGATGTTCACCGGATCTCGACACGCCTCCTCGTTCCTCGTCGGCTACTCGATCAGCGGATGGGGTGCCTCGTCGGTCGAGACCTGGTGAGGGTTCGGGCCATTCTGCGGTGGCTTAGTCGGTGGTGAAGATGGCGTGGACGGTGGCCTCCAGTTCGATGTCCTCCGGGGTGAGGTCGACGCCGTCGCCGCCACGGTCGGTTCCGACTGCCATCGCAGCCCGGGCATACATTCGTGGTTCGGGGGTCGCGGGCTGAACCGGCGTGTCCGACAACTCGACGAACCGGACGCTGTCCTCGCCGGCCGCGACGGCGAGCGCGACGGCGCGGGCCCGGGCATCGGCGACTGCCGCCCCCAGGATGGACCTCGTCTCCTCGGCCTGCCGGGTCCTGGTGAGCGACCATTCGACGCCGTCGACCGAAACGCCCGGCTCGCGGCCCCAGCGGTCGATGAACCGCGACAGGGCCGCAAAATCGCTGAACACGAGAGTCGCGTGTGCGTTCGCCCGGAAGCGCAGCGGAAGCTGGTTCCCGTCGGTGCCCCATGGGCGCCAGCTGTCGGTCGTCAGGGGCAGCAGCGCCGTCGACTCGACGGGGCGGGGGTCGGCCGCGTCGAGGTCCGCCAAGGCATCCCCGACGGCGTTCGCGAGGCGCGTCGCCTGTTCCAGTGCCGCCTCGGGCGTGGTGGACTCGAAGCCGAGCCGTAGGTTGAGCGTGGCCAGTTCCGGACGCAGCCGGGTGTTGGCCCTTCCGGTGACGGTGATCTTCATGTGGGCTCCTTCGCCGCGTTCAGGCGAGCTTACCCACGGACCCTCTCAGCCCGACCGACGTGCGGACCGGCTCGGTCTGGCCACCCGAGTGCGTGACCTCGGCGTCGTGGACGGTCAGCTGCGTCCGGTGGTGTCCCAGTGCCGCGACGACGACCGGCAACAGGTCCTCCAGCTCGAACCACAGCACGCCGTCGCCCGGTGAATGCACGATGGCCGCGAAGCCGAGCCCGAGGTGGGCCGCGGCCGCCCGGGCGGCGTGGTGACAGCGGACGTGGTCGGGGTGCCCGTAGCCGCCGTCGGCGTCGTAGCTGACCACCAGTTCGGCGTCCGTGTGCCGCAGCCAGGCAGTGATGTCGGCGACGACGTCGCCCAGGTCCGCGGCGCACAGCGACCGCTCGTCCGAGGTCGGTGCCGGGCCGGCGACGCCCTCGGTGATCCAGGCCATGCCGGAGTCCAGGTAGCGCCGGGCCCCCTCAGCGGCCCGCGCGGGGGGCGTGCCGAGGAAGGCGTGCCGCCGCACGCCGAGGACCGCCAGGGCCCCGGCCAGTTCCTGCTCCCGTCGCCGCTCGAGCTCGAGGGTGCCGGCCAGGTACGACAACGGCCCCGGCACCACCTCGCCCATCTCGCCGCGCGTCGCTGTCAGCACGGAGACGTCATGGCCCGCGGCGACAAGCCGTGCGATCAGGGCGCCGGTGGCGAGTGTCTCGTCGTCGGGGTGGGCGTGGACGAAGCAGATCCGGGTCACTTGTCCTCCAGCACACGTCGATAGGCGGCCAGGGTCTTGTCGGCGACGATCGGCCAGGTCATCGTCAGCGCACGCTCGCGCCCGGCTGTGCCCAGCCGACGTCGGCGGTCGTCGTCGAGCAGGAGCGCCTCCAGTGCCCGGGCCCACCTCGTGGGGTCGTGGCTGGGGACGAGCACCCCGGTCCGGCCGTCGCAGATGGCCTCCGTCAGGCCACCTGCGGCTGCGGCGAGGACGGGGATGCCGGAGGCCGAGGCCTCCAGCGCGATCATCCCGAACGTCTCCGAGTGGGAGGGCACGAGCATCACCGAGGCGTGGCGCACGATCTGCGCCAGCGACTCCCGGTCCTGGCCGGGCAGGAAGTGGACGCGCCCGCCGAGCCCGCTGTCCTGCACCTGGTGGCGCAGGTCGGACTCGTAGCCCGCGAAGTCCTCGGAGGCCTGCCCGACGATCACGAGGTCGGGCCTGATGTCGGCCTGTATGCCGGCGATGGCCGCGATTGCGACGTCCGGGGCCTTCAGCGGCTGGAGTCGGGCGGCGAAGACGGCGTAGCCGGGCCGCACTCCGGGTGCAGGGGTCCATCCGGCCTCGGTGGGGGTGGATGGCCTGAACATGTCGACGTCGACGCCGGGACGCACTATCGCGACCCGCTCCGGGTCGGCGTTGCAGCGTCCGATCACGACGGCGGCCTCGTGGTGGGACACGGCGATCACCAGATCGGACTGCTCAGCGCACAGCACCTCACCCGGCAGCCGATCAGGGGCCTCCGGCGGCTCGCCGTCGCGCAGCGGGGAGTTCGGGTGGGCGGCGACGGAGTGGTAGGTCATCACATGGGGGATGCCCCACTCGCGAGCCAATGGCAGTGCCGCAACACCGGACATCCAGTGGTGTGAGTGGACGATGTCGAACGGCCCGAGCGTTGCCAGCCCGTCGCGGAACTCGTCGATGTGGTGATGGATCACACTCTTCGGCAACGGCGACGGCGGCCCCGCCGGAACGTGGTGGAGCCTGACGTTGGGTGCGAGGTCGACGACGTCGGACTGGGCGGGATCGGACCGTCTGGTCACGAACTCCACCTCGACGCCCCGGGCCCCGAGTGCCAGTGCGAGCGCGCTGATCAGCACGTTCATGCCCCCGGCATCGGCAGTCCCGGGCCGTTCGGCCGGGGACGTGTGCATGGACACGAAGGCGACGCGCAGCATCATGCGGCCATCATGCCCGGTCTGAGGGTGGGCATGGGACTGTGCCCACGCCCTCTATCGGGTCGTTGCCGCTACTTCCAGGCTGCAAGGAACAGGTCTCCCCAGGCTGCGAGCGCGTTGGCGTCAGGCATCGACGAGAGCATCAGGGCACCGCCGTGGCTGTCGATGGCGCACGAGTAGTCGGTCGCCTCTGCTGCGTTGAAGCAGGTCCACTGCCCGATCGTCTTCGCGCCCGGGTAGACGAGGGCGAGATCCTTCACCGTGGTGTCCGGGACGTGCACGGCGGCCACGGTCACGGAGGCGTCGGAGTTGGTGTAGAGCGCGAACTCGGGGGCGGTGCCGCCGAGGGCGGTGAGGTCCCCGACCTTGGTGGGCATCACCGGCAGGTTCGACGTCGGCTGGGTCGTCGGCTGCTCCGTGGTCGGCGTGGTCTTGGCGGTGGCCGTCCCCGCCGGGGTGGTGCTCTGTTCGGGAACCGTCGTCTCCGCCGCCGCGGTGGCCTCGGTCTGCGTTGGATACGGGGTGACGGTGTTCGAGTTCCGCAGGGCGACGGCCCACACGACGATGGCGATGATCGCGACGACGATGATGCCGCCGACGATGTAGAGCGCTGCCCTGCTCTTCTTCGGCGCGGGCTGTGTGCCCGGTTGGCCGTAGGGTGCCTGGCCGTAGCCGGGCTGCCCGTAGGGCGCCTGGCCCTGCTGTGGGTACTGACCCTGCTGTGGGTACTGACCCTGCTGGTAAGAGCCCGGCTGCTGATATTGGCCCGGCTGCTGATACTGGCCCGGCTGCTGGTAGCCCTGCGGCGGGTAGCCGCCCGGCTGCTGGTAACCCTGTTGCTGGTAACCCTGTTGGGGGTATCCGGGCTGCGGCGGGTAGCCCTGCTGCGGCTGGCCGTACGGCTGCTGCTGGGACGGACGTCCGGGCTGCTGCGTGTAACCCGCACCCGGTGCCGGCCGGCTGCCCGGGGCGACGAAGCCGGGTGGTGGCGCCGTTGGGCGGCCCACGTCGGGGATCACTTGAGTCGGTTCGGCGTCCGAGCCCCCGGGAGGCATGGGTGCCGTCGGCTCGGCGGCGTGATCGGACTGCGGCGGGCCGGAGGGCTGTTCGCCGCCGGGCCAGGGCTTGTCACTCATCGGATCTCCTTGCACGTGCGCGGCGGAACGCCGTCGGCTCCAATTCTCCCGCACCCGGCACCGGTCCGGCAACGCGTTTCGCCCTTCGTCGGGAGGGGTTGGAGGCACTGCTCGCGGGGGTGCCGCGGGTCGATTGGAGCAGTCGCGAATGGCGTGCTAATGTTTCACCTCGGGTCCGACGGACCCATGCGCGAGTGGCGGAATGGCAGACGCGCCGGCTTCAGGTGCCGGTGCCCGCAAGGGCGTGGAGGTTCAACTCCTCTCTCGCGCACAACGATGTATGGTCTCCTGACTACATCAAATCCCCTCTGACAAGGACTTCGGTCCTTCTCAGTGGTGGACTCTCATGGACACTGATGGCCTTCAGAAGCCTCCCATTCCCCACGTATTCCCCACGGTTCCCCACGTATTCCCCACGACATCCGTGGCGTGGGGAACGCCGTCGGCGTCGCCCACTGTCCACCCGACCGTCCTTCGGCCCGTTACGGAGTGTGACGGGAGGGGCGCACCATGGGTAGACCACGGGCCAAGGTCAAGCGCGGCTTCGGCGAGGTCGGCCAGCTGCCGAGCGGGCGGTACCGCGCGCGCTACACCGGCCCCGACGGGAGCCGGCACAGCGCTCCGATCACCTTCGTCGCCCGGATCGACGCCGAGGGGTGGCTGGTTGACCAGGAACGGATGATCAGCCGCGGCGAGTGGGAACCGCCGGCCCGTCAGGTACGGGAGGTTCACGAGGCGCCCCTGCTGCTGGGTGAGTACGCAGCGACCGTGGTGGGCCGCCGCCGGATTCGACCCGGCACGGCGGCGCTGTACGCGAAGCTGCTCCGGTTGACCATCCTTCCGGCGTTCGCGAAGCGGCCTCTGGTCGAGATCACCGCCGCGGAGATCTCTACTTGGTACGCGGGGATGCGGTCGACCCCGACCCAGCAGGCCAACGCGTACGGGCTGCTCAAGTCGATCTTCAAGGAGGCCGTCGAGGAGAGGCTCGTGGAGGTTAGCCCGTGCCGGGTGAAGGCGGGCACTCAGAAGGAACGCGCGCGTGAGATCGAGGTGCTCACGGTCGATCAGCTCAATCGCTACCTGGCTGCCGTGCCTGAGGCGCGGCGGGTTCCGCTGTTGCTGGCCGGGTGGTGCGGTCTGCGTTCCGGCGAGGTGCGCGGGCTCCGCGTGCGCGACTTGGATCTGGACATCGGTGTGGTGCATGTCCGCCAGGCCGTCGTCCGACTCAAGGGGCAGCTCCTGATCGGCCCACCCAAGACGGACGCCGGGGTCAGGTCGGTGTCCATCCCTCCCCACCTCCTGCCGGCGTTGCGGGCGTGGGCGGTGCGGCAGCCCGTCCGTGACCGCGAGGCGTTGCTGTTCCCGGCCAGGGATGGGCACTCCCCGCTGAACGACAGCGTCCTGCGTGTCGCCCACAACAAGGGCAAGGCGGCCATCGACATGCCCGGCTTGACGGTGCACGGGCTACGTCACACTAGTGCCACCTTGGCCGCGCAGCTGGGAGCCACCCTCGCTGAGCTCCAGGCGCGGATCGGGCACAGCACGCCGAACATGGCCATGCGCTACCAGCACGTCGCCGCAGAGCGTGACGCGCAGTTGGCAGCACGCATGTCCGCGTTTGCCACAGGCGAAGCGGGACGGCAGGAACGAGGCTAGCGCGCGCGCCGTCGATGCCAGATTGCATCAACGATACTCATCAACGATTCCACGATTGTTGCGGCGACTAGGCCGCTGAAGAAGATTCGCGCCTCACGCCATTGGAGGCGTTCACTAATCTCGATCGCAGACCTTTCGGGTGACAAGACCGTGTAGACACCGCCTGACCCAGTGCCCCAGCTCGTCGGATCGAGGCACTCCTCTCGCGTGACGCTTGGCGCTATGGATGAACTCGGAAGGGTGTCCCATGACGGCGCCCCCTTGACTCGGACACAGATTGGTCGCGAGTTGGTCCGGTTCAACCCGAGGTTGTCCGCGTGCACCTCAAGTCCAGGGTTCACCAGTCGAATGTAGGCTCCGTCAACGGTGCTGAAGCTGCCGGGCTTGAATCTGCACTCTGCTGCCCCTGGATTCGTCATGCTCGGACGATCGGGTGGACCAGACATAGGAAGAACGTCCCCCGGCACGCCTCCGATCCCCCCGGTGCACTGCGTGAGCCCGCGTGCCAACTCTCCAGCCAGAACTAACGTTCCCTTCCCATGAACCTCAAGGATCGGCTCGGGGGCTTCTGTAGTGCCATCGGTAGTTGAGACCCAAGCCCACGAAAGGTCGCCCCATTGTCCAGAGTCGAGGGTGATCGAAGCAACGGCGTCGTGCTTCGCCGCTGGTTGCGAGCCACCCCAAGGGAATAGCAGCACGAACAGCCCGATCAGAGGCACCATGAGGGCAATGCGCCCCATGGGGAGCGGCGGCGGCGAAAGCAGGGGGGCGAAGGTCTCGCGCATCCGTTTCTCGGTCGCAGCCGCAGAACGATCTACGGTGCGGCCGATCAGATCGTCGAGTTCCTGGAGATTAACAGCCGATCGGCTGTGATCCGGACGCGGGAAGAAGCGGCACAAGTCGGGCTCCGTTCTCCGTCACATGGGGGGACGCTTGATCGTACAAGGAAGGTGACCCGCCAATGGTCGGGGAAGACACGGCCGACATCGGGGGGAACAGGCTATGACGCGCGCCGGGCCCCCCGGGGTCCCTTCGAACGGAACTCGTTCGTCGTCCACGCTGGGTATCGGCTGAACATGGCGTCGACGTCGTCCGGGTCCAGTCTGAGGATGCGGCCGCAGCGGTAAACGGGCAGGACCCCCTCGGCGATCCGCCGGCGGATGGTCTTCACGCTGACGCCGATGCGGGCAGCGGCCGTGGGCAACGACTCGTAGGTTCGCATGGTCATGGCGGTTTCCCTTCCTGGGCCCTGGTGGGGCCTCAAGGACACATCACCAGCTGGCCGTACCCTTGGCCGTAGCCCCTCGGGCCAGCCTCCATGGAAGTGCCGGGCCTCCTTCTGTGCCAGCGGCGAGCCGTCAGCCTTTGTGGGAGCGGGGTTGCGCAGCCGATGGGCGCACCGGCATTGAGGATCCAGGGGAGGACGCCTCGTTTCATGGCGGCCTGTGTGGTGATCAAGACTCAACGATGCCCTGTTGGCTCGGCAGGCCCTCGTGCACGTGTCAAGCCTTGTGGTTCGGGGTTAGGCGTACGTGGATAGATCCGGCGTCGTACGTAGCCCAACTTGCTTGCACGGTTTCGCGATCGGTCCCGCACCACCCCGCCGCCGGTCACCCCGACGTGGTCGGGGACTCCGCGGTGGGTGTGGTGGTCTGCATGAGCGCCCGTAGGTCGGCGTGGAGCTTCGCGTGGTTGAGCCTCCAGTGCGTGCGCCGGCGCCGACGGTCCGCGCGCGGAACGTCTCCGGTGACGTAGCCGTGGTCTTCGAGTTCGTTGAGGTTGCGCGCGATCGTGGTACCCGCCACGCCCTCACCGAGTGCGACGACGAGCTCCGCAGTGCTTAGACGGCCCCCATGCTCGGCCAAAGCGACGGCGATCGCGAGCTTGACGCGGTTCATGCCCATGCCGACCAACGCGTCCAACTCGCTGGGGAGCGGGGCGTCGGAGTAGGCAGGCACGCGCCCATTGTTTCAGTGGTCCGCGGCAAGGGGAGACGAGACACGATGAGCAATCTATACCGCTAAGCGGTGTAGATCTGCTAGCGTGACACGTAGACGGGCGAAGCTCGATATCCCCAAGATCACGGATATCCATGCTTACCCTTCCCGAACAAGGTCCACCCCCTGGAGAGCTTGGAGCCAGAGATGGCCGCTTCTGACAATGGCCGTACCCGCGACTACGCGGAACCGGCGCCACGAGCGCCAGACGCACCCGGGAGCTTCGGTGCTGCCGCAGTCTGGGAGACAACAACAGACAGCGCATGTCCACGAGGCGCCTCTTCGCCCCGTTATGGCCCTTAGGCGAAGGAGGATGGGATGACCCACCAAGGACTGGCCGTCAAAGCAGTGGGAGCCATCATGGCCGCTGCACTGATCGGTGGCTGCACTGCCGCGCCCACCAACAGCCCGACCCCGACGGGCCCGTCGGGGTCATCGTCTGCGTCGCCCACGGTGACGCCGACGCCGACCCTCAGCCCCGAGGATCAGAAGCTCGCGGACGCGAAGGCGCGAGTCGTACTGCTGTGGCAGACCCTCGACGGTCTACTGCTCGACTCGAGCAAGAGCATCAACGAGCTCGACACCCTTGCCTCCGGCGAGGCGCTGAGCAGCCTGCAGGTGATGTTGACCACGGTCCGTCAACGGGGGCAGGTGCAGGTCGGCGCGACGAAGATTCCCTCCCAGAGTGCCGTGGCCAAGGACGACGGGTGGGTTGTCACCTCGTGCGTCGATCGCAGCGACGCCATCCTCACGGACAAGGCCGGTCAGCCGGTCACTCCGGCGCCTCAGCCGAGGCTCTCGCACGAGAGCACGGTGCAGTTGGTCGGCGCCAACCTGCAGGTCACCAAGGACGAGGTCCTCGGATCATGTTGACCAAGCTGATCGCGGCGCTCGCCCTCTGTCTCGCGCTCACGATCACGCCGCTCACCGCTTCGCCCGCCTATGCGGAGGGCGGCTGTGAAGGGGCGAGCTGGGGAGTCGCGTGCGGGGTCGGCGTCCCCGGCTACGGCGGGTCGGGTCCCGCTGCTCCGCTGAAGAACACCCACTCCGGCAGCAGCGACCCCGTGGCCTGCGTGACGCAGGAAATGCCTCCCCGTGAGGTGCCGTGTTCCGACGCTGAATTGGGAACGTGGAGCAACGCTCGGGCCTGCTACATCAAGGCGGAATCGCCGCCGCCACCGCTGACGGACGCGGTGTGGAGCGGCAATACAACGGGGTCGATCTACCGGTGTTCAAGTTCCGGCATCTGGTCGGGTCCGGGCTCCTACCTCTTCTGGGCCGATACCGCGCCCGGCGTCGTCCCGGACCCCAGAGTCCTGGCCCAGCAGGCGGTGACCCAGATGCGTCTCCGTGCGGTCGAGATCGGGATGGCGCCCGACCCTTCACCTGGTTCGGTGGGCTTGGTTGGCTTGCCGATCTGGCTGTGGGTGGCGTCCCCGAACCAGAGCACCTGGGGGCCCAACACGAAGACCGTGTCCGCGGGAGGCTATTCCGTCACCGCGACGGGCAAGGTCACGCAGGTGGTGTGGAGCATGGGCGACGGCGGGACCGTCGCGTGCACGTCCACAGGCACCACCTACGCCGACTCGTTCGGAGTCTCCTCATCGCCCGACTGCGGATATCGCTACGCGAAGCAGGGCACCTACACCGTCACGGCGACGAGCTACTGGACCATCAACTGGTCCGGGATCGGCGAGTCCGGTGTCATCAACCAGACGTACACGAGCTCGGTCGTGGTCACGATCGGCGAACTCCAGACCGTGGTGAAGGGATGAG
>JBDHZH010000062.1:0-16916 GCA_039811745.1 Arachnia sp.
CCAGCGTCGGGAAGATGCGGAACAGGGTTCCCTCGGCGACGCCGGCGGCCTCCGCGACCTGCCGCGTCGTGAGGCCCGGGCCGTTGGTCTCCAGCAGCTTGACCGCTGCGGCGATGATGGCGGCCCTTCGTTCGGTTCGGGGTAGGGGGGTCGCGCGGGCCACGGCGCAATGATAGTGAGTGAGTGCTCACTCATCAAGCAGTGTTCATACCTGTCTCATCTGGAGCGAACCATTCCGGTCGCCTTGTACCCTTCGCCACCACCATGAACCAGGACATGAAGGCGGTGGTGCCCAAGGATGGGATCGACGCCCCCGCAACCACGCTGGTCGAGTAGTGCCCTGCGAGGTACGAGCCGGGCACGTGTCGAGACCTCGGCCAAGTCCCCGGGAACCCTCACCGGATCTCGACACGGCCGCTCGTTCCTCGCGGCCTACTCGATCAGCGGTTGTGTGGTCCCGGCTGGTCGAGCCAGCCACCTGCGAGGGACGAGCGCGCGGCGGAGACCCCACCCGTCCGTCCCTCCTTCCCCACCACCTCCGCGAGGATAAGTCCTGTCACATTGGCATTCCTGCCGGGCAAGCGCTTCCCGAAGCGTCTGGACGTACTTTTCCTTCGCGGCATACTGTCTCAGGGAGGTGCCGTGACGATGGCAGAGGACCTTTGTGTGGCACGGGTGCCGCTGTTCCAGGGGCTGACGCGTTCGGAGCAGGAGCAGGTGGCAGAGCTGGCCCGGCCGACGAGGGTCCGGCGCGACGAGCTGGTGTACGCGGCGGGATCGGCCGTGTCGCAGCTGATGGTGGTGCACCACGGCAGCGTGAAGATCTCCCGCATCAGCGCGGACGGCCACGAACAGATCGTCCGCGTCGTCGCGCCGGGCGACTTCGTCGGCGAGTCGGCGTTCCTGACCGGTGAGCGTCCCGACCACTTCGCCACGGCCATGGAGGCGGGCAGCATGTGCGTGTTCCGCCACGAGGACATCCAGCAGCTCGTCGCCCGGTACCCGAGCATCGGCTTCCGGATGCTGCAGACCGTCGGCGGCCGCCTCGCCGAGACCGAGGCGCGGCTGGCGTCGCTGATCTCGGGAGACGTGTCGTCCAGGCTGGCCGACTACCTCATGACACTGCCCGCCCGGCGTGAACCGGACGGGCTGGTGGTGCGGCTGCCCTTGGCGAAGAAGGACATCGCCTCCCTGCTGGACACGACGCCGGAGTCGCTCAGCCGCCAGTTGCGGCGGCTGACCGACTCCGGGGTCATCTCCTCGGGTCAGGGGAGGCGCGTCGTGATCACCGACGTCGACGCGCTCATGGCGCTGGGGGAGTACTGACCGACAGCACTGGTTGGGGCGTGGGCAATGGTCCTTCCTGCTTGGCGCCCCAGCTATCGGCGGCAAGACGTCGGGCATCTGCGTCGCGGAAGCGGATGAGCCGCATCGCGTTCAGGATCACCAGCAGCACCGAGATCTCGTGGATCAGCATCCCGCCGGCCATGTGCACGACACCCCAGACGACGCCGGTCAGCAGGAACGCGACGGTGGCGAGCGCGATCGTGGTGTTCTGTGCCATGTTCCACAGCGTCGCACGGGCGACGGCGCGGGCCTGGAGCAGCTGATCGAAGCGGTTGCCGACGAGCACGACGTCGGCGGTCTCCATGGACACGTCGGTGCCCGCACCCATCGCCAGCCCGATGTCGGAGGCGGCGATCGCCGGGGCGTCGTTGACGCCGTCGCCGATCATCGCGACCACGTGGCCGCCCTCCCGCAGCGCCTGCACCTGCGTCAGCTTGTCCTGGGGGAGCAGACCGGCGAGCACCATGTCGCCGGGGCGGTCGATGCCCGCCTGGGCCGCGACGGCGGCGGCGGTGTGCTCGTTGTCGCCGGTCAGCATCACGATCCGCTTCACACCCTTGGTGCGCAGCGCCGCCAACGCGGCGGGCACCTCCGGGCGGATGCGGTCGGCGATGGCCAACAGGCCGGCCAACTCGTCGTCGATCGTCACGAACGAGACGGTGTTGCCCTGCTTCTCCAGCTCGACGGCGCGCTCCCGAAGCCCGGCGTCGGCCTGCGGCCCATCGGCGAGCAGCCTGGCCGACCCGACCCCGACATTTCGCACGGCCGCGCAGTCGTCGACGAGCCCGCGGATGCCCGCACCGGAGACGACGTCGACGCCCGCCGGGGAGGCCGACAGCACCAGATCCCTGTCACGGGCGGCGTCCACGATCGTCCGGCCGAGCGGGTGCTCGGAGGCCTGCTCCAGAGAAGCCGCGAGGCGGAGGACGTCGTCGGCGGAGAACCCGTTCGCGGGGATCAGCTCGGTCACCTCGGGACGGCCCTGGGTGATGGTGCCGGTCTTGTCCAGCACGAGGGTGTCGAAGCGGGCCAGCCGCTCGAGCGCGTCGCCGCCCTTGATGAGTGCGCCGTGGCGTGCGGCGTTGCCGAGGCCCGCCACCAGCGAGACCGGCGTCGAGATGACCAGCGCGCCCGGGCAGGCGATGACGAGGAACGTCAGCGCAAAGCGGATGTCCCACGTCACGACGAAGGCGATGATCGAGGCCACCACGATCGACGGCGTGTACCAGGCGGCGAACCTGTCCAGCCAGCGCTGCGTGCGCGCCTTCGAGTCCTGTGCCTCCTCGACCAGTTCGATGATCTGCGCGAACGTGGTGTCCTCGCCGACCCGGTCGGCCTGCAGTTCCAGGTAGCCGGCCTCCAGCACGGTGCCGGACCACACCTGGTCGCCGACCTGCTTGCTGGCAGGCAGCGGCTCGCCGGTGACGGTGGCCTCGGCCACCGCGCCCGACCCGTGCAGGATCGTGCCGTCGACCGGCACCAGCCCGCCGACCCTGACGATGACCCGTTCCCCGACCTCCACCTCGTCGGCGGGGATCGTGACGGGCTCGCCGTCGCGCATGACCGTGGCCTCCTTCGGGGCCTGGTCGATCAGGTCACGCAGCGACTTGCGGGTCTTCGCCAGCGTCCTGGCCTCCAGCCAGGCGCCGAACGAGAACAGGAACGCCACCACGCCCGCCTCGGTGAACTCCCCGATGATCAGTGCGCCGGTGACGGCGATCGTCACGAGGAGGTCGATGCTGAAGACGCGGTTGCGCAGCGCCTGCCAGGCGCTGATCGCGATCGGTACCCCGGCGACGACGGCCGCGCCGACGAGCAGGACGTCGCGCCCGAGGCCCGCCCAGGGCTGCCCGATCAGGTGCAGCCCGAAGGCGAGCAGGAGCAGTACGCCGGAGATGCCGGCCGTGCGATGCTTCAACGTGGACATGGTGGTGGCGTTCCTTCCTCTACTGCTTCTCGGCTTGCTCAGGCGACCGGCTGCGGGTGCTTGCTGGTGACCGGATAGCCGAGATCGGTGATGGTCTTGGCGATGGCATACTCGCCGACCTGGGACTCGTCGAAGGTGACCTTGACCTTGTTCGAGTTGAACATGACCGACACGTCGCTGACGCCGGCCATCTTGCCGACCGCGCCCTCGATCTTCTTCACGCAGCTGGGGCAGGTGAACGGTTCGGTGGTGAACTTGGCGATTGCCATGATGACTCCTTACAAGTCTCGGATGGATGACACTTGTCATTCCACCTCGAAACCGCCGCGGAGTCCTTGACCTGCGTCAAGCCCCTGCAATCGGTGGTCTCGACCGTCGCGGCTCGCTCGTACCTCGCGGGCCGCTGGCTCGACCAGCGGTCGGGGAGTCCCGTTGGTCGGGCCCGATTCTCGCGGGCAGCTGGCTCGACCAGCGGTCGGGGAGTCCCGTTGGTCGGGCCCGATTCTCGCGGGCAGCTGGCTCGACCAGCGGTCGGGGAGTCCCGTTGGTCGGGCCCGATTCACGCTGGTCGAGCCAGCGAGCGCCAGCGAGCGACGGTCGAGACCTCCGGCGCCGGTGCAGGGACCGGGGCTCAGGCCTGGGGGCGGAGCAGCGGGTACAGGATCGTCTCGCGGATGCCTGCGTTCGTGAACAGCATGACGAGGCGGTCGATGCCCAGCCCCATCCCTCCCATCGGGGGGACGCCGTACTCGAGGGCCTCCAGGAAGTCCTCGTCGAGCTGCATCGCCTCGGGGTCGCCGGCGGCGGCGCGCAGGGACTGGTCGGTGAGGACGTCGCGCTGGACGACCGGGTCGATGAGCTCCGTGAAGCCGGTGCCGCGCTCCATGCCGCCGATGATCAGGTCCCAGGCCTCGACCTTGCCGGCGTCGCTGCGGTGGGGACGCGCCAGCGGCTGGGCGATGGCGGGGTAGTCGTAGACGAACGTGGGCTGCAGCAGGCCGGGCTCGACGAGGTCCGCGAACAGTTCCATCGCCAGCTTGTCGGCGGCCCACTTCGGGTCGTACTCGACGGCGTGGGCGTCGGCCAGGCGCTGGAGCTCGGCGAGCGGGGTGTCGATTGTTATCTGTTCGCCGACCCGCTCCGACAAGGCCGGGAACATGGACAGCCACGGCCAGTCGCCGTCCAGGTCGATGACGCCCTTGGGGGTCTCGATGCGGCGGGTGCCGACGGCGTCTGCCGCGTCGAGGATGATGTCGTGCACCAGCTGCGCGATGGTGCGCTGGTCTCCCCAGCTCTGGTATGCCTCCAGCATGGTGAACTCGGCGGAGTGCGTCGAGTCGATGCCCTCGTTGCGGAACACCCTGCCCATCTCGTAGACGCGGTCCGCCCCGCCGACCATGGTGCGCTTCAGGTGCAGTTCCAGGGCGATGCGCAGGCTCATGTCCTGGTCGAAGGCGTTCAGATGCGTCTTGAACGGTCGGGCCGCGGCACCGCCGTGCACGAGCTGCAGCTGCGGCGTCTCCACCTCGATGTAGCCCTGGCGGTGCAGCGTCTCCCTGATGGATCGCGTGATCAGCGCCCGGGTGCGCAGCATGCTGCGCGCCTCCTCGCGGGCGATCAGGTCCACGTAGCGACGGCGCACCCGCGACTCGTCGGAGAGGTCCTTGTGCAGGGCCGGCAGGGGGCGCAGCGCCTTGTTCGCCATCCGCCACTGCGACGCCATCACCGACAGCTCGCCCCTCTTGGAGGCGATGACGCGGCCCCGGATCCAGACGTGGTCGCCCAGGTCGACGTTGTGCTTCCAGGCGTCCAGCGCCTCCTGCCCGACCTCTGCCAGCGACAGCATCACCTGCAGCCGCTCCCCGTTGTCGTCGAGGGAGAAGCCGTCCTGCAGGGTGGCGAAACAGAGCTTTCCGGTGTTGCGCACGAACACGACGCGGCCGCCGACGGTGACGACGTCGTCGGTCTCCTGACCGGCCTCCAGATGGCCCCAGCCGGCGCGGACCTGCTGCAGCGTGTGCGTGCGGGACAGGTCGGGCGGGTACGGCTGGTGGCCCTCCGCCAGCAGCCGGGCGCGCTTCTCCTTGCGGATGGCCGTCTGCTCGGAATCGCTGCTGTGGTTCGGGATGGGTTCGGTCACGGGCCGCATCCTACCGGCTGGCCGCAGGATCAGGGCGTCGCGCTGGCGCTCGGGGATGCGCCGGGCGGGGACTCGGAGGCGGTCGTGGTGGGCGACGGCGGCACGCAGACGGTGCCGGACGTCGTCTCCACCTGAGGCAGAGGGGACTCGCCGTCGCCCGCGAACTCGGAGCCGACCAGGACGTCGACGGTGCCGTCCACTCGCTCGTCGTACTCGATCGTGGCGTCCTTGAAGTAGGACGCGACGAGCTGCACCGCCGGGTCGTCGGTCTTGTTGCCGCGGATGACGGTGCCCTTGATGCGCTCGTCGGTGTTGCCGGTGCGGGCGATGACGAAGCCAGCCGCCTCCAGGCGGTGCGCCTGCCGCGTGGCGAGGCCGCTCGTGAATCCGCCGTTGTAGACCCGGACGTGCACGTTGGCCGGGGCGACCACCTCGACGGTCTCCGTCACGCAGGGGGTGGGTTCAGGGGTGGGCAGTGGTGCGGTCAGGTTCCGCCATCCCCACGACGCGCCCCACACCAGGAACGCGAGCAGCCCCAGCAGGAGCACCGGGGTTGCTACAAGTCGGAAGATGCGCATCGCGTGGCTCGGCCTCGTCTCTGATGGGTCACGTGCCCGTCAGCCTAATCGGTGACCTCGAGGATCCTGGCATGCAGGGTCTGCCGCTGCTGCAGCGCCGCGCGCAGGGCCCGGTGCAGACCGTCCTCGAGATACAGGTCGCCCCGGTAGGAGACCACGTGGGCGAACAGGTCGCCGTAGAAGGTGGAATCCTCCTCCAGCAGGGTGTCGAGATCGAGTTGTCGTTTGGTGGTGACGAGCTCGTCGAGCCTCACCTGGACGGGCGCGATCGCCGCCCACTGCCGCTGGCTGTAGCTGTGGTCGCGGTATGGCCTGCCCTCGCCGACTCGCTTGAAGATCACGCTGGCCACTCTAGCCGGGTTGCCGAAACGCCGGGACGGGCCGCGCCCATGTGGCACGCTTTGAGCGTGACCGATGACACTGTCGATGAGGAACTGGCCGGGCGCATCCGGGAGGGTTACGCATTCGAGGGGGAAGCCGTCCAGCTGGGTGTGCTGTACGACGGCGCGCCCGTCGTGGACGCCCCCGTCCGCATCCCGGTCTCCATGTTCAACCGTCACGGACTAGTGGCCGGCGCCACGGGCACGGGCAAGACCGTGACGCTTCAGGTGATGGCCGAGGCGCTGAGCCGGGCCGGGGTGCCGGTGTTCGCGGCCGACATCAAGGGTGACCTGTCCGGCCTGGCCAGCCCGGGTACCTCGAGTGAGAAGCTGCTGGCGCGGGTCGCCAAGCAGGGTCAGCCGTGGCAGCCGAAGCCGTTCCCGTGCGAGTTCTTCGCCCTCGGCGGGCAGGGGATCGGCGTGCCGGTGCGCGCCTCGATCAGCTCGTTCGGGCCGATCCTGCTCGCCAAGGTGCTCGGCCTCAACCAGGTCCAGGAGTCGTCGCTGGGGCTGGTGTTCTACTACGCGGATCGTGCGGGGCTGCCGCTGCTGGACCTGAAGGACCTGACCTCGCTGCTGCGCTACCTCACCTCCGACGAGGGCAAGGCCGAGTTGAAGGGCATCGGCGGCGTTTCGGCGGCCACGGCCGGCGTCATCCTACGCAACCTCGTCACCCTGTCGGAGCAGGGCGGGGACGTGTTCTTCGGTGAGCCCGAGTTCGAGCCCTCCGACCTGCTCCGCGTCGCGCCGGACGGTCGCGGCATCGTGTCGTTGCTGGAGCTGCCGGACCTGGCCAGCCGGCCTGCGATCTTCTCCACGTTCCTGATGTGGCTGCTCGCCGACCTGTACTCCACGCTGCCAGAGGTCGGCGACCTGGACCGGCCGAAGCTGGTGTTCTTCTTCGACGAGGCGCATCTGCTGTTCAAGGACGCCAGCAAGGCGTTCCTGGATGCGATCACCCAGACCGTCCGCCTGATCCGGTCCAAGGGGGTCGGCATCTTCTTCGTCACCCAGACCCCGAAGGACGTGCCAGCCGACGTGCTGGCCCAGCTCGGCAGCCGGGTGCAGCACCAGCTGCGCGCCCACACCCCCGACGACGCGAAGGCCCTGAAGGCGACCGTCTCGACGTTCCCCACCTCCGGCTACGACCTGGCCGAGGTGCTGCAGCAGCTGGGTATCGGCGAGGCGGTCGTCACGGTGATGGACCCCGACGGCGTCCCGACGCCGGTGGCCCGCACGAGGATCTGGGCGCCGGAATCCGCGATGTCCCCGACCGATCCCGGGGCCCTGCGCGCCGGCGTGGCGCAGTCGGTGCTGATGGCCCGCTACGGTGCGGCCGTCGACCGCGACTCCGCATACGAGATGCTCGCCCGCAAGCTGCAGGCGGGCGCCGACGCCGCGGCCACCGAAGCCGCGGCCGAGGCGGAGCGGGCCAGGCAGGCCGAGTGGGAGGCGCAGCAACGTCGCGAGCCCGCTGCTCCCCGACCACGGGCCACCACCGCCCGGACCCCGAAACCGGAGCCGAGCATCGTCGAACAGGTTGCCCAGTCGTCGGCGTTCAAACAGTTCATGCGCACCGCCGCCGCCGAGATCGCCCGCGGCCTGTTCGGCACCGGCCGCCGGCGATAGCGCCCCCCTCCCGTCCCTCCCCACGTCCCCCCGCTCCACCTCTCGCCCCAAACGACGGATAAGTCCTGTCACTTTGCGGTTCTGACCGAAAACGACCCTCTGGAGGGGAGTTGACTGCGTTTTCCGTCGGTCTGTGGCCGGATCTACTTCATGGTCCCCTGCTGGACGGAACCCTGCAGCTGGCGCTGGAAGATCACGTAGACGATCAGCACCGGCACCACCGTGATGATGACGGCGGCGAACAGGGCGCCGAAGTCGACGTTGTACCCCATCTGGGACGCGAACCGTGCAATGCCCTGCGAGAGGACGTACATCGGCTCCTGCGGGTTCAGAGCCACCGGCAGCAGGTACTGGTTCCACAGGCCGAGGAAGTTGAAGATCGCCACGGACGCGAGGCCGGGCTTGGCCATCGGCAGCATGATCCGGAAGAACGTAGTCCATTCGCCCGCACCGTCGACCTGTGCCGCCTCGTAGATCTCGTTCGGCAGCGTCTTGAAGAACGCGTACAGGAAGAACACGGTGAACGGCAGCGCGAACGCCACATAGGTGAGGATCAGGCCCTCGTGGGTACCCAGCATGACGCCGTTCGGCGCCCACGGCAGGGGGAGAACCTTCAGCACCTGGTAGAGCGGCACGATGGCGAGGAAGATCGGGAACGTCAGGCCGGCCAGCATGAGGTAGTAGATGAGCCGGCTGCCCTTGAAGGCGAACCTCGCCAGCACGTAGGCGCACATGGCGCCCAGCAGCATGACGAAGAACAGGGCGAAGGCGACCACGACGACGGAGTTGTAGAAGTAGACGCCGAAGTTGCCCTGGCTCCAGGCGCTGACGTAGTTCTCGAAGATGCGGCCGCCGGAGAACAGCTCCTTCGGCAGTGCGAGCGCCGAGGAGAAGATCTCCGACGACGTCTTGAACGACGTCATGAACGTCCACAACAGCGGACCGACGACGAGGACGGCCCACACGATGAGCAGCACGTGCGCCAAGATTGCAAACAGCTTGTCGCCGGTGCTCGTCTTGACCTTGCGGTGCTCGGGGAGCGTTTCGGTGCTCATCAGTAGGTCACCGGATCCTTTCCGCCGGTCAGGCGGTTCACCCCGAAGATGATGCCCGCGTAGACGAGGGTCACGACGGCGAGCGCGACGCCCATGGCCGACGCCCTGCCCCACAGGTTGTTGCCGCCGAAGGCGGTCTCGAACAACTGCTGGCTCATGACCAGGGTGGAGTAGTTGGGGCCGCCGAACGGGTTCAGCGCCGACATGTAGATGAACGCGTCCAGCGCGATGATGCCCATGTAGATGTAGGCGGTCTGGATGTTGTCGCGGATCAGCGGGATGGTCACCCTGACCGCGGTGGTCCAGCGGCCGGCCCCGTCGATGCGGACGGCCTCGTAGATCTCGGCCGGGATGGATTTGATGGCCGCGATGAACAGCAACATGTAGAAGCCCACGAAGCCCCAGATGATCACGAACATGGAGACCGGCATGGCGGTTCGTTCGTCGCCGAGCCAGGCGAAGTCCTTGAACTGGGAGAAACCGAGCCAGGTCAGGACGCCGTTGACGAATCCGGAGCTCGGGTCGAACAGCAGGCGCCACATGAAGCCGATGACGATTCCGGGGATGACGTACGGGAAGAACGACACGACGCGGTAGAAGCCTGCGCCCTTGATGCCGCGGATGTTGCCGTGTGACGGGCCGCCCATGGTGACGACGATGGCCAGGATGAGGGCGAGTGCGATCGTGATCAACGGCAGGAAGGTAGCCAGCATGATGTTGTTGCCGAGCGCCTTCATGAATCGCGGATCGCCCAGCAGGTAGATGTAGTTGTCGAACCAGACGTAGTCGGCGTTCTGGATGGGCTCGAAGCCGCGCCAGTTCGTGAGCGAGTAGTGGAACGCCTGGATGAATGGGTAGATCACCAGGCCGATGTAGATCAGAAGCGGCAGGCCCAGGAACACCACCATGAAGCTGACCTTGTCGAAGGACCAGTGCCGACGCCGGCCCTTCCGGACCGGGTCGGGGACTTTCGCGGGCCCCACGCCGGGGGCGGCAGGGCGCTCAGCCCTGCCGCCCCCGGTCGTCGCCGTCTGTCCGGACGTCACGAGACCTTGTACTTCTCGATCGCGCTGTCGTTGCGGACTCGGTCGGTGGCGTCCTGCAGTGCCTTGGTCAGCTGCTCGACGGTCATCTTGCCGTCGAGGAAGCTGTTCCAGGCCTGGACGTGGTCGGTGCCCAGCCCGTAGTACGAGTTGAAGCGCCACGTGAACACGTTGTTGCCGGCTGCGCCGAGCATCGCGATCTGCGAGGCCAGCGCCGTCGAGCCGAAGGCGTCGGCTGGGACGGTGTCCTTGACGATCGTCGGCGACAGGATGGTCTGTGCGAAGTTCGTCGCGGCCTCCTTGGACAGCATGGTGCGCATGAACTCCTTGCCGCCCGCCACGTTCTTGCCCTGTGCCGGGACGATGTAGGCCTCGTCGGCCGCGGAGTGGATCGCGTCGAACGGGAGCGTGGAGGACGAGGTGACGGTCGGGACCGGCGTGCCGGTCATCTTGAACCCCTCCTTCGTCTGGTCCTTCATCTCGTTCTCGATCCAGGCGCCCGACGGGTAGAGGAGAGCCTCCTCGGCGTTGGACCATGCAGCCTGCGCGGCGGTGAACTGCGTGCCGGAGCCGCCGGGCTTGAAGTAGCCCTTGTCGACGCACTCCTTGAGCTTGCCGAACACCGCTTGGATGGCCGGCTTGCTCCAGCAGCCCTCCTCCAGGTTGTCCAGCGCGATGCGGACCTCGTCGCCGCCCTCCTTGATGGCCGACGTGATGGCCATCTCGCCGTAGTAGTCGGCGGCCTCGTTGCCCCACAGGAACAGGTACTTGCCTGCGGCCTTGGCCTTGGCGCCGAGATCGAGCGCCTCGTCCCACGTCTTCGGCGGGGTCCAGCCGTTCGCCTCGAACAGCGAGGCGGAGTACCAGAGGCCGAACACGGTCAGGACGTAGTTGATGGCGGCGAGCTTGCCGTCGAAGGTGCCCGGCTCAAGCGCACCCGCGTACAGGGTGTCGCGGATCTTGGTGCCCTCGATGTTCTGCGCGTCGACCACCGGCGTCAGATCCTCGAGCTGGCTGAGGATGGCGGAGAGACCGATCTTGCCCTTGCCCGCGTTGTCGATGACATCCGGCGGGTTGCCGCCGGTGAAGCGCGGCTGGAGTTCCTTGGCGACCTCGGTGGTGGGGCTGACGCTGACGGTCACACCTTCGTGGTTCTTCTCGACGAGCTTGCCGGCGAACTCGGCGTAGGCGATGCCGTAGCCGCCCTTGAAGATGATCGCTTCGACCTTGGAGGGGCTCTGCAGGCCGAACGGGTTGGCGGCGTCGTTCGCCGGGGCGTTCGTGTCGGTGGGGGTGCCGGTGTCCGAGGGCGTGGTGGTCTCGGCTGGGGTACCTCCGCCTGCGCAGGCCGCCAGCGGTACGAGTGCTCCGGCGGCCAGGGCGCCCTTCAGGAAGCCACGGCGTTGCAGGGAGTAGGTCATGCGGTTCTCCTCTTCCGGTGATGCGAGCGGCTCTGCCTTGAGCCCTCGTCCGGGGCGACGCGGCCCCAGGTTATGTCGAGAGCATATGACGTCTTCGGCTAGGTTCGCACGCAGGGAGGTCTGATGTCGTGAAATCGTTATGTTACCGTTGCCATTGGGGCGACCTAATCAGTGAAACCCCTAGTGGGAGTGATGTCAAAACAAGTAAGCAGGCCCGGTGAATGAACACCGGGCCTGCTCATTTCTGGCGCTGCGGGGCAGAGGGTCGATCAGCGTCCCGTGCCCGCGTGGACCACTGCCTCCTGGTCGGCGTCCAGCCCGAAGGCGGTGTGCGCCGCGATGACGGCGCGATCGACGTCGTCGGATCCGACCACCACAGAGATGCGGATCTCGGAGGTGGAGATCATCTGCAGGTTGACGCCCGCATCGGCCAGGGCCTGGAAGAACGTCGCGGTGACGCCGGGGTGCGAGCGCATGCCGACGCCGACGATGGACACCTTGCCGATCTGGTCGTCGTAGCGCAGCGTCTTGAAGCCGACCTTTCCCTGGATCCCCTCCAGCGCCTCGATGGCGCGGCGGCCGTCGGTCATCGGCAGGGTGAACGAGATGTCCGTGCTCTCCACCGACAGGCTGGAGATGTTCTGGACGATCATGTCGATGTTGATGTCGGCGTCCGCGATGGTGCGGAAGATCGTGGCGGCCTCGCCGACCCGGTCCGGCACGCCGACGATGGTGATTTTCGCCTCGCCGCGATCGTGCGCGACCCCGGTGATGACTGCTTCCTCCATGGCTGGTTCCTTCCTGACTTCCTCCAGGGACTTCACCCAGGTGCCCGGCTTGTCGGTGAACGACGAGCGGACGTGGACCTTGACGTTCTCGCGGCGCGCGTACTCGACGCAGCGCAGGTGCAGGATCTTGGCGCCGGAGGCGGCAAGCTCCATCATCTCCTCGTAGCTGATCTCGGTGATCGGGCGTGCCGAGTGCACGATGCGCGGGTCTGCCGTGAACACGCCGTCGACATCGCTGAAGATCTCGCAGTAGTCGGCGCCGAGCGCGTCGGCCAGCGCCACCGCGGTGGTGTCGGAGGCGCCCCGGCCGAGCGTCGTGATGTCCTTCGTGGACAGGGCGACACCCTGGAAGCCGGCGACGATCGCGACGTTGCCCTGCTGCACCGCGGCCTCGACCCGGCCGGGCGTGATGTCGATGATCCGGGCGTTGCCGTGGGTGGGGGTCGTCAGCACACCCGCCTGGGAGCCCGTGAACGAGACTGCGTCGACGCCGAGGTCCGATAGCGCCATGGCCAGCAGGGCGGCGCTCTGGCGCTCGCCCGTGGTGAGCAGCATGTCGAGTTCCCGCGACTTGGGCCGGGGCGACACCTGCAGGGCCAGGTCCATCAGTTCGTCGGTCGTGTCGCCCATCGCAGAGATGACGATGATGACCTCGTGACCGTTGCCGCGCGTGCGGGCGATGCGGCGGGCGACCCTCTTGATGGATTCGGCATCCGCCACCGAGGACCCACCGTACTTCTGAACGATGCGTGCCATGCGTTTCCTTCCTGCTGCGCGACAAGACTAGTCGAGTTGGCGCAAGTCGATGTTCCGTGTCCCGCGCCCCCGGTAGCCTGAGACCCATGGACACCATCCGTTGGGGCATCGTCGGGGCCGGTTGGATCGCCGACGTGATGGCTGCCGACTTCCAGTACGTGCCCGGGGCAGACCTCGTCGCCATCGCCTCGCGGGATCTCGCCAGGGCCCAACATCTCGCCTCGAAGTACTCGGTTCCCAGGGCCTACGGCAGCTACGCCGGGCTCCTCGACGACCACGACATCGACGTCGTCTACATCGCCACCACCCATCCGCACCACCGCGACATCGCGCTGGCCGCGATCGAACGCGGCAAGGCCGTGCTGGTCGAGAAGGCGTTCACCGCCACGCTTGCGGGCGCCGAGGAGGTCGTGGCCGCGGCCCGAACCAAGGGCACCTTCTGCATGGAGGCGATGTGGACCAGGTTCCTGCCCGCCATCGCGGCCGCCCGCGAGGTCGTCGCCTGGGGCCGGATCGGCGACGTCCTCGGCGTGCAGGGAGATCTGTGCGCCTACCGTGAGTTCGACCCGAGCCACCGCCTGTTCGACCCGGCCACCGGCGGCGGCGCCATGCTCGACCTCGGCGTGTATGTGGTGTCCTTCGCGCAGGCGTTCCTCGGCACCGCCAGGGACATCCAGTGCGTGGGCCGCCTCGCGCCGAATGGCGTCGATGCCGCGGCGGCGATGAGCATCAAGTACGCCGGGGAGGGGCTGGCGGCCATCGCGTGCGGCTTCGACGGCCACGGCCCCGGCCGCATGGCGATCTACGGCACGAAGGGCTGGATCGAGGTGGAGCCCAGGTTCCACCACCCCACGACACTTTCTATCCACCGCAGCGGCGTGCTGCCGCGCGTCATCGAGGCCAACATGACCGGCCGCGGCTACGCCCACGAGATCGCCGAGGTCACAGAGCGCGTCCTCGCCGGGGACACGGAGTCGTCGGTCATGCCGCTCTCGGACACCATCGAGGTCATGCGCGTCCTCGAGGAGTGCCTGCGCCAGCTCGGCATCGAGAACCAGGAGGCCACCGTCGACCTCGGCTGAGCGAGCGACGGAGGTTTCGCGGGCGGCTGGCTCAGCCATCGGGTGACCAGTACCGCTGGTCGAATCGGCCAGCATCGGTCCGTCCGCTGGGCGGACCGATGGGCGCGTCGTGACCGAACCGGTCCTGCCGACACTACGCTTCTGGAAAGAACATTGATTCTGTCAACCATGGAGGAACCATGTCCACAAGCTCATACGATCAAGACCTCGCGCAGGCGGAGAAGTTGGTCACCAACGGCATCCGGTCGATGCTCGGCATCAGCGGCCTGCTGGCGCTGGTCGTCGGCATCCTGATGCTGGTGTGGCCGGCGAAGAGTGCGATCGTGGTGGCCGCGATCATCGCGATCTATGCCGTCATCGCGGGCCTCGTCAACCTGGGGATCGGCATCTTCTCGCGCAAGATCGCCGGCTGGTCCCGGTTCGGCTACCTGTTGCTGGGCGTCGTGTTCCTGGTCACCGCGGGCATCGCCTTTGCGAACCTGAAGGCCACGATGATCGCGCTGGCCGCACTGCTCGGCATCATCATCGGCGTGATGTGGATCATCGAGGGCATCGTGTCGCTCTCCACGATCGGCAACGCCAGCTCCAAGGCCTGGACCGCAGTGTTCGCCATCCTCAGCATCATCGCCGGCGTCCTGGTCATCATGTCTCCCATCTGGGGCGCCGCGATCGTGTGGCTCCTCATCGGCATCTCGCTGGTGATCCTCGGCATCACCCAGCTGATCCGCGCCTTCAGGTTCGGCCCCGCCTGACGTCACCCGCTCCCGGCGCGACCGGGTGACAAATTGCATCGACACGCCGTGTTCCGTGCTCCACCGAGCACTGGACACGGCGTGTCGTCGTGATTTGTCACGACTCCGAGTGGGTGCACGTGGCTGGTCCCTGCGTGGACGGACGGTGGCCGGGGCCCGAGTGCGGTCGATGTCCGCTCCGGCAGGCCGGAACGGCGCCCGGCGATCGAGGGTGCAAGAATGGCGCCGTGCGTGTATGGAACTTTTCCGCAGGTCCCGCGATGCTCCCGACGGCTGTGCTGGAGCGTGCCCAGAACGAGTTGCTGAGCTGGCAGGGCTCCGGCATGTCGGTGATGGAGGTGTCGCACCGCAGCAAGGCATTCGTCGAATGTGCCGCCCGGGCCGAGGCACTGATGCGGCAACTCCTGGGTGTGCCCGACGACTACCGCGTGCTGTTCCTTCAGGGCGGCGCGTACGCGCAGTTCGACGCCATCCCGATGAACCTGACCCGGCCGGGGGACGCCGTCGGCTTCCTGAACACCGGCCAGTGGTCGGCGAAGGCCATCAAGGGGGCCCAGCGCCAGGGGCTTGAGGTTCGGGTCGTCGCGGACGAGTCCGCGTCGGGCTACACCACCGTTCCCGCCGCGGGAAGCTACACCGTCGATTCCGGCGCGGCGTACCTGCACTACACGCCGAACGAGACCATCGGCGGCGTCGAGTTCGGATACGTCCCCGATGCGGGCGACGTCCCGCTGGTGGCAGACTTCTCCTCGACGATCCTGTCGCGCCCCCTCGACGTCTCCCGTTTCGGTCTCATCTACGCCGGCGCGCAGAAGAACATGGGCCCGTCGGGCCTGTGCGTGGTCATCGTCCGCGACGACCTGCTCGGTCGCGCCCGCCCGACCACGCCGTCGGTGCTGCAGTACGCCGACATGGCGGCGAACCATTCGATGCTCAACACCCCGCCGACGTTCAGCGTCTACCTGCTGGGCCTGATCCTCGAATGGCTCACCGAACTCGGCGGCCTCGAGGCGATGGCGGACCGGAACCGGGCCAAGGCGGAGGCGCTTTACGGCGCGATCGATGCCTCCGACTACTACTCCAACCCGGTCGCCCCGGACGCGCGGTCCTGGATGAACGTGCCGTTCCTCCTCGCGGACCCGGCGCTGGACAAGACGTTCGTCGCCGAGGCGGCCGACGCCGGCCTCACCACCCTGGGCGGGCACAGGTCTGTCGGCGGCATGCGGGCGAGCATCTACAACGCGATGCCGCTGGAGGGCGTGCAGGCGCTGATCGACTTCATGGCCGACTTCGAGCGCCGGCACAGGTAGGCGTCATGGCATTCTCGATCCGGACCCTCAACGCGATCAGCCCCGCGGGCCTGGGCCAGCTGCCGGAAGGGCTGTACCGGGTCGGCCCTGACGTGCCGGAGCCCGACGCGCTGATCCTGCGTTCCGCCAACCTCCACGGCGTCGGCATCGCGCCGTCGGTGCTAGCGGTGGCACGTGCCGGCGCGGGCACCAACAACATCCCCGTCGCCGAGTACTCCGCCCGGGGGATTCCGGTGTTCAACACCCCGGGCGCCAACGCCAACGCCGTCAAGGAGCTGGTGATCGCCGCCATCTTCCTGGCCGCACGCAACATCATCGACGCCGCCGCCTACGCCCACCGGCTCCGGGGCGACGCCGCGTCGATGGACGAGGCGGTCGAGGCGAACAAGAAGCAGTTCGTCGGCTTCGAGCTCCCGGGGCGGACGCTCGGCGTGATCGGGCTGGGGGCGGTCGGCGTCGAGGTGGCGAACGCGGCTGTCGGGCTGGGGATGCGGGTGCTCGGCTACGACCCCGCCGTCACCGTGAAGCATGCGTGGAAACTGTCCAGCCAAGTCCACCACATCACCACCCTGGACCAGCTGCTCAGGCAGTCCGACGTTGTCACCCTCCACGTCCCGCTGCTCGACGCGACCCGCGGCCTGATCGGGCGGGAGCAGCTGGCGATGATGAAGCGCTCGGCGATGCTGGTCAACTTCGCACGTGCGCCGA
>JBDHZH010000063.1:0-16700 GCA_039811745.1 Arachnia sp.
CCGATGTCGAGGCCCAGGCGGAGGGGCTCCGAAGCCATGTCGTCTCGTGGACTCATGTACCGTCGACCATCCCCTCCGCGACCTGGCGAACAGCAGCTCCGCCATCGTCTCTCGCCGTGAGTTCGCGGTTCGGAGGAGCCATGAGCAGTTGCTGGATGCCGGGCCCAACGAGTGCGGCGATCTCCTCGATGTCCATGTCGACCAGGGGTTGCGAACGGACGATGTAACGAGCCAGGGCGATGCCCATCAGCTGGGGGCCGACCAGGGCGACCAGCCTCACGCGCTGTCCCGGGACGAGGCCCGTGAGGCCGCCGTTCAGTAGCCGCTCGGCGAGTCGCGTCCGGAGGTGCTCGGCGGTCCGCTGGGTTGCGAGCGCAGTCCGCGCGATGGCCAGGAGAGGCTCGGCGATCTTCGGGTCCTCCCACAGGCTCAGGTACGCGCGAACGAGGCGCTCACCCAGTTGGTCGGAGTCGCCGGCGAGAGCCTCCAGGATCGTGGCGTCCGTGTCCTCGGGAATCTCGAGAATCGCGTCGAACAACGCGTCCTTGCTGCCGAAGAAGTGGCGGATGAGGGCGACGTCCACGCCGGCGGTCCCTGCGATCGTACGGAGGGAGGCCGAGTATCCCTCGCTGGCGAAGTGGGTGCGCGCGGCCGCCAGGATCGCGTCCCTGGTGCCACTTGGCCCAGAGCGTCGCCCGGTCCGGGTGGCCGTCTGGGCCGAATCTCGCCGCATGAGTAGACCATACACCGCGATGTCAACAGGCGTAGACTTCGGAGTCGGGACGTCACGAGGAACGCACCCACATGCCACGGCGAGGTGAGAAGGTTCGAGTATGCACAACGCGGCATCGCCGATCGAGCGTCCGGACGGGGCGCTCGCGTTGTGTCGCCGCCTGCCCGCCCTCGCCGCACTCGGCGCGCTGGCTCTGGTCGGCTGCACCCAAACCTCCGGGATCACGGACACCGGCAGCGTCGACGACACCACCTGGACCGTGTCGGCACCCATCCTCCTCGCCGTCGCGCCGGACCCGGACGCAGGCTTTACGCCGACCCAGACCTCCCCGGGAGGCCCGTCGTCCCAGCCAACGCCAGTGGTCGCCATCAGGGTCGCCGAGGCCGTCACGGTGGGCACACGAGTGACTCTCGGGGACGCCGTCGCGCGCATGGAGTCGGACCAGCAGCAGGCGGCACTCAGGGCGGCGCAGGCCGGCTCGGAGCTCGTCGCCCGGCGGATCGACCTTCTCGAGGCCAACATCCAGGACATCGCCGACAAGCGCTCCGAGGCCACGGACAAGCGCGCGGAGGTCGTCGACGCCGTCGATCTGCTGACCTCGAAACGCGCAGAGGCCCTCGACAAGCGCCACGAGTTGCTCGCCAAACAGGCAGACCTCGACGCACAACTCAAGGTACTCAAGACCAAACGGGCCGAGGTGGCAGGCCAGGTCGCCGAGTTGGACTCCAAGCTCTCGACGCTGCGGGCCACCGTCGCGGATCTGGAGGCCAGGCAGCAGCAACTCCAGCAGGCACTCGAGGCCACACCGGAGGACCCGCAACTCCAGGCGCAGCTCGCCCAGGTCACGGCCGCCCTCGAACAGGCGAGGGCGGGGGTCGCCCAACTGGATGAGACGTCCGTCAAAGCCCGGGACGGGCTGGCGCAGCTGGACGCCGGCCTCACCCAGGCCCGACAGGGCGCCACGAAGCTCGCCGACGGGCTCGCCCAGCTGACCGATGGCCTGAAGCAGCTGGACGACAACCTCACCAAGGCCAGGGACGGCCTCGCGCAACTCGACGACGCCCTGTCCCAGCTCGACGACGCCGCCAAGTCACTGACCGATGCCCACGACCTGGCCCTGAAGCAGGTCCGACCAGCGGAGTTGGCCGTCGAGCGGGCACGCAGCCAGGCGAACCTGACCGTCGTGACCGCCCCGGGCGACGGTGTCGTCGTGGCGGCCCCGAGGGCGGGCGACGTCGTCAGGCCGGGTGCCCCACTCGTGACGATCCGACCGGATGCGTCCGCGACGGTGACCACCTGGCTGCCCATGGATGTGGCCTCCTTGGTCTGCGTCGGCTCCGGGGTGCAGGTCGGAACCGACTGGGGCAGGACCTACCCGGCCCGTGTCTCCGTCGTCGGCACCGCGGCCGAACTCCCTCCCACGTCCCAGGCGACCTCGGAGATCCACCTCATCCGTGCCGTCCGGATCGCCGTGACGATCACGAGCACCGACGGTCCCCCGCCCGGGGCGCCCGTCGACCTGGAATTCGCAGGCTGCAAGGAGAACTGACATGTCGAAACCCCGCAACCGTGCCATCCCCCTCGTGGCCGTCGTGGTGCTGCTCGCCCTGGCAGGGGTCGGCCTGTGGTGGTGGTTCACCAGACCCGCAGCGGACCAGGCGGGCCGGCTGAGCGGATCCGTGGAGACCACTCGCTACCAGGTGTCCGCGACTCTCGCCGGCATCGTCGGCGAGGTGCTCGTGACCGAGGGCGACGCCGTGAAGGCGGGCGATCCGCTGGTGAGACTGGATGACACCGCCCTGCGTCTGGGAGTCGAACAGGCCGCCTCAGGCGTCGATGCGGCGACGGCGCTCGTGACTCAGAAGGAGTCCGACGGCACAGACGCGGAGATCGCCGAGGCGAAGGCTCGCCAGGCGCAGGCCGAGGCGGGCCTGCAGCTGGCCCAGTTCCAGCTCTCCCAGGCGACCATCACCGCCCCGCACGACGGCGTCGCCATCACCGTCACCACGAACGCGGGCCAGGCCGCCGGGGCGGGGCGGACGCTGGTCACACTGGCGGACCCTGAGGACGTGTGGGTGCGCGCCTTCGTCCCCGAGCCGCAGCTCGGCACGATCTCGGTCGGCACGAAACTGCAGGTCTCCACCGACGGCGTAGATCCGGTGGAGGGCACCGTCACCTGGATCTCGAGCCAGCCCGAGTTCACGCCGAACAACGTCGAGACCGCCGACCAGCGCGTCCGGCTCGTATTCCAGTTCCGCGTCCAACTGCCCACCGACGCCACCGGGTACCGGGCAGGGCAACCGGTCGACGTGTTCCTCCCATGACCGACGCACCCTCCTCGGACAAGGGAGTGCCTGCCGTCGTGGCCGACGGGCTGACTCACCGGTTCGGCGATGTCGTCGCCGTCGGCGGAGTGTCGCTGAGCGTGCCGAGGGGCACGGTCTTCGGCCTGCTCGGCCCCGACGGTGCGGGCAAGACCACCCTGATCAGGATGCTCGCAACCGTCCTGCTTCCCGACGCGGGCGACGCGACGATCTTCGGCGCTTCCGTCCGCAGTGAGCCGGGTGAGGTCACACCGAGGATCGGGTACATGAGCCAGCAGTTCTGCATGTACCCGGACCTGACCGTGGCGGAGAACCTCGACTTCTTCGCGACGCTGCGCGGCGCTGGCAAGGCGGAGCGACGGACACGCGCCGCCGCTCTGCTGGGCTCCATGGGCATGGCCGAGTTCATGAGACGCCAGGCGGGCAGGCTGTCGGGAGGTATGAAGCAGAAGCTCATGCTGACCTCGACGCTGATGCACCGCCCCGACCTGCTGCTGCTGGACGAACCGACCACCGGCGTCGACCCGGTGTCGCGCCGCGAGTTCTGGGCCATCATCGCCGACCTGCGCGCCTCCGGCACGACGGTGCTCGTCGCCACCCCGTACATGGACGAGGCGGAGCGCTGCGACCACATCGCCTTCATGGACTCGGGCCGCATCACCCAGACCGGGACCCCCGCCGAGATCAAGGAACTCGTGCCGGGAACGGTTCTGGAGGTCTCCTCCCCCGACCCGCGCGCCGCGCTTGCGGCGCTCGACGACGCCCCGGGTGTGCTTTCGGTGCATCTGTTGGGCGACCAGGTCCGCGCACTTGTCGACCGTGCCGTCGCCGACCCCGCACAGGGCTGCGTGGACCACCTGCGGTCCGAGGGTCTGGAGGGTGCGGCACGCGTGATCGCCCCCGACATGGAGGCCGCCTTCGCCTACCTCGCAGAGACGGGGCAGGAGCGAGCGAACGAGGGCACGGGGGAGGTGGGAACGTGAGGTCGTCCCTGACCCGGATCGGGGCGCTGGTGCGAAAGGAGTTCCTGCACCTGATCCGCGACCCACGCGCACTTGCCATCGTCATCCTGCTGCCCATGATGCAGTTGCTGCTGTTCGCGTGGGCGATCAGCTTCGACGTGCGGAACGTGTCCACCGTCGTCTGGGACGCCGACCAGACACCAGCATCCCGCGCCTACGTGCAGCAGTACAGTGCCGGGGGCTTCTTCCACGTGGTCGGCGCCGTCGACTCGCAGGCCGCACTGGACGACGCCTTCGAGCGGGATCGCGCCCGGGTGGCCTTGGTGATACCCGCCGGGTTCCAGCAGGTCCAGGACGCGGGCGGACGCGCGCCGGTGCAGGTGCTGGTCGACGGCAGCCAGACGACATCGGCACGGATGGGCGAGGCCTACTCGCTCGCGCTCAACCAGCGCTACAACGCCGCCAGCTACGCCACCTGGGTGGCCACGGCCCCGGGCGCCGGACCGTCGGATGCCGGCACGCAGGGCATGGCAACGGCGTCGGTTCGCACCTGGTACAACCCGGACCGACTGTCGTCGGTGTTCCTGATCCCGGGCCTGATCGTGGTGATCATCATGATCGTCACGGTGCAACAGACGGCAGTCACGATCGTCCGGGAGCGAGACCAGCACACAGCCGAGCAGATGCTGGTCAGTCCGCTTCGCCACACCGAGCTCGTGATCGGCAAGCTGCTGCCGTGGACGCTGCTGGCGTTCGTGATCATGACCGCTGTCACGGGACTCGGCATGTGGTTGTTCGAGCTGCCGCTGCGCGGGTCGGTGCCGCTGCTGCTGGTGGCGTCGGTGGTGTTCGTGTTCGCCTCTCTCGCGATCGGGGTGATCATCTCGTCGGTGACGCCCTCCCCGGAGACGGCCAACATCACCGCCTTGATGATCGCCGTGCTTCCGAGCTTCCTGCTGTCCGGTTTCGCGTTCCCGTTGGAGGCCATGCCTGCGGTTCTCCAGTGGCTCACCTATGTGTTCCCGGCCCGCGAAATGGTGACGATCTCCCGCGGCGTGTTCCTGAAGGGTGCGGGCTTCGCCGACGTCGCGGTCGACCTGGCACTACTCGTCGGATACGCCGTCGTCATGGTCGCCCTCGCGGTGCGCCTGTACGCGAGAAGGGCCCGCCGATGAAACGACGCCGCATCCGGTTGTTGATCTGGAAGGAGTTCAAGCAGCTCCGCCGCGACCCGATGTATGCACGGCTGATCCTGGCGATGCCGATCGTGCAGTTGCTCCTGTTCGGCTACGTCATCGGCGCCGACGTCACCAACCTGCCCACGGCGATCGTCGACCTCGACCACTCCCCCGTGAGTCGCACCGTAGACGCCGCGTTCGAGGCCACCGACTACTTCCGGATCGTGGCCCGCCCCGACAGTGAGGCCGAACTGCGGCCCCTCATGGGTCGCGGCCAAGTCGGTATCGCGATCCTGATCCCGGCGGGGACCGCGGCCGCGATCCAGCGCGGTGAGTCGGCCGACATCGGCGTCGTGGTCGACGGGTCGGACAGCCAGACCGCCTCCGTCGGCACGGCGTATGCCGCCCGGATCATCGGGGGGCTGAACACACCGCCGGGAGACGGCCCCGGCGTCGACGCAAGGCTGCGGGTCGTCTACAACCAGTCGCTCCGCACGGTCAACACGATGATCCCCGGACTGATCGCGACCATCATGATGATCTCCGTGCTGGCCATCATGAGCCAGTCCGTCGTCAAGGAACGCGAACGCGGCACGCTCGAGCAGATGTTCGTCACCCCGATCACGCGGGGCGAATACCTGATCGGCAAGATCGTCCCCTACACCCTGATCGCCTTCGTGCAGGCGACGCTTGTGGCCGTCCTCGGCACGCTGTGGTTCCGCGTGCCCTTCAACGGGTCGCTGGCCGTGCTGGTGACCGGGTTGGCGCTGTTCATGCTGACCAACGTCGGCATCGGGTTGTTCGTCTCCCTCATCTCGCGGACCAGGCAGCAGGCCCAGCAGGCGATGATGTTCATCATCATGCCCACGATGCTGCTCTCGGACTTCATCTTCCCCGTCGAGTCGATGCCCGAGGCACTGCAGCCGTGGACCAAGCTGCTGCCGTTGACGCACGTGCTGGTGGTGATCCGTGGCGTGTTCGTGAAGGGCGCGGGCTTCGAGGCGTTGGCCCTCCCGCTGCTGGCCCTGGCCGCGTTCGCGGTAGTGATCTTCGGCGCTGCGCTCCTGCTGGTACGAAGGAGGCTGTCGGAATGACGACTGCACCGGAGCGGCCGGTGGTCCGCATCCAGGACCTGAGGAAGCTCTACGGCACGTTCGCCGCCGTGGACGGCATCACGTTCGACGTGGCGCGCGGCGAGATCTTCGGGTTCCTCGGCCCGAACGGCTCGGGGAAGACGACCACCATCCGGATGCTCACCGGCTCGATCGCGCCCACGTCGGGAACCGTCGAGGTGCTGGGCGTGGACGTGATCCGCCATCCGGACCGCATCAAGCCTCGCATCGGTTACATGAGCCAGCGGTTCTCCCTGTTCGAGGACCTGACCGTGGACGAGAACCTGCGCTTCTACGGCGGCGTGTACGGGCTCGCTAAGGACGAGTTCACCGATCGACGCGGCTACGTCCTCGACATGGCGGACCTGCGGGGCCACGAGCGCGTGCTGACCGGCGATCTGTCCACAGGCTTCAAGCAGCGGCTGGCGCTCGGCGCGGCCACGATGCACCGCCCCGAACTGCTGTTCCTCGACGAGCCGACGTCCGGCGTCGACCCGGTCGGGCGCCGGAGGTTCTGGGACCTGCTCTACGACCTTTCGGGCCAGGGCGTGACGCTGTTCGTCACCACCCACTACATGGAGGAGGCCACCAACTGCCACCGCCTGGCATTCATGCACCGCGGACGTGTCATCGCAGACGGCAACCCTCGCGACATCCGCGACGCGCACACCCGTGACGGCCGCACCCCCACGCTGGAGGACGTGTTCATCGAGTTGGTGAACGGCAACGCCGAGGTGTGAACTCGTCCGGATCACCTGCGTCTGCGGCCCAGCACCAGGACCTGCAGCTGAGTGCCATCGGCGACGACCATGATGTCCTGCCCGGCATGTCCGCTGAGGGCATCGAGCAACGAAGCCTCGTCCCAGGGTCCGGACGTGCCCTCCAGCCGCTCCCACAACTCAACACGTGTTCCGGTCGCACGCCGGATGGCGCGGGGAAGGTCCGCGTCGTCGGCTCCGACCAGCACCACCGACTCGGGCCCGGTCACCCGGGCGGGCACCGGCACAGCGCGGTCCTGCCGGAAGATGCTGCCGTGGTAGGCGGACACCCCCGCGCTCGCCAACAGAACACCCAGCGCGTATCGCATCGAGCGGATGGTCACGAGGCCGAGACTGGCATCCACGACGTCCCGGAAGAACATGTACCCGGCGGTCAGGAGAGCGATGACGGCGGTGACACCCGCCACCCCGAACAGCCCGATCAGGAAGATCCTGCGGGTCAGAGAGCCCGTTTCGGCGATTGGGTCGGCGACCACGGCTGAGCGGATGCGTTGCCAGTGGACCCACCAGACCGGAACCCCCACCACCAGCAACGTGACGGCGGCCAACAAGGTGTTCTGCGTTGTCATACCGGTGTCCAAACCCGGGGTGACGGCCTCGATGAACCCGGCGACCACCGTCCCCACACCGGATACCGCCGCCACCAGCGCGATACCCGACACCAGGTACTCATACACGCGCCGAACCTCGTTGCGCCCGGCAGCGGACTCACCCAGAACCGTGCGGTGGTACCACCAGAGCAACGCCCCGATGACGACGGCGGCGGATTCGACAGCGGTCGAGTCGAAATACTGGGTCGCGGACTGCCCGAGCCGGTCGCCGGCAAACCACACCAGGACGCTCCACAGCATCCTGCTGGCGGCCACCAAGGACAGGATGAGCCCACCGCCCACGCCCGCAAGCAGCACGTAGGCAAGCCACGGGTCACTCCGCGGCCTGCGGATCATGGTCATCGCCCAGTACCAGACCCACACCAGCACCCCCGCCACGAGCATCCCGCCGGCCTGCGCCAGCACCGCACCCGGCCTGACGAACACGCCGGGACGAAGGAGGAGATCCAGCGATGCACCGAGCGTCACGGTCAGCCCGTAGGTGCCCATCACAAGCCCGATGAGCGACCCGAGCAGCACATGGGCACCGTCACGGCCGTCGGCCAGGAGCCGCCGGGTCCCCGACTGGTGGGCGAACCAGAGCGCACCCCACGCGACCAGTTGACCCGCGGCGGCACCGTCGAAGCGCGTCCGGCCGATGGCCTCGGCGACGATGACCTGGCAGGACGCCGCCGCCATGACCAGCGCCGTCAATGTCATCAGCGTCAGGTAGACAGTGAGCAGTGGCGAATCGGTCTCGGAGGGATCGGCACGGTGGCTGCGCCATGTCCACCACGAAAGCGCCGCCGCCAACGGGAGGCCGATGATGACGAATGCGAGCGCGCGGGCAAGTGCGCTGGAGTCGACTGGCCACTCACTCGTCGATGCCCCCATCAAGCGGCCAAGCAGATCGGACAAGCCGATGGCCACGACGACGAACAGTATGAACAGCAGCAGATACTGGAAGAACCTGCGGACGCTGCGGGAGTCGATGCCTCCGGCCCCGGTGCTCCTCCGGCGTCCGGCACCGACCAGCAGTGCGACGATCCCGCCGATCACGGCCAGGACGATGACGGGCCCGAGAATCGAAAACACCATCATGACCTCACTTGCAGCCGTAGATCGGCCAGGGGTTGCCCGCGATCAACCAGGCCGAGCCCGAGCGGCTCAGGATGAACGTTTCCCGGTGGGACCACGAGTCGAACGGTGAGTCCCCGTACTCGGTCACGTCGAACACCACGACGGCGTCCTGGCCGGTCGTCCTCGAACTGACCAGCGTCAACGACACGGGCCTCATCAGGTATGTGCCCGGCAGCGGTGCCTTGCAGCCCAACTCCGGATCGAGGTGGGCGACGGCAGCCTCCTCGTCCCCGTCCACCAAGGCCAGGATGTAGGTCTGCACGACGCCCTCTGGGGTGGTCGGGTCCAGCCTCGGCGGTTCCCGCTTCGCGGCAACGAACCAGGCAACGACGGCGAGCACCACCACCAGGCCGGCGACCACTGCAAGGACGAGGTTCGGGCGGTTCCTCATGTGGCAATCATCCCTCAGGAGGCCGTCCACCACGCGAGACACAGCCCAGTAGGATCACCGGATGACGACGGGATCAGCGGAACCGACCATGGCCGGCCTGTCCCTGCGCAGGGCCGGGTCCGAAGACGTCACCACTGCACAGGCGGCATACCGACGAATCACCGCCCACCTGTCCGACACCGTCGACTATCCGCACTGGCACAGCGAAGGCCATCCCCCACCTGACCTGATCCGCGACTGGGTACTGGCCGGTGAGTTGTACCTGGTGGTCGCGCCCTCGTCAGCCGAGACGCCCAGCGATGCTCGGGAGACGGCCGGGGTCATGGTGTTGAACCACGACGCTGCCGCCGGGTACAGAACCGCTGCCTGGGGCGTGGACGCTGCACCCGACCATGTGCTCGTCGTGCACGCGCTCGGCGTCACTCCGGGCTTCCAGCGCAGGGGCGTGGCCCGGTTCCTCGTCGAGGCGGCCATCCGGATCGCCCGCGAGACCGGCTGCCTTGCCGTCCGGCTGGACACCTACGTCGAGAATGTCCCCGCCCGGCGACTCTACGAGAGGTGCGGGTTCACCGATCTCGGCGTCCACACCATCCACTATGACGGCGCCGCCGTCGACCAGTTCCACCTGTTCGAGTTCGTCTTGTAGACGCCGGGCGGTCGAACACCACTCAGGCTGCGCACGGGCGGCCGGACGCACGCTACAGACAGACGGGAACAGGAAGCAGCGCCGACACCATCGAGGGCGGCAGTCAGCCCGTGGGATCGGCGACGGGAGGCTCGGACGAAGATGCCTCAGAAGGTGATCCGGAGGATGCGGTCGTCGCCTGCGGACGGCGTGCCGCAGCCATCGGTGTTGTCAGTCAGCACCCAAAGCGACCTGTCCGACTCCCGCAGGACTCACGAGGTCTCGCCGCGGGCCAGCATGTCGACGAACTGGTCGATTCGACGCGCCCTTGTGTCGACTCTCCTGGCGCTGCTGAGCCGGAACAGCCGAGGACTCGGCCTCGACGACTTCGCGGGACGGGGCGCGATGGAGAGGTTCCTCGATTCCGCGTACCGACGGGCGTCCAACCTGCTCTGACGATCCCGGGCGATGGCTCCGGGCGCCTGCGCGTCACAATGGGGGTATCGCCCGTGATGGGCGTTACCCGCAAAGTGGCGGAGGGGTCATCATGGACGTCTCGGGGAAGGTGTTCGTCGTCACCGGGGCCGGTGACGGCATCGGCAGGCAGGTGGCGCTGCTGCTGCTCGCGAAGGGGGCACGGGTCGCCGGCGTCGACCTGCGTCGTGAAGGGCTCGCGGAGACCGCCCGGATCTCGGGAGTCGGGGCTCGTTTCTCACAGCATGTCGTCGACATCACCGACCGCGACGCCGTGGCGGCACTCCCGGCCGCAGTGCAGGAGGTGCATGCCTCGGTGGACGGGCTCGTGAACGTCGCGGGCGTGATCCAGCAGTTCGTGCGGGTCGTGGATCTGCCGTTCTCCGAGATCGAGAGGGTCATGGACGTGAACTTCTGGGGCACCATGAACACCTGCAAGGCGTTCCTGCCGGTGCTGCTGGAGCGGCCCCAGGCCTCGCTGGTGAACATCGCCAGCATGGGCGCCTTCGCGCCGGTCCCCGGCCAGGCCGTCTACAGCGCATCGAAGGCCGCGGTCCGGCTTCTCACCGAGGCCCTCTATGCCGAATTGATGAACACCGGCGTTTCGGTGGGCATCGTCTTTCCGGGCTCGATCCGCACGAACATCGCCGCCAACTCCGGCGTCGCCGTACTGGCAGGGACAGCGGAAACGGCCAAGTACCCGATGACGAGTCCCGAGGTCGCTGCCAGGGTGATCGTGGACGTGATCGAGAAGGGCAGGTTCCGGGCCACCATCGGCCGCGACTCGGCCATGATGGACATCCTCTCCCGGCTGAACCCCCGACTCGCCGCCGTCACCATCGCCAAGCAGATGGGCGCGCTACTCGGCTGAGCAGCACGACGGCCGCCGGGGTGAGCACGAACGGCAGCCAAGCGGCCGACAGTCGCCGGCGCGCATTCACCCCGACGTCGGTCTCCTCGGGTGGTCCCGCTCCCCTGTCGGAGGCGTTCCCTTGGCCGGTCTCGCCGGGTGCAGCACCGAACCGACCAGCAGTGGGGCAAACACGTAGGCGAGAAGGACGTAGGGCCACATGTAGCCACGCTCCACGTGCCAGCCGATGAGGATTTCCTGTACCGAGCGGCCAATCAGGAGGCTGCCGCCCCACTCGAACAACAGCCACAGTGTCACCCAGAACACTCCTGCCAACAGCAGGCTCCTGGCGGTGTATTCGCCTGCGAAGTACGCGATGAAGTAGGCGAACAGCAGGATGATCGCGATCCGGGTGAACATGCCGATCTGGTGGGCGACGAGGACGCCGAAGCGGGGCGCGTAGACGAGGTCCATGAGGACGAAGGCGTTGAATGCCGCCACCGGGACTTCGATCAGCCATGCCCGGAACGTCATCATGAGCAGGTACGCCGTGGGCGTCAGGCTCCGCGGACGATGGCCGGGCGATGATGTCATCCGGAAGTCCCCCTCCTGTACTGACATCCATGTTCACAGAAGCAACGGTGATGTCCACCCAAATCTGCAAGTTGCCCAACGGGCCCGCACTGCCGGCGCCCAGTCTGGCCAAACGCCAGTTCTTTCGGTGGACTCCGTGGACCACTACGGGAACAGACGACAGCGCGTCGAGCGGCTGACTTCCGCGTGGAACCAAGGGTCCGACGGCGTGGCCGAGCCTGCTGGAGAGCCTGATGATCCGCTCATCGGAGCGTCGGTAGAGCCAAGGAGACGCGCTCGAACACGCCTGACCGATGAGGAAGTGGACGCAATGCGAACAGCGCGCGCCGACGGCGTCAGCGTCACCGCGCTGGCGAAGCGGTTCGGCATCCACCGCGGCACAATCTGGGCGAAAACCCGGCGGAGTTGAGGCGACGCGCCGCGGCAGACGAGCATGGCGATGACCGTGTGAATCTACACGTCGGGACGTGAATGATCAGCGGTCGAGCGACATGTCTTCTTTCTGGCGAGCCACGAGGCCGCGAACGCAGCACCGACGGTGGTTCCTACCCCGGGCATGATCGCTGTCCCGATGGCGGCCGCGACCAGTGCCCCGGCCTTGATTCCTGCAAGGGCCGCTGCCGTCGTCCCCATCGAAACGGCTTCCGCTCGGTTCTTTGCAACCCCGGAGTGAAGCAAACGTTGCATGGTGTCCAACTGCTCGGACTTCAGTTGCAGGCGCACGTCCTCGCCCTCGCGACTCCTCGGGATCTCAGCGATGGCATCAAGATCTTCGCGATCCAGGAGTAGGAGCATGGGAGATACCCCCAGCGCGGTCGCAAGCCCGACAACAGTCGACAGACGAGGGTCGCTCCTAGAGCTGGCTCCGCCCTCGAGTTGGTTCACCGTCGCTCTGGAGATGCCCGCCGCGCGCGCGAGGTCTTCCTGGGACCACTCAAGGGCGCTCCGCGCCGCCGCCAGGTTTCGGGCGAGCGCATCCCGCGCGCTCTCCACGGAGAGTGACACCGAAACTTCGTCCATCCCGTGAGCGGTCATACCGGGTCCCGGAGCACAGAGCCTTGGTCACGTAGCATCCCGATCTCAACCGCAAGGATCCTCACCTGGTCGTTCTTCTCGCCAAGCTTGGACGCCACGGTCGTGAGTTCGGCCTCCTTCGAGGCGAGCTCTTCCTCGATCTCCTGGAGGCGAGCACGACTCGCCCCCTGTTCTCGCTTGCGCTTCGTGTGCTGGTCAACACCGTAGGCCACGCCCGCGACACCAAGCAGCCCGCCAGCGGCTGCCAGGATGCGATAGATCACGATGGGGTTCACGCTGCTCTCCTAGGCTCAGTCCCGCGACGCTGGCACCGCAGCAACCACGGTCCGCGCTGGCTGCGCGTCGGCCATCAGTCGCGCGAAGATGTCGTCAGTTGCGATGCAGTCCGCGAGAGACTCCTCGACATCCGTCGTGAAGGCCGACATCCGGTGCTTCAGGTCGCTCGCTTGTGCTTGGTCGATGGCAGTCTCATACTCCAGGATGTGATCGGACTTGCGGGCCTGCTCTATCAGTAGGCGGCCACCGACCTGAGCTCCCACAAGAATCGGGAGGCCAGGCATCCCCAGCGGCGCCAGCACAAGGGGCAGCAGGTCGAGCGCGGCCTTTGCGGATGCCCCGCCAATCACTCCGGCGATAGTGACTTCGTCTCGGCGAGCCGCCCCAACCTCGGAAAGGAGGTCCGAGCCGACTGAGGCCACACAGAAACCGATTGAGACGCCCTGCTTCGCGAACTCTCTGGCAGCCTCCGGGGTCATCTTGAGCGTGTGGGTGCTGAGGTGGTAGAGCCCCGTGTCGGCGGCAACCCCACCGATTCCGAAGAGGGCGGCAATGCCTGCCGACTTGCCAACCGCCTTTGCGTTGACGTCGCCTTCGGTTGCCAACTGCAAGACAAGCGAGACGACTGCCGCAGAAGCTGCGGCCATCACTGCCCCACCTCCGATGCGACCGAGGAGGCCGTGCGCGCTGTAGGCCCTTGCGATGTCGTCACGAAGGAACTGAAGCTCCTTGCGGGCTACCGGATCGAGGCCGTCACCCTTCGACGCGTTGATGTCGGTGATCAACTGGTCTGCGCGTGCTTCGAGGTCCGGTATACCGCGGAGCCTGACCCGAGCTTCTTGGAGACGGCGTGCCTGGCCGAACGTGAACGCGTCCGACGCGACTCGGGGACTACCGTCAGGATTGACGTACCGGGCATCGACATAGCCGACCTTCCCGTACTCGGGAGTGTTCGCCATCTTGATGAGGCTGTTGCAGACGTAGTCTGCTCGACCAGTCTTCACTTGGCCGTTGTACTTCCAGACAATCCTCCCCTTCATGTCGATCCCAAGGACAAGGTCCTTGCGGCTCGACGTGTCGGGTGCAAGGCGGATGTCTCGCACACTGGGAGATACATGGTTGGGCGCGTTGATGATTCCCGGGTTCGTCCCGGTGTGCAAGACGCGGTAGTCGGACACTGCGACCACTTCAGCTGCCAAGCCGCGAGGGTTCGGGCCATGTGTGAACGAGTCCAGCGACCTGGCTTGGGTCGCCATGCGCTCTGCGGCACCACGGGAGACTCCGCGCGGTTGGCCGGTGCCCCGGCAGATCATGCTTGCGACCTGTCGCATCTCGGAGTCACGAGTAGCGAGCGGCCGCGTCTGGCTGACCGCCTCAGCGAAGACTCGACCTTGGTTGAGTACGCCTGGATCGGTGACGGTAGTTCGAACGATGGTCGGATGAGCGGAAGTCGAGACAACGCCCCCGCGCACTACGGCGTCCACGGCTAGGTCCGGCTCACGAAGGCTCATACAAGCGATGTTGACAGGCACAGCCTTCGATGTCAACTATGATCGACATCACTATCCGGATCCGATGCGTAGGGGGCCGACTGCTGCGGCTCACATGGGCAGACCGCGCTTGGTTCCCGGGGCACCGTGGTGTACAGTGGGTCGTGTTGCAGCGGGTCCGTTATTAGATAGTTGGGTCCACTGCCTACAAAAGCCCCGAAAGGGGCTTTTTATTTTACTAAACATCTAGGAGAGACAACGTGGATCGATTTGCACTGTTGGTTGATGCCGGCTATTTCTATGCAGCTGGCTCAGATGCTGCTTTCGGTGAGCCGGTGGCGAGGCGCGAACTCCGCTTGGCGGACCCTGAGAAGGCGGTCCGAGAACTTCAGCAAGAGGCGGCCAAGCTGTGTGGTGACATACAGCTCCTTCGAGTCTACTGGTATGACGCCATGCCTGGACCTGTCCTTTCTCCAGAACAATCAGAGCTGGCGCTGCAGTCAGGACTCAAGTTGCGGCTGGGTGTTCTGAACAACCAGAAACAGCAGAAGGGCGTCGACTCGTTAATCGTCACGGACTTGATCGATCTCGCGCGTAACAACGCAGTCACTGACGCGGTCCTCATCTCAGGTGACGAAGACGTTCGGCTTGGAGTCGAACTAGCTCAGTCCTTCGGGCTTCGTGTCCACCTTTGGGGGGCCGGTAACACAGACAACAACGTAAGTCGTTCGCTACGAATGGAGGCCGACAGCTTTCATGCGATACCTGGCGGCTGGTTCGCTGAGACGCTTGAACGAACTTCGGTGGGGCTGCCTGCGGACCCTATCGGTGGAACGCAGCCCGTAGTTGCCGCCGACGACATCGATGAGACAAGCCTGGTCTCGGCCGCGGATGGGGTGGCCAGGGCCTTACTGTCACACCTCGACCTGCGCTCCCTGCAGCAGTTGGTTGCCTCCATCGAGGTGAACAAGCAGGTTCCGAGCGAGTATGACCGCAGGTTGATCGCGACCACAGCCACCAATCTGGGAGGGCCGAGGTTCCAGCAACCGCAGATGCGCACGATCCGCGGCGTGTTTATTACGGTCGTTCGAGAGTTGACTGAGTACGCTGAGCCTGACGGCCCTGAGGCACCGACCGCCACTGGTTAGCCCAGAGACCGCTCTTTGCGAGGTCGGGCGTCTGGCCGGGCCCGCTGGGTTGAGACGCCGATGGGAAAGTGCGCGCCTTGGCCCGTAGAGCGATTCCTCGGCGCCTCAACTCCTCGACCGCGCCCACCCTCTTTCGGACAATCACGCGTCTTGCAGGTCAAGGTCCGTACTACTCTGTATGGAATTGACCAGTGCGGCCAGAGACACCGCTCGGCGGCGAGGAGTGTGATCGCGGTGGTGGAGCGGCGTGGGCCGGGTCGTCCGGCGTATGACTCGAAGCAGAAGCTCGTGGCCGCGACATGCAAGTTGCTGTCGGAGCGTGGGTTCGAGGCGACGAGCCCTGTGATGATCCAGCAACGCTCCGGTATAGGGCAGGGCAGCATGTACCACCATTTCCCCGGCAAGGGGAAGGAGGGGCTGGCGCTGGATGCGATCAGTCACATGCGGGCGAGTACGCTCGCGTTCCTCGACGGCACCCCTACATCTCAAGGTGCCGAGGTTGAGGCGGTACGGGAGCACATCGTCGCCGCGCTGGATCGTCTGTTCGACCGTCGTGAGGGTCAGGCGCTGATCCGGCTCATGGCTGACGGGGTGGCAGGGGCGATCAAGCCGCTCGCGCAGGCGACCCAGGATTGGTGCGACGACATCCGCGCGGCGATCGTGGTGATGCTCCGCGCCGACGACCCTGCCGAAGACCCTGAGGTGGCGGATGCGGCCGCGAGCTTCCTCGCTCCGGAGTTCGAGCTTCTCGCTGAGGAGCTGTTCGCTGCTGCACTCGGGCGCGGACTGGTCAGGTTGCCGAAGATCGCGTTTTACCTGTTCCCGGATCGTGAAGAGGCGTAATCTGACACCAAGACAATTCCATACGGAGTAGTACGGACTGGCGCTCTGACGTGAACTGGAGTGACGAGTTCGTCACCTGGTGAGTCGGGTCGGGCGGCGGGGCTGGCGGTCGAGGCCGGCGTAGTGCTGCCAGTCGGCGCCGTATTCGGCGGCGAT
>JBDHZH010000064.1:0-16565 GCA_039811745.1 Arachnia sp.
GCAGGCATTCTCGCCGACCGCATCGGCGGCAGGAAGGTGACCCTGTTCCTGCTGTTCGCAACGGCCGTCCCCGCCTACTTCGTGTCGAAGGCCGAGAGCTACGGCTGGCTGCTCGTGCTCGCATTCCTCGTCGGCTTCGCCGGCAACCTGTTCTCCGTCGGCACCGCCTGGAACGCGGCCTGGTACTCCCGTGAGCGCCAGGGCCTGGCCCTCGGCGTCTTCGGTGCCGGCAACGTCGGCGCCTCCGTCACGAAGTTCATCGGCCCCCCGCTGATCGCCTCGACCGCCGGCGCCACGTTCTTCTTCGGCATCCAGGGCGGCTGGCGGCTGATCCCCGTCATCTACGCCGTCCTGCTGGTGCTGGCCGGCGTCGCGACGTGGCTGATCGTGCCCCGCGTCGACCGGGCACCAGGCCGCTCCAAGCCGATCCGCGAGATGCTGCAGCCGCTGCGGCATGTGCGCGTGTGGCGGTTCAGCCTCTACTACGTGGCGGTGTTCGGCGCCTACGTCGCCCTGTCCGCATGGCTGCCGAAGTACTACGTCGACAACTTCGACGTCGATCTCACGACCGCCGGCCTGCTGACGGCAACGTTCATCTTCCCGGCTTCGCTGCTGCGGCCCGTCGGCGGCTGGATGAGCGACCGCTGGGGTGCCCGCAAGGTGCTCTACTTCACCTTCGGACTCATGCTGCTCACGTCGGGCATCCTCATGATGCCGAACGGCCACATCGTCATCTCGCACGCCGACGGCACCGAGACCACGCACCTGCCCTACCACCTGAGCATCTGGCTGTTCGTGCTGCTGGTGTTCCTCCTCGGCTGCGCCATGGGCTTCGGCAAGGCGGCCGTCTTCAAGCACATCCCCGAGTACTTCCCCGACAACGTCGGCTCCGTCGGCGGACTCGTCGGAATGCTCGGCGGCCTCGGCGGCTTCTTCCTGCCGCCGCTGTTCGCCTACACGAAGGCCTGGACCGGGTTCCCGACCAGCACCTTCTTCGTCATCTTCATCGTCACCGCCATCTGCGCCGTCTGGATGCACGTCACCATCGTCAGGATGCTCGAGACGAAGACGCCGGAACTGTCCGGCACCATCGAACTACCCATGGAGGAGGTTTCCAAGTGACCACCAAACTTGAGACGCAAGGTGACTGGCTCGTCACTTGGGATCCCGAGGACGAGAGCAAGTGGGACAAGAAGCTCGCGTGGAACACGCTGATCGTCACGACGTTCACGCTGACGTTGTGCTTCGCGGCCTGGTTCCTGCCGTCGGCCATCATCCCCAAGCTGCGCGCTCTCGGCTACGACTTCACGCCGTCTCAGCTCTACTGGATGGCGGCCATGCCGGGCCTGTCCGGCGGCGCGCTGCGCATCCTGTGGATGGTGCTGCCGCCGAAGATCGGCACCCGGAAGCTCGTGACGCTCACGACGCTGCTGCTGCTCCTGCCGGTGGTCGGCTGGGCCTTCGAGATCACCAATCCCAACGTGCCCTACTGGCGCTTGATGGGCCTGGCCATCCTCTCCGGCATCGGTGGCGGCGCCTTCTCCGGCTTCATGCCCTCGACGTCGTACTTCTTCCCCCGCCGCTTGCAGGGCACGGCCCTCGGCCTCCAGGCCGGCATCGGCAACTTCGGCGTCTCGCTCGTGCAGTTGCTGACGCCGTGGCTGATCTCGTTCCCGCTGTTCGGGTTCGCGTTCTTCGACACGCACACCTCGGAGTTCCTCGACAAGTTCGGGTTCGGCCTGTTCCGCAGCCACGAGATGACGTTCGTCGGCAAGCCGACCGTGCTCGTCTGGTACCAGAACTCGGCGCTCGTGTACCTGCCGTTCATCATCGTCGGCGCCATCTGGGCCTACATCGTCCTGCGGTCCGTGCCCATGAAGGTGAGCGTCAAGCAGCAGTTCGACATCTTCAAGAACATCGACACGCACCTCATGACGATCCTCTACATCATGACGTTCGGAACGTTCTCCGGCCTCGCCGCCCAGTTCGGCCTGCTGATGGCGAACCTGTACGGCCAGTACAACGAGAACATCGTCAAGGGCGGTGAACTCCTCATCCAGGGCTACCAGGTGCCCGACGTCGTGAAGTTCATCTTCCTCGGCCCGCTGGTCGGGGCCGCCGCGCGGATCGCGTTCTCGCCGCTCACCGACAAGATGGGCGGCGCAATCTGGACGCTCATCTCCGGCATCGGACTTCTGGCTTCGATCCTGTTCACGATCCCGTCCCTCACGCCGGACACGACCTCGGCCGAGACGCTGAGCCGCGGCTTCGCCTGGTTCCTCGGCGGCATGATCGCGATCTTCTTCTTCACCGGCATCGGGAACGCCTCGACGTTCAAGCAGATGCCGATGATCTTCGAACGCCGCCAGGCCGGCGGTGTCATCGGCTGGACCAGCGCGATCGCCGCCTTCGGACCGTTCCTGTTCGGCGTCGGCCTCACCCTCATGAGCCCGACGGTGTTCTACTGGATCGGCGCAGCCTGGGCCGTCATGTGCATCGTCATCGTCTGGGTCCGCTACGCCGGCCCCAACGCCCCGAAGAAGGGCTGAGTCGGCACGAACCCCCCGCCGGTCGGTCGAGACCTCCCTTTGTGGGCAGGGTCTTCGGCGGCACACCCGGTGCCTGTTGGGTTGCGGTCGGTTCGGGGGTGGGGTGTCCGGGCGTCCCAGGTGTGGGCTGGTCTTGCGGCCGAGGGCCGGTCGGTGGTCGGGTTCGAAAAGACAGCGCCCGGCCACCCCACCCCCGAACCGACCCCGACTCTGCTGTTTCCCCTGACGTCGAGTGGTGCCCCGAAGTTCCGCTGGTGGAGTAGTGCCCCGCGACGACGGCGCTGTTGTTCCGTCAGCTGGTGGAGTAGTGCCCCGCGAGGGACGAGCCGGGCACGTGTCGAGACCCCGGCCAAGTCCTCGGGGACCGTCACCGGCTCTCGACACGGCCGCTCGTCCCTCGCGGCCTACTCGATCAGCGGAGCCGCGGGGTCCCGCTGGTTGAGCCAGCGAGCGCCAGCGAGCGACGGTCGAAACCTCCGGCGCCCGGGCGCTGGCCCCCACCGGCCCCCGCCGCCGGTTGGTGGACGGACTCCGGGGCGGTAGGTTCTGGGCAGTTGGACGGTACGAGTCCGGGAAGGTTCGGTGGATGTGACTGGGCGTGACTTCGTCAGGCTGGCGACGGTGACCGAAACACCGGTGGACGTCGCCGCGGTGACGTCGCTCGTCGACGACGACCGGGCCGGAGCGGTGGTCACGTTCGTGGGCGCCGTACGGAACCACGACGGCGGCCGGGACGTCACGTCGCTCGGATACTCGTCGCACCCGAGTGCCGACGAGGTGATCCGGCAGATCGCGGACGAGTTCCGAGGCCGCGAAGGGGTCCACGCGCTGGCCGTCGTGCACCGGGTGGGGGACCTTGCGATCGGGGACGTGGCGCTGCTCGCCGTCGTCGCGGCGTCGCACCGGGCGCAGGCGTTCACTTGCTGCAGCGACCTGGTGGAGCGCGTCAAGGAGAGCCTGCCGATCTGGAAGCACCAGCGCTACACCGACGGCACCGCCGACTGGTCGAATCTGCCCTGACGGGCCGGGCCTGCCGGCTCTTGTCGCGCCAACTCCACCCGCTCCCCCCGCGTATCCGCTCCTACGCGTCCGGGGGTGGGGTACGCAGTCGCATTCGGGGTGCTGGGCGACCCAGGAGCGCGGGTCAGAATCATGCCACAGCTGCGCCGCGGCAGATCGGGCGATCTGACGCCCCTACATCTGGATATGGACATCCAGTACACGCACCAGATGTAGGGACGCCATCCCATCCCGCCTGCCATGCCTCGCTGGTGGTAGCATTCCGACCCACGCTCCCAGGGCTGGGGGCCGATATCGTGGCGGGCATGCGGAGCGTTGAGGAACACCTGGCGGCGGTGTTGGACCTGGGGGAGCGGCTGGCGCAGGTGGAGGTGCCCGTCCGGGCGGAGCCGGGGGTGGTGCTGGCCGTCGACGTCGTCGCCCGGCTGGCGGTGCCGCCGTTCGACAACTCGGCGATGGACGGGTTCGCGGTCCGGGCAGCCGACGTGGCGACGGTGCCGGTTGTCCTCGGCGTCGTCGGGGACATCCCGGCGGGGTCCTTCTCCGACGTCGTGCTGGCGCCCGGGCAGGCGATCAGGATCATGACGGGCTCGCCGCTGCCTGCGGGCGCCGACGCTGTGGTGCCGGTCGAGGACACCGACCAGGAGGCCGGCGATGTGCCGCTGCCCGAGCGAGTCGCGGTGCGGTCCGCTGCCAGGGCTGGTGCGCACATCCGCCGCCGTGCCGAGGACGTCGCGGTCGGCGACGTCATCCTCCGCGCCGGGTCTGCCGCGACGCCGGCCGCGGCCGCAGCGGCGGTTTCCGTCGGGCTGGGGACATGGTCGATGGTCCCGCGGCCGCGAGTGCTCGTGGTTGCCACCGGCGACGAGTTGGTCGCTCCCGGAACGGTGCCCGGGCCGGGGCAGATCCCGGACTCCAACGGTCTGCTTCTGGACGGTCTGCTGCGCGGCTTCGGCGCCGACGTCGTCGGGGTGCTGCGTTCCGGCGACGACGTCGCCGCATTCCGGTCACTGCTGGAGGCGGCCCCGGATGCCGACCTGATCGTCACGACCGGAGGCGTGTCCGCCGGCGCGTTCGAGGTGGTCCGCCAGGCGACTGCCGGCGCCGTCGACTTCGTCAAGGTCGCCATGCAGCCTGGCAAACCCCAGGGCCTGGGGCATTGGACGCGTCGCGCGTTGCCTTCCAGTGGGGGGTTTGGGGTGGCTAGCCACCCCAAACCCCCCACTGGGGCGGGTGCAGGCAGCATGCCGGTGTCCTCGGGGCCTGGCGGGGGGCCGGATGGGGTGGTTGGCGGCAGCAGGCAGGTGCCGCTGCTTGCGCTGCCGGGGAATCCGGTGAGCGTGTTCGTCTCCGCCTGGCTGTTCGTGCGGCCACTCGTGGCGAAGCTGGCCGGACGGGAGGCCGCACTGCCCATGCTGCGGCTCCCAGCGCTGGAGGGCTGGACGTCGCCGCCCGGCCGCAGGCAGTACGTCCCAGTCCGGATCGCACCCGACGGTGTGCGCCGCGCCCATGCGCTGGGCTCCGGCTCCCACGCCATCGCGTCGCTGCACCTGGCCGACGGCCTCGCCGTCGTGCCGGAGGACGTGGACGCGGTGGTGGCCGGCCAACTGCTGGACGTGATTCCGACGGCTGAGTGAGGGCTGCGCCGCAACGAGCGCGTTGACTGTGGATTTGCGGGTGATAGACCATCCCTGGGGCCACAGCGAAGCGGCCTCCGCCGGGGCGGACGGTTGCCGGCACCCGAGGCGTCGGCGCTGGATGTCGGCACGGCGGGTCTGGAAGGATGGCGCACATGCCCGAGTTCACACATCTCGACGCCGCGGGGCAGGCCCGCATGGTGGATGTCACCGGCAAGCAGCCGACGGTCCGTTCCGCGACGGCCCGCGGGAAGGTGACCTGCTCGGCCGAGGTGGTGGCGGCGCTGCGCGACGGCACCGTCCCCAAGGGCGACGTCCTCGCAGTGGCACGGGTGGCAGGAATCGCGGCGACGAAGAAGGTGCCGGACCTGCTGCCGCTCGCCCACGTGATCGGTGTCCACGGTGCCGTCGTGGACCTTGAGATCGTCGACGACGGCGTCGAGATCACGGCGGAGGTTCGGACCGCGGACCGAACCGGCGTCGAGATGGAGGCGTTGACCGCAGTCACAGTGGCGGCGCTGGCGATGATCGACATGGTCAAGGGTGTCGACCGCAGCGCCGAGATCGTCCATGCCCGGATCGTCGCGAAGTCGGGCGGCCGCTCCGGCGACTGGCGACGCGACGCCTGAACGCTATCGTCTCGAATCGTGGACGACTCTTGCGTCGACGAGGCAACCTCACGTAGGTTGTCGCCATGTCCACCGCAATCCTGGTCCCCGGAAGCGCCGTCGTCGCTGCCCGCGCCATGATGTGTTGCGGTTGTCGTCGAATGTCGGCCTGACAAGCCATTGCCGCGGGGCCTCAGGCGCAACCGGCCCAGTGCATCTCCCAGCTGCCCGTGATCTCCGGGTTGCTTCGGCGTCCCTCACCCTGCCTGCGGCAGGCTGCTGACGGACGTCCCACATCCCACCTGTTGGACATACGCCACCCGGGAGTCCGCCATGCCCAATCCCGTTCGTGCACCCCGGGAATCCTCGGGGCGTGCACCGCCGCTCCACCGGGAGCCCGGCCCGCATCAACACCAACCAGACCCACCCCAACCCGACCCACCCCAGCCCGACCCACGCAAAGGAACCACGCCATGACCAGCACCATCGACCAGACGACACCCCTCGACCGACTCGCCGGCGTCCTGCAGGCTAGCGCAGCAGCTCTCACCGATGCCCCCGCATCGGCCGCCACCATCAGCCCCCGCGTCCGCACCCGCCTGATCGACGGCACCCCGACCGGCGTCCGCGTGCGGGCCGGTGAACACGCCTTCACCATCGACGAACCCGCCGCGCTCGGCGGCGACAATGCCGGCGCCAACCCCGTCGAGCACATCCTGGCCGCGCTCGGCGCCTGCCAGGTGATCTCCTACCAGGTGTGGGCCGCCAAGCTCGGGCTCGTCATCGACGACATCGACGTGCAGATCTCCGGCGACCTCGACGTGCGCGGCTTCTTCGGCATCGACCCCACGGTTCGCCCCGGCTTCAACGCCATCCGCGTCGAGGCCCGTATCGCCGGCCCCGAGTCGCGGGAGCGCTACGAGGAACTGACCGAGGCCGTCGAGCGCTACTGCCCCGTCCTGGACGTGCTCACCGCAGGGGTGCCCGTGACCTCGCAGGTGAGCTACCGGAACTGAGCCGGCCAGCCACGCCTGCCGTTGTTCCAGCGAAGTCTTCGGCCCATCGGCCATGCCGTGTACGCCGGCAAGGGCTGGGCCTCAGCCTTGGCTGTATCGCGGATGCCCAAGGACGGGCATCGGCGATACATCCAACGGGGTCCAGCGTGAGCGAAGTGCTCCATGGCGCGGGGTACGTCGAAGCCAGACCGGCCCGCAGGTGACTCACTCCAGGTCGAGGACGTGGATGCCGAGGACCGCGGGCGTGCCGTCGGGGCGCAGCTCGGCGCTGGACTCGACGTCCCCGACGTGCCGGAAGCCGGCCTTCTCGGCCACCCGGACGGAGGCCAGGTTGTCCGGCTCGACCCGGATGACGGCGCGCCGCCCGATCCGGTGTTCGCGGATGAACCCGCACGTCAGCTCGACGGCGGCCACCGCGACGCCGCGGCCCCGCGCCCACGGATGGACGGCGTAGCTGATGTTGACGTCGCCGTCGGCCAGTCCGTCGGCCGGCCCGGGGTCGCAGTCGACGTAGCCGGCCAGCGCCCCGTCCAGCCAGACACCGAACCCGCGCTTGCCCCGGCCCGCCGCAAGGTTGTCGGCGAGCGTCGCGAAGTGCGACGCCGTCGTCTCAACCGTCCCGCGGCCGCCGGTCAGCCACCGCACGGTCTGTTCGTCCTCGCCGGCGTTGTGCGACTCGATGTCGTCGGCGCCCAGCGGTCGCAGCTCGATCTGCATGCCACCACCGTAGTGACCCCGGTGCATCGTGCAAGGATGGACAGACGCCCTGATGGCCCAGCGTCTCGCTAACTGGGGCGCGGCGCAGGGTAGACCGTTGCAGGCGCCCCAGCTATTGGCTCTGGATGTCCGCCCGGCGGGTCTGGAAGGATGGTTGGCATGCCCGAGATCACCGAAGAGGTGCGCACAGACGACCGGACCGGCATGGAGATGGTGGCCAAGTTGGGCGGCCGCTGTGGCGACTGGCGACGGGACTAGCCATGCAGTTCGGCTCGGAAGAAGAGCGTGAGCGATCCCTGAGGATCGCGGTGACGGCCCAGAGCCCGGAGGCGCTGATCGAACGACTGCTCCAGGAGTGGCCGATCGACCGGTACCAGCAGTTCGGCGACGCGCTCCGATCGGCCGTCGCGGCCGGGTTCGAGCCGGCCAAGGTGCCCGCCGAGCGCTGCATCCTGGAACTCGAGGAGCGCCGCTGGGAGGGCGACGAGGAGCTGGCAGCCGCACTCAGGGCGGCGTTGACGGGCACGGGACTGGCGTTGACGCCAGTCCCGGTGGACCTCGAGGAACTGGCCGACGTCCATGAGGGGGATCCCGCGCACGGCGGCGGCACACTCAACGTCGTTACCGGCTCGGTGTGGCCGTCGGAGCTCCTGTACAACATGGGCGAGGATGAGCGTGAGGAATTGGTGGGGCAGGAGGATGACCTGATCGGCGTCGAGTCCATCGGGTCGCGGCCGGGATACCTCGACATGGAGATGTTCATCGAGCTGCTCGATGATGAGCGACTGGTGAACCGTCTGTACCGAGCCATCGAGGGGCGGGGTGCCTTCCGCAGGTTCAGGGACGTGCTCTTCGAGCACGACCTGCTGCCGGACTGGCTCGCCTTCGCGAACGAACGCAAGCAGGGGCGGGCCCGGGCCTGGCTCGCAGTGGAGGGCTTCACACCGGACTGGCCGCCCTGGTAGTTCCGGCCGGTCGCGCGAGAGCTTGGTGACAGGACTCCACCAGACCGCCCGATCCTGCACAACTGTGCAGGAAATGCCCCTTTCGTGGAGTCCTGTCACCAAGAGGTCGGCCGCGGTTCGCCGTTGTCGGTGCCCCCACCTAGAGTTGCGGACGTGGATCACGAAGCGGTGGATGCTCTGCGGGAGCAGCATCCGGCATGGCGGCTGCTGCGCGCCGGCAACGCGTCGTTGATCCTGTCGTTCCTGGGCGGCTTCTTCGTGGAGGGCAACCGGGGGGCGTGCCCCGCCGGCGAGGTCGCCTCGGCGCTGGACGACCACCTGTATGCGCTCAACCTGGAACTCGCCCCCGACGGCGAACAGACCCGGTACCCGAGGGCGGCCGCCGCCTACCTCGACGACTGGGCCGCGGGCGACGCCGGCTACCTCAGGCGGTTCTACCCGCAGGAGGTCGAGGAGATCCACTACGAGGTGACGCCCGCGTTCGAGAAGGCGTACGCGTTCGTGACGTCGCTGCAGGGGCGGGCGTTCGTGGGCACCGAGTCGAGGCTGCACACCGTCGTGGAGCTGCTGCGGCAGATCGTGCACGGCACCGAGGAGGACCCGGAGGCGAGGCTGGCCGAGCTGCGCCGTCGCAGGGCGGAACTGGACGCGGAGATCGCGGCGGTCGAGGCCGGCGAGGTCGCGCTACTCGACACGACGGGCGTCAGGGACCGGTTCCAGCAATTGTCGGCAACGGCGAGGGAGTTGCTGTCCGACTTCCGGGAGGTGGAGGACAACTTCCGGCGTCTCGACCGGTCTGCAAGGGAGAAGATCGCGGCCTGGGACGGCTCGAAGGGTGAGTTGCTGGCGGATCTGGTGGGCAGCCGGTCGGAGATCACGGCGTCGGACCAGGGCCGCAGCTTCCAGTCGTTCTACGAGTTCCTGCTCTCGGACGCGAGGCAACAGGAGCTGGCCGACCTGCTGGCGCGCGTCACGTCGCTGGCGGCCCTGGAGCCGGACCCGAGGATCCGCGGCATCCACCACGACTGGTCGGAGGCGGCGGAGCGGACGCAGCGAACCATCCGGCAGATCTCCGAGCAGCTGCGCCGCTTCCTCGACGACCAGGTGTGGCTGGAGAACCGCCGAGTCCTGGACCTGGTGCGTGCCATCGAGGCGGCCGCACTCGAGGTGCGGGAACGCCAGCCCGGCTTCGGGCTCGAACTGGACCTGCCGGGGGTGGAGATCGCGCTGCCGTTCGAGCGCCCGCTCTACCAGCGGCCGGCGGTGGCAGACGTCGAGAGCGACATCGAGGATTCGGCCGAGGACGCCGACACCGACGTTCTGTTCGCCCAGACCTACGTCGATCACGCCCGCCTCGCCGGGAACCTGCGGGCGGTGGTGCCGGCACGGTCGTCGGTGCTGCTGGAGGACGTCGTGAACCTGTTCCCGATCGAGCAGGGAGCCGCCGAGGTGGTGGCCTACCTGGCGCTGGCCGACGACGACCTGACCATCGAGCTGGACGAGGCCGGCGAGACCGTGCTTGAGTACGTCGACCCCGACGACGAGGACGTCACCAAGGTGGCCAGACTCCCCAGGGCGACGGTGAGGCGGCGATGAGATGGTGATGAGATGGCGATGAGCGACGAGCGGGCGGTGGCGTCGGCCATCATCCGTCTGATGCAGGGCGTGGTGTACAAGGAGTCCGACGAGGACACGTGGCTGGTGCTGGAGCGCCAGGCTGCGCCGGTGCGCGACCATTTCGCGGCCATCGGCGTCGACGTCGTCGTCGCGGATGCGGACGGGTACGCCTACCTGAGGTCGAGGCCTGAGGACGAGGACGACGATCCGCTGCCGAGGCTGGTGCGCAGGCGTTCCCTGACCTACAACGCCAGCCTGCTGCTGGTGCTGCTCAGGCGCAGGCTGGCGGAGTTCGAGACCACCGGCGGTGAGGGCAGATTGGTGCTGGCCGTCGACCAGATGGTGGACATGCTGCGGCTGTTCCAGGCGGAGTCCAGCAACGAGGCCCGCGTGGTCGACCAGGCGGAGGCCACCATCAGGAAGGCCGAGGAACTCGGGTTCCTGCGGCGGCTGCGCGGGCAACCGGACCACTACGAGGTGCGCCGCATCCTGAAGGCGTACGTGGATGCGCAGGCACTGGCGGGGTTCGAGGCGAAGCTGCGGGAGTACGCGGGGGCCGACGATGAGTGACGCCCTGTTCTCCGCCGTCGAGGTGGCCGGGCCGACCAGGGCCGGCTATCGGCTGGCGCGGCTGGAGGTCTACAACTGGGGCACGTTCAATGGGCGTGTGTGGCGGCTGACCCCCGGCGCGGACACGGCGCTGCTGACGGGCGACATCGGCTCGGGCAAGTCCACTCTCGTCGATGCCCTGACGACGTTGCTGCTGCCGGCGCACCGTATCGCCTACAACAAGGCGGCGGGCGCCGACGTGCGGGAGCGCACGCTGCGGTCCTATGTGGAGGGGCACTACAAGTCGGAGCGCAGCGAGACCAGCGGCCGCTCCCGGGCCAAGGGGCTGCGGGAGGGCAGGGGCCACTACTCGGTCCTGCTCGGGGTGTTCACCAACGACGGCCACGACGAGACGGTGACGCTGGCGCAGGTGTTCCAGCAGCGCGACAGCTCCGGCCAGCCGTACCGGTTCTTCACGATCGCACCGAGGGACCTGACGATCGCCGACGACTTCTCGGGTTTCGGGACCCAGTTGGCCGACCTCCGCAAGCGGCTGCGGGCCTCCGGCGTCGAGCTGTTCGACGACTACCCCAAGTACGCCACGGCCATGCGGCGCAGGCTGGGTATCCGGTCGGAGCAGGCGCTGGAGCTGTTCCACCAGACGGTGTCCATGAAGTCGGTCGGCAACCTGAACGACTTCGTCCGCGAGCACATGCTCGAGCCCAGCGACGCGTCGGGCCGCATCCGCGACATCATCGGTCACTTCGAGGATCTGACGAAGGCGCACGACGCCGTCAAGCGCGCCCGGGAGCAGCTGGACGCCCTGGAGCCGTTGGTAGCCACCGCAGGGAGATACGACCAGGCGTTGGCGGAGCGGACCGTCCTGGAGGGTGAGCGCGCGGCGGTGGAGGTGTTCGTCGCCGAGCTGCGCTCCGGTCTGCTGGCCTCCGAGATCGAGGCGCTCGGGCGCGAGCAGCAGCGTCTGACTGCGGCCCGGGACGAGGCGAGGGCCGGGCAGCGGACGCTGACCGACGAGCGTGAGGCGCTGATCGGGGAGCGGGCCCGGGCCGGCGGGGACCGCGTCGGTGAGCTGGAGCGGCTTGCCGGCGAGGCCAGGTCGCAGGCCGAAGCGAGGCGGCACAACCGGTCTGTGTTCGACGACGCCCTTGTCAGGGCGGGATTGCCGGCGGTGGCCGATGCGGATGCCTTCGCGGCGGTGGCGGGGCTGGCCGCGGAGGCCAGGGACGGTCTCACCACCGAACGCAGGGCGCTGGACCAGACCACGCATGCCGCCATCGGCGACGAGCTGGACCTGCGGAAGCGTGGCCAGCGGCTCGCCGAGGAGTTGGCGAGCCTGCGGTCGCGCACCAGCAACCTGCCCGTGGAGCAGGTCGACGTGCGCGCCCAGCTGTGCGCGGACCTCGGCCTGGTGCCCGCCGACCTGCCGTATGCGGGCGAGCTGCTGGACGTCGCCGACGAGCACGCCCAGTGGCGAGGGGCGGCGGAGCGGGTGCTGCGGGGGTTCGCGCTGTCGCTGCTGGTGCCGCAGCGCCACTACGACGCCGTCACGGCCTGGGTCAACGGGCGACGGTTGACGTTCCGCGGTGCCGGCGGCAAGCCCGTCGGGGCCAGGCTGACGTATGAGCGGGTGCCCGAACGCCGGGTGCCGCTGCAGCCGGAACGGCACGAGGCGCCGTGCCTTGCCGACGTGATCGAGGTCCGCGACGGCGCGTTCGCCGGCTACCTCGTCGACGAGCTGGCCAGGCGCGCCGACCACCGGCTGGCACTGACGCTGCCGGAGTTCCGAGCCGAACGGAGAGCCGTCACGAGGGAGGGCCAGGTCCGGTCGGGGGAGCGCCACGACAAGGACGACCGGCACGCCGTCGACGATCCGAGACGGTGGGTGCTGGGCTGGGCCAACGAGCGCAAGATCGCGGCCCTGGCGGGCGAGCTCGCCGAGGTGGAGGGGGCCGCGGCCGAGGCGTCGGCGGGTGTCGCCAGGCTCACCGCCCGCCGCGACGAGCTGCAGAACCGCCGCGACGCGCTGGTCCGCCTGGAGGGTTTCGCCTCGTGGGCCGACCTCGACCCGAGCGAGGCCGACGTCCGCGCCGTCGCACACGAACAGGAGCGGGCCAGACTGCTGGCGGGTTCGTCGCGGCTGGAGGAGATCGGCTTGGCGCTGGAGGCCAACGCCCGCGCCGCGGCGGAGGCGGCACGCAGGCTTGATGAGGCGACCCGTGCGCTGGGCAAGGCGGAGGACGCCATCGCCCGGGCCGGGCGGGAGCGAGCCTCGGCGGACAGGCTGGTCGCGGCCCGGCCCACCGACGAGCTGGCGGCCGCCCGCGGCGCCTACGACGGGCTCCGCCGACGGCTCGGCAAGTCCCTGCCAATGCAGTCGTCCGGGTGCGACGACGCCGAACGTGCCCTGAACACCGACCTCGACCAGCGCATCCGCAGGCTGGGCAGCGAACTGGGCGGGCTTGGGCAGAGCCTGATCGCATACATGTCCGTGGTGCTGAACCGCTGGCAGGAGCTGAAGGCCGACATGGACGCCGCCGTCGAGTCCCGCGCCGACTTCGTCGCCTTCCACGACCGCGTCCGGGGCGACGACCTGCCGCGCTTCGAGGGCGAGTTCAAGGACCAGTTGAACAAGAACACCATCCAGGAGCTCGCCGGGTTCAACAACTGGCTGCGGCGTCAGTCCGAGGCCATCGACGACCGCATCGCCCGCATCAACGAGGCTCTCAGCGCCGTCCCGTACAACCCCGGCCGCTACATCAGGTTGGAGCGGGAGGCCACCACCAACCAGGACGTGTCCCAGTTCCGCACCGACCTGCGCAACCTCACCTCCGACAGCCTCGCCGTCGACGGCGACCAGTACTCGGAGCGGCGGTTCCTGGAGGTCAAGCGCATCATCGAACGGTTCCGCGGACGGGAGGGCTACGCGGATTCCGACCGCAACTGGACCCGCCGCGTCACCGACGTGCGCAACTGGTTCGTGTTCTCCGCCTCCGAGCGCGACGCCGTGACCGACGAGGAGTGGGAGCACTACAACGACTCCGACGGCAAGTCGGGCGGCCAGAAGGAGAAGCTCGCCTACACCATCCTGGCGGCGTCGCTGGCCTACCAGTTCGGGCTGTCCTGGGGCGTGGCCAAGTCGAAGGACTTCCGGTTCGCCGTCATCGACGAGGCGTTCGGTCGCGGCTCCGATGCCTCCACGCGGTACGCGTTGGACCTGTTCGCCAAGCTCGGGCTGCAGCTGCTGATCGTGACGCCGCTGCAGAAGGTGCACGTCATTGAGCCGTACGTGCACGCCATCGGCTTCGTCGACAACCCGACCGGCACGTCGTCGCGCATGGAGACGATGACGATCGAGGAGTACCGCACCCGACGGGATCGACGGGGGCAGTGAGCGCCTGGTCGACGCCGGCGGACGTCGCGGCGAAGGTGCGGCGGCGCTGGGACGACGGGTCGCTGCTGCGGGCGTACGCGGGGGCGGTGCCGTTCGAGCCGGTCGAGGTGCCGCTGCGCGGGCCGGGCGCGGGCGAGATCGGCGACGACCTGGCCCGGGCGCGGGACTGGGTGGCAGCGCTGGATGCCGGCGCGCGGGATGGGCGGCGGTACGTGCTGCGGTGGCGTGACGTGGGCGGCCGGCTGGTGGGCCGGAACCGACTCCCGGAGCGGGCCGTCGTCGAGTCCCTGGACCAGGCGTTCGACCTGCTCGGGGTGCGGGGTGAGGTGCGGCGCTTCGACGGCGTCCTGGCCGTGGCCGACGCGGAGCCCGTGGTGCGGGAATGGGTACTGTCCCAGCCCCACAAGGCGCTCGACCTGTCCGACGACCTGCCTGCGCTGGTCGCGGCCTACCGGTGGTGCGAGGAGAGCCGGGGCTCGGGGAGGTACGTGAGGGAGATCACCGCGCCCGGCGTCGACACCAAGTTCGCGGAACGCCACCGGGCCGTTTTGGCCGGGTGGCTGGGGGTATCTGGCACGGCCGCGGGCTTCGTCGCGGGGCTGGGGCTGGCGGCCAAGCCGACGCTGGTCAGGCTGCGGGTCGACCCGTCGCTGGGGTTGCCGCCACCGCTCAGCGAGGTCGCCGTCCGCGCCGACGAGCTGGCCGCCCTGGAGCTGCGCCCCGCCCGGGCGCTGATCGTCGAGAACGAGATCACCTACCTGAGCGTCCCCGTCCCGGCGGGTGGGCTGGTCATCTGGGGCCGCGGCTTCGACGTCGACCAGGCGGGCCGACTGCCGTGGCTGGCCGGCTGCGACGTCGTCTACTGGGGCGACCTGGACACGCACGGTTTCGCCATCCTGGATCGGCTTCGGGCGTGGCTGCCGCAGGCGCGTTCCGTGCTGATGGACTCCGCCACGCTGCTGGAGCACCGCGACCGCTGGGTGGGGGAGGATCGCCCGACGCAGGCGGTGCTCACCCGGCTCACCGCCGAGGAGGACGACGTCTACCGCGGCCTGGTATCCGACCGCTGGGGCGAACGCGTCCGCCTCGAGCAGGAACGCATCGACTGGGCCTGGGCCACCCGGCGCGTGGACGCTGGTTGAGTCGCGGCGGGCTCCTTCGTCGCCAGCCGCGTCCCGACGAGGTGCCCCATTCCGCGGATCGAGTGGGCCGCGAGGAACGAGCGCGCCGACGCTCAACCGGCGTGCGCCGGGCCCCTCTCGTCGAGCCAACCGGCGAGTTCCTCGGCCCAGTAGGTGAGGATCACGTCGGCGCCGGCACGGGAGATTGCGGTGACCGACTCCAGCACCGCCGCCCGCCGGTCGATCCAGCCGCGTTCGGCCGCGGCCTCGATCATGGCGTACTCGCCGGAGACCTGGTAGGCCGCCACCGGCACGTCGGAGACGGCGGCAACGTCGGCGAGCACGTCGAGGTAGTGGCCCGCCGGTTTCACCATCACCATGTCGGCGCCCTCGGCGAGGTCGAGGAGCGCCTCGCGCAGCCCCTCCCGGCGGTTGGCCGGGTCCTGCTGGTAGGTGCGCCGGTCGCCGACCAGCGACGATGCGACGGCCTCCCGGAACGGCCCGTAGAACGCCGAGGCGTACTTCGCGGCGTAGGCGAGGATGGCGACGTCCTGGAAGCCCTCGGCATCCAGGGCGTCCCGGATGACGGCGACCTGGCCGTCCATCATCCCCGACGGCGACACCACGTGGGCACCTGCCCGGGCCTGGGCGATCGCCATGCGCGCGTAGGCGTCGAGGGTGCGGTCGTTGTCGACGCGGCCGGCGTCGTCGAGGAGGCCGCAGTGGCCGTGGTCGGTGAACTCGTCCAGGCAGGTGTCGGTCATGATGACGAGGTCGTCGCGGACGCGCTCACGCACCAGCCGTGTGGCCCGCTGCAGGATCCCGTCGGGCGCGATCCCGCAGGACCCGGACTCGTCCTTGTCGCCCTCCTCGGGCACGCCGAACAGCATCACGCCGCCGATGCCGCTCGCGGCCGCCCGCCGGGCGGCGTCCGCGATGTCGTCGATCGAGTGCCTGACCACGCCCGGCATGGACGAGATCGGGGCCCCCGTCTCCCCGACGAACATGGGCAGCACGAGCTGTGCGGCATCGATCCTGGTCTCGCGCACGAGCCGTCGCATCGCGGGGGTGGTGCGCAGCCTCCTCGGCCTGATCCTCATTGCTCTCCCTCCAACAGTTCCCGGAACGCGGCGACGACGCCCGCGGCGTCCTGCGTCCGCGCGACGGCGCAGTGCACGCCGAGCGCGTCCAGCACCCGGGCCGTCGGCTCCCCAAGGGCCACGACCCGCACCCGCTCCGGCCAGCCCAGCCCGGCGTCGATGCTGTGCGCGACGGACCCGGATGTGACGACGACCCCGGCGACGTCGCCGGCCTGCCAGGCCGCGCGGAGGTCCCGAGACGGGGCGACGGGCCT
>JBDHZH010000065.1:0-15909 GCA_039811745.1 Arachnia sp.
CAGCTTCCTGGACGGCAAGATGAGCGTCGAGGAGCTCACCAAGGCGCTGCAGGACGCCACCGACCGGGTCCGCAACGACGACGCGATCGAGAAGTACAAGGCCTCGTGACGTCGAAGCAGACTGAGACGATCGGGGGCGGCGAGGCCAGCGGCCTTGCCGCCCCCGGCGCGGGGCCCCATTCAGCCCCCGGCAGGACCACGAAGGGCCGTCGTCGGCACTGGTCCTTCGACAAGGTCAGCTTCATGGTGGTCTTCCTCGGCCTGCCGTTGCTGATCTACGTCGGTCTGGTGATCTATCCGTTCATCCAGGCGTTCCACTTCTCGCTCACGAACTGGCGCGGCTTCGAGCCCATCCAGAACGCCGACTACGTCTGGTTCGACAACTACAAGTACCTGCTGGGCGACCCGCGTTTCATGAAGGCGCTCGGCAACAACATCGTGCTGGCGGTCTTCCTGCCCCTGATCACGATCATCCTCGCGCTGATCCTGGCGATCGTCGTGACCATGGGCGGCCCCTCGCACGGCAACATCCGCGGCATCAAGGGCGCGGGCTTCTACCGCGTCGTGTCGTTCTTCCCGTACGTCATCCCGGGCATCGTCATCGGCTTCATGTGGCGTCTGCTGTTCGACCCCAGCTCCGGCTTCGTCAACGGCGTGCTGACGTGGCTCGGGCTGTCCCAGTTCAAGGACTTCGCCTGGCTGGGCGACGAGCGCACGGCCATGCCGGTCTCGATGTTCGTGATCATCTGGGGCTTCGTCGGCTTCTACATGCTGCTGTTCATCGCCGCCATCAAGTCGATCCCGGCCGAGATCTACGAGGCTGTCCGGATCGACGGCGCCGGCCGCTGGACCACCGCGGTCAGGGTGACCATCCCCCTGATCCGCGACAACATCCAGACCGCCTACATCTACATGGGCATCATCGCGCTCGACGCCTTCATCTACATGTCGGCGCTGAACCCGTTCGGCGGCCCGAACTACTCCACGCTCGTCATGAGCCAGCAGCTCTTCGAGACCGCCTTCGGCGGCAACAACCTGTGGGGCAGGGCATCGGCCATGGGCGTGGCGCTGGCCATCGTGACCCTCATCTACTCGGGCATCATCTTCGGGGTGAACCGCCTGACCGGCGGAAAGGACCCGGTGACCTACTGATGAGCACCGAATCGCTCCCCGAGTCCCGGAAGGTCAAGTCCACCACCGGCGACAAGGTCTTCGCCACGTTCGCACATGCGATCCTCATCCTGTGGGCCGTCCTCGTGGTCGGCCCGCTCCTGTGGACCTTCATGACATCGTTCAAGACGTCGTCGGAGATCTTCTCCTCGGCGCTGGCGATGCCCAAGGAGCTCATGAAGGGCGGCCGCATCTTCGAGAACTACATCAGCGCCTGGAGCCAGGGCAACTTCGGCGTCTACTTCTACAACTCCGTTGTCGTCGTCACCTTCGCCCTGTTCTTCGTCATGCTGCTCGGCGCCATGTGCGCCTACGTGCTTGCGAGGTTCTCCTTCAGGGGCAGCCGGCTCATCTACTACCTGATGCTTGCCGGTCTGACGTTCCCGATCTTCCTCGCGATCGTGCCCCTCTATCAGGTGCTGAAGGTGCTCCCCCTGCCGTGGGCACCGAACGGGGTCATGTTGGGCACCCACGAGGGCCTGATCCTGACGTACGTGGCATTCGCGCTGCCGTTCACCGTGTTCTTCCTGTACGCGTTCTTCAAGACGCTGCCGAACGAGATCTACGAGGCGGCCCAGGTCGACGGCGCGGGCGAGTGGACGACGTTCTTCCGGATCATGCTGCCGATGGCGAAGCCGGGCCTGGCGTCCGTCGCCATCTTCAACTTCCTGGGCCTGTGGAACCAGTACCTCCTCCCGGTGGCGCTGAACCCGCAGGAGCCGATGTACGTCCTCTCGCAGGGCATCGCACGGTTCGCGTCCCAGATGGGGTACAACGTCGACTTCGGCGCCCTGTTCGCCGCAGTCATCATCACGGTGGTCCCGGTGCTGATCGTCTACGTCATCTTCCAGCGCCAGCTGCAGGGCTCCGTCCAGCAGGGGACCATGAAGTAGGCCAAGAGTCTCGACCGTCGCTCGCTGGCGCGACAACCGGAGGGTGCGTTCCGCTGGTTGAGCGTCGGCGCGCGACGAAGGAGCCCGCCGACTGGTCGAAACCTCCCGCGGGCCCGCAGGAACCCTCACCAGGTCTCGACCGACGTCGCCCGCTCGTTCCTCGCGGGCGACTGGCTCGACCACCGGGGGAACAGGCTCGACCAGCGGAGATCGCTGGTTGAGCGTCGGCGCGCGACGAAGGAGCCCGCCGACTGGTCGAAACCTCCCGCGGGCCCGCAGGAACCCTCACCAGGTCTCGACCGACGTCGCCCGCTCGTTCCTCGCGGGCGACTGGCTCGACCACCGGGGGAACAGGCTCGACCAGCGGAGATCGCTGGTTGAGCGTCGGCGCGCGACGAAGGAGCCCGCCGACTGGTCGAAACCTCCCGCGGCCGGGCAGGGACCATCACCAGGTACCGGCCGCCACCGGATTATCGGCGGCGGCCGGTGCCGAACAGGCCGCGGGCGATCTCGCTGGCGGCGGTCCGCATGAACTGCTTGAACGCCGACGACTGGGCGACCTGTTCGACGATGCTCGGCTCCGGTTTCGGGGCCCGGGTGGTCGTCGCCCGCGGGCGGGGTGCCGGGGCCTCGCGGCGCCGCTGCGCCTCAAGGTCGGCCTGCCGGGCCCTCTCCGCCTCGGCTGCCTGGGCCGCCCGCGCCTCGGCCGCCGCCGCATCGGCCCCTGCCTGGAGTTTGCGGGCCAGCATCTCGTAGGCGGAGTCGCGGTCGAAGGCGGCCCCGTATCGGGCCATCAGCACCGACTGCGCCACGCCGAAGCGCAGCGCATCCGGGTCCGTCGGGGACATTGCCGATTCGGGCGCCCAGATCCTGGTGCGGGCCACGGGCGTGGGCACGCCGTCGGGGTCCATGACCGTGACGACGGCCTCACCGATGCCGAGTTGCTGCAGCACCTCGGCCAGGTCGTAGGTGGACGTCGGGAACGTCGAGACGGTGGCCCTCAGCGCCTTGGCGTCGTCGGGGGTGTGGGCGCGCAGTTGGTGCTGGACGCGGCTGCCGAGCTGGGCGAGCACGTCTCCGGGCACGTCCTTCGGCGTCTGGGTGACGAAGAAGATGCCGACGCCCTTGGAGCGGATCAGCCGGACCGTCTGCGTGATGGAATCGAGGAACGCCTTGCTGGCGCCGTTGAACAACAGGTGCGCCTCGTCGAAGAAGAACACGAGCTTGGGCTTGTCGAGGTCCCCGACCTCGGGGAGGGTGGAATACAGGTCGGCGAGCAGCCACATCAGGAAGGTGGAGAAGATCGCGGGTCTGCTTGCCAGGTCGGGCAGTTCCAGCAGGGAGACGACGCCGCGGCCGTCCTGGGCGACCCGCAGCAGGTCGGAGGGCTCGAACTCGGGCTCGCCGAAGAACACGTCGCCGCCCTGCTCGGACAGCGTGACGAGGTTCCGCAGGATGACGCCGGCGGTGGCGACCGACACGCCGCCGATGCCCTTCAGCTCAGCCTTGCCCTCGTCGGAGATGAGGTAGCGCAACAGCGCGGTCAGATCCTTCAGGTCCAGCAGCGGCAGGCCCGCGCGGTCGGCGTAGTAGAAGACCAGGCCGAGCGAGGACTCCTGCACCTGGTTCAGCCCCAGCACCTTGGACAGCAGGATCGGCCCGAAGGAACTGATCGACGCCCGCACCGGCACCCCGATCCCCTGCCCTCCGAGCGCGAAGAACTCGCAGGGGAACGGTGCCGGCTGCCACGGCTGGCCCTGCTTGGCGACGCGCGCCAGCAGCTTCTCGCTTGACGTGCCCGGGCTGGCGAGCCCCGACAGGTCACCCTTGATGTCGGCGGCGAACACCGGCACGCCCGCCTTGCTGAGCGCCTCGGTCATGACCTGTAGCGTCACCGTCTTTCCGGTGCCCGTCGCGCCGGCGACGAGGCCGTGCCGGTTGAACATCGACACCGGGATCCTGATCGGGGCATCCGCAACGGGCACGCCGTCGTAGAGGACGCCCAGCTGGACGGCGTCCCCCTCGAACGCGTAGCCCTCCCGGATGCGCTGGCGGAGTTCCTCGTCGAAAGTCGCTTCGGTCACGCTCAAAGCGTGCCACATGGGCGCGGCCCGCCCCGGCGTTTTGGCAAGCGGGCTAGAATGCCGAGCGTGATTTTCAAGCGAGTCGGCGAGGGCAGGCCATACCGGGACCACGGATACAGTCAGCGGCAGTGGGCCGCGATCGCACCCGTGCAGGTCCGGCTGGATGAACTCGTGACGACGAAGCGGACGCTCGACCTCGAGACCCTGCTGGAGGAGGACTCCACCTTCTACGGCGACCTGTTCGCCCACGTGGTGAGCTACCGGGGGGACCTGTACCTGGAGGACGGGCTTCACCGGGCCCTGCGCGCGGCCCTGCAGCAGCGCCAGACCCTGCACGCCAGGATTCTTGAGCTCACAGACTAGGCTGACGGGCACGTGACCCATCAGAGACGAGGCTGAGCCACGCAATGCGCATCTTCCGACTAGTAGCCACCCCGGTCCTTCTCCTGGGGCTGCTCGCGTTCCTGGTGTGGGGCGCGTCCTGGGGCTGGCGGAACCTCACGGCGCCGCTTCCCACCCCTGAACCGACGCCCTGCGTGACCGAGACCGTCGAGGTGGTGACCCCTGCCAACGTGCACCTCCGCGTCTACAACGGCGGCTTCACCAGCGGCCTCGCGACCCGACAGGCGCAACGTCTGGAGGCCGCCGGCTTCGTCGTCGTCCGCACCGGCAACACCGATGAGCGGATCAAGGGCACCGTGATCCGCGGCAACAAGACGGACGACCCGGCCGTCCAGCTCGTCGCCTCCTACTTCAAGGACGCCACCGTCGAGTACGACGAGCGGGTCGACGGCACCGTCGACGTGCTCGTGGGCTCGGAGTTCGCCGGCAACGGGGAGTCGCCGCTGCCGCAGGTGGAGACCTCAACTGGCACCGTCTGCGTGCCGCCCTCCCCCGCGCCGTCGGACTCGGTGTCGCCGCCGCAGGCGTCGCCGAGCGCGAGCGCCACCTCCTGACGCCGACTCGCCGTGCCCGGGTCAGCCGGTAGGATGCGGCCCGTGACCGAAGCGACCCCGACCCAAGGCAGCGACTCCGAGCAGACGGCGATCCGCAAGGAGAAGCGCGCCCGGCTCCTGTCCGAGGGCCACCAGCCGTACCCGCCCGACCTGTCCCGTACCCACACCCTGTCCGAGGTGCGTTCCGGATGGGGGCATCTGGCGGCCGGCGAGGAGACCGACGACGTGGTCACGGTCGGCGGGCGAGTCGTGTTCATCCGCAACACCGGCAAGCTGTGTTTCGCCACCCTGCAGGACGGCTTCTCCATCGACGACAACGGCGAACGCCTGCAGGTGATGCTGTCGCTGGCCGAGGTCGGGCAGGAGGGGCTCGACGCCTGGAAGCACGACGTCGACCTCGGCGACCACGTCTGGATCATGGGCCGGGTCATCTCGTCCAAGCGCGGCGAACTGTCCGTCATGGCCTCGAAGTGGCGCATGGCCAACAAGGCGCTGCGTCCCCTGCCCGCCCTGCACAAGGAGTTGTCCGACGAGGCGAGGGTGCGCCGTCGCTACGTGGACCTGATCGCGCGGGACGAGGCCCGTCAGATTCTCCGTTCGCGGGCGCTGATCACCCGCTCCATCCGTGAGACGCTGCACCGCCAGGGCTACCTTGAGGTGGAGACGCCGCAGCTGCAGCTGGTGCACGGCGGCGCCACCGCCCGTCCGTTCAGGACGCACCTGAACGCGTTCAACCAGGACATGAGCCTCCGGATCGCCCTCGAACTGCACCTGAAGCGCACCATGGTCGGCGGCGCCGACCGCGTCTACGAGATGGGCCGCGTGTTCCGCAACGAGGGCATCGACTCGTCCCACTCCGCCGAGTTCACCATGCTGGAGGCCTACCAGAGCTGGGGCGACCAGCGCACCATCGCCGCGCTCACCCGCGACATCGTCCTCGATGCCGCCGACGCGATCGGGTCGCGTCGCATCGAGACCCCGAAGGGCGTGATCGACCTCGACGGCGACTGGCCGTGGCTGTCCATGTTCCCGACGCTGTCCGAGAAGGTCGGCGAGGAGGTCACGATCGACACCTCGTTGGCCGACCTCCAGCGCCTGGCCGACGCCCACGCCGTCGAGTACGACCCGAAGTGGGGTGCCGACAAGCTGGCCATGGACCTGTTCGCGGAGCTCGTCGAGCCGGACCTCATCCAGCCGACGTTCGTCTACGACTACCCGTCCATCGCCCAGCCCCTGGCACGCCCGCATCGCAGCGACGCCGGCAAGGTGGAGGCCTGGGACCTGATCATCGGCGGCATGGAGCGCGGCACCGGCTTCACCGAACTGATCGACCCCGTCGTCCAGCGGGAGGTCCTGACGGATCAGTCGCTGCGCGCCGCCGCCGGCGACCTCGAGGCCATGCAACTCGACGAGGACTTCCTGGAGGCCCTCGAATACGGCGTTCCGCCGATGGGCGGCATGGGGCTCGGCGTCGACCGTCTCGTCATGCTCTTCACGAACGCCGGCATCCGCGAGACGATCCTCTACCCGCTCCTCCGCCCCCAGGGCTGAGCACAGGTCCCCGCGTCGGCGCCGGAGGTCTCGACCGTCGTGCCGGGCTCCTTACTTCGACACGCGGCGCTCGTTCCTCGCGCCGCTACTCAGTACAAGTCGTCGCCGGGCACTGGCTCGACCAGCGGAACCCCACAACCGCTGATCGAGTAGGCCGCGAGGGACGAGCGGCCGTGTCGAGATCCGGTGACAGTCCACAGGGACTTGGCCGAGGTCTCGACCGTCGTGCCGGGCTCCTTACTTCGACACGCGGCGCTCGTTCCTCGCGCCGCTACTCAGTACAAGTCGTCGCCGGGCACTGGCTCGACCAGCGGAAGGGTGGGTCTCGGCCGACGGGGGCAGAACGTTGGTTGAGCCAGCCCCGCGAGCGCCAGCGAGCCGGGCGACGGTCGAAACCAACCCTCAATCCACATGAACCACGGACGAGGCCGGAGAGTCGGGGGCGGTGTCGGGGTCGGGGATCAGGGCGCGTAAGGATCTTGAAGCCCGACCCCGCACCAACCCGCACACCCACGACGAAGGCGACCACAACGGCGCCATGAGCCCCGACCCCGACACCGACCGGAACAGAACCGCACCCAACAGCGGCGAGCAGTCTCGACCATTCGGAACAACGCGTAGAGCCGGAGAGTCGGGGGCGGTGTCGGGGTCGGGGATCAGGGCGCGTAAGGATCTTGAAGCCCGACCCCGCACCAACCCGCACACCCACGACGAAGGCGACCACAACGGCGCCATGAGCCCCGACCCCGACACCGATCGGAACAGACCCGCACCCAACAGCGGCAGCGGGGCTTGACGCACGTCAAGGACTCCGCGGCGGTTTCGAGGTGGAATGACAGTGTCATCCATCCGAGACCCGTCAGGAGTCATCATGGCAATCGCCAAGTTCACCACCGAACCGTTCACCTGCCCCAGCTGCGTGAAGAAGATCGAGGGCGCCGTCGGCAGGATGCCGGGCGTCAGCGACGTGTCGGTCATGTTCAACTCGAACAAGGTGAAGGTCACCTTCGACGAGACCCAGGTCGGCGAGGGCAACATCGCCAAGACCATCACCGATCTCGGCTACCCGGTGACCAGCAAGCACCCGCAGCCTGCCGCCTGAGCAAGGAGGGAAGCAGCAGAGGAAGGAACGCCACCACCATGTCCACGTTGAAGCATCGCACGGCCGGGATCTCCGGCGTGCTGTTGCTGGTCGCGTTTGGGCTGCACCTCGTCGGGCAGCCCTGGGCGGCGACCGGCCGCGACTGGGTGCTCGTCGCAGCGGCCGTCGTCGCCGGGGTGCCGATCGCGATCAGCGCCTGGCTGGCGTTGCGCAACCGCGTCTTCAGCATCGACCTCCTCGTGACGATCGCCGTCACCGGTGCACTGATCATCGGGGAGTTCACGGAGGCGGGCGTGGTGGCGTTCCTGTTCTCGTTCGGCGCCTGGCTGGAGGCCAGGACGCTGGCGAAGACCCGCAAGTCGCTGCGTGACCTGATCGACCAGGCCCCGAAGGAGGCCACGGTCGTGCGCGACGGCGAGCCCGTCACGATCCCCGCCGACGAGGTGGAGGTCGGGGAACGGGTCATCGTCAGGGTCGGCGGGCTGGTGCCGGTCGACGGCACGATCCTGCACGGGTCGGGCGCGGTGGCCGAAGCCACCGTCACCGGCGAGCCGCTGCCTGCGAGCAAGCAGGTCGGCGACCAGGTGTGGTCCGGCACCGTGCTGGAGGCCGGCTACCTGGAGCTGCGGGCCGATCGGGTCGGGGAGGACACCACGTTCGCCCAGATCATCGAGCTGGTCGAGGAGGCGCAGGACTCCAAGGCGCGCACGCAGCGCTGGCTGGACAAGTTCGCCGCCTGGTACACGCCGTCGATCGTGGTGGCCTCGATCATCGCCTTCGTTGTGACGTGGGACATCCGCTTCGCGCTGACGTTCCTCGTCATCGCCTGCCCGGGCGCGCTGGTCATCTCGACGCCGGTCTCGCTGGTGGCCGGCCTCGGCAACGCGGCCCGCCACGGCGCCCTGATCAAGGGCGGCGACGCTCTGGAGCGGCTGGCCCGATTCGACACGCTCGTGCTGGACAAGACCGGCACCATCACCCAGGGCCGTCCCGAGGTTACCGAGCTGATCCCCGCGCACGGGTTCTCCGCCGACGACGTGCTTCGCCTCGCGGCTTCGCTGGAGCAGGCCTCCGAGCATCCGCTGGGCCGCACGATCGTGGATGCCGCCCGTGACCGTGGGCTGGGGCTGTCGGCCTCCCCGGCCGGTGTCGACGTCGTGTCCGGTGCGGGCATCCGCGGGCTCGTCGACGACGGCGCGGCCGTGCGCAGCGTCGGGGTCGGGTCGGCCAGGCTGCTGGCCGACGGCCCGCAGTCCGACGCCGGGCTCAGGGAGCGCGCCGTCGAGTTGGAGAAGCAGGGCAACACCGTCTCCTTCGTCACGATCGACGACGAACTGGCCGGCCTGCTGGCCATCGCCGACCGCATCCGTCCGGAGGTGCCCGCCGCCCTGGCGGCGCTGCGCACCAAGGGTGTGAAGCGGATCGTGATGCTGACCGGCGACAACGAGCACACCGCGGCCGCGGTCGCTGCCCAGGCGGGCATCGACCGCCCCGGCGACATGGTGCTCGCCGGCCTGCTCCCCCAGGACAAGCTGACCCAGGTGCAGGCGCTGCGCGAAGACGGCCACGTGGTCGCGATGATCGGCGACGGCGTGAACGACGCCCCGGCGATCGCGGCCTCCGACATCGGGCTGGCGATGGGTGCGGGCACCGACGTGTCCATGGAGACCGCCGATGTCGTGCTCGTCGGGAACCGCTTCGATCAGCTGCTCCAGGCCCGCGCCGTCGCCCGTGCGACGCTGTGGAACATGGCGCAGAACACCACGATCGCGCTCGCCACCGTCGCGTTCCTGCTCACCGGCGTGGTGTGGGGCTTCGTCCACATGGCAGGCGGCATGCTGATCCATGAGATCTCGGTGCTCGCCGTCATCCTGAACGCGATGCGGCTCATCCGCTTCCGCGACGCAGACGCCCGACGTCTCGCCACCGATAGCTGGGGCGCCAAGCATGGTGGACCATTGCCCGCGCCCCAGCTATCGGCTCCGATCAGTGCTCCCCCAACGCCATGAGGGCGTCGACGTCGGTGATGACGATGCGCCTGCCCTGACCGGGCGAGATGATGCCGGAGTCGGTCAGCCGCCGCAACTGGCGGCTGAGCGACTCCGGTGTCGTGTCCAGCAGCGAGGCGATGTCCTTCTTCGCCAGCGGCAGGCTCACCGTCAGCCCGCCCGGCCCGCGCCGGGCGGGCAGCGTCATGAGGTAGTCGGCCAGCCTCGACGACACGTCGCCCGAGATCAGCGACGCCAGCCTCGCCTCGGTGTCGGCGAGGCGCCCCCCGAGCGTCTGCAGCATCCGGAGACCGATGCTCGGGTAGCGGGAAACCAACTGCTGGATGTCCTCGTGGCGGAACACGCACATGCTGCCGGCCTCCATGGCCGTTGCGAAGTGATCGGGCCGCGCGCCGGTCAGGAACGCCGACTCGCCGACGAAGTCGCCCGGCCCGACGATCCGCACGATCTGCTCGTGCCCGTCGGCACTGATGCGGGAGATCTTGACACTGCCGCGATGCACCACCATGAGCTGCGACACGTCGGAACCGGCGGCGTAGACCTGATCGTCGCGCCGGACCCTCGTCGGCCGGGCCAGTTCGGCCACCTGCTCCTGCTCCGCACGCGTCAGCCCCTGGAACAGCGGAACCCGGGCCACACAAAGGTCCTCTGCCATCGTCACGGCACCTCCTGGGACAAGTATGCCGGGGCGTCACGGCCGTCCAGACCGGGCATGTGGGGCTGCATCCCACGCGTACCCCTTTGGCTGTAGCACGGATGCCCGTCTGTGGACGTCCGCGCTACACCCAAGCCGTCTGGTCGAGAACTTGATGAGTGAGTACTCACTCACTACCATTGCTCCGTGACCCGAGCCGCACCCATGCCCCGCAAGGAACGAAGGGCAGCCATCATCGCCGCGGCGGTCCGACTGCTGGAGTCCGACGGGCCGGACCTGACCACACGTCGCGTCGCCGAGGCGGCGGGCGTGGCGGAGGGCACCCTGTTCCGGGTGTTCCCGACGCTCGCCGACCTGCTGGCCGCCGCCTACGAGGAGTACCTGTCCCCCCGGCATCTGCACGAACTGCTCGACGCCGTGGACCTCGGCGACGACCTGGAGGCGGCCACCGCCGCCGCCGTTCGCACCGTGTTCGCCTACCTGGCCTCGGTCCACCTCGCCATCCACCCCGTCGCGGGCAAGGCCGAACAGCAGTCGGCGCCGACACGGGTGGCATTCGAGTCGTACCGGCAACGTATCGTCGACCTCGAAACCTGGCTCAACCAGGCACTCGGCCGCTATGCGGAGGAGCTCGCCTTCCCCGTTGCCTCCTACGCAAGATTCCTCATGACCCTTTCCATCGGCCACTTCATGCGAAGGCAGACGACGGATTCCGTACCCGACATCACCCGGTTCGCCCTCGACGGCGCACGACGAAGGACCCGACAATGATCAAACGACTGGCGAGGCTGATCAACCAGTACCTTCGCCCCTACTGGCTGCTGCTGCTGATGGTGGTCATCCTCCAGACCCTGGCCACCATCATGTCCCTGTACCTGCCGACGCTGAACGCCCGCATCATCGACAAGGGCGTCGTCACAGGCGACATCGGCTACATCTGGAGCACCGGCGGCGTCATGCTGCTGCTGTCGGTGGTGCAGGGCGCCGGCCAGGTCGGCGCCGTCTACTTCGGCGCCAGGGCAGCCATGCTGTTCGGCCGCGACGTGCGGGCCGCCATCTTCGGGCGGGCGCTCAGCTTCTCCACCCGGGAGTTGAACCAGTTCGGTGCGCCGTCGCTGATCACCCGCACCACCAACGACGTGCAACAGGTGCAGACGTTGGTGCTGATGACGTGCATCATGCTCATCGGGGCGCCCATCACGATGGTCGGTGGCGTCTTCATGGCGCTGCGGGAGGACGCGGGGCTGAGCTGGATCATCCTGGCCGCCGTGGTGTTGCTGGGCATCGGCATCACCGTGCTGCTCATCAACATGGGGCCCCTGTTCGAGGTCATGCAGAAGCGGATCGACACGCTGAACCGGGTGCTGCGCGAGCAGATCACCGGCATCCGCGTGGTGCGTGCCTTCGTCCGCGAACCGCACGAATCGGTCCGCTTCGACAAGGCGAACACCGAACTGACCGACACGACCACGACGGTGGGCCGCTTCATGGCGTTCCTGTTCCCGTTCGTCGGGCTCGTCATGAACGTGTCCACCGTCGGCGTGATGTGGTTCGGCGGCCTGCGCATCGACTCGGGCAACCTGCAGATCGGCCAGCTGACCGCCTTCCTGTCCTACCTGATGCAGATCCTCATCTCGGTCATGATGACGACGATGCTGTTCGTGATGGCCCCGCGTGCCGCGGTGTGCGCGGACCGCATCATGGAGGTGCTCACCACCGAGTCGTCCGTGACACCGCCGAGGAATCCGGTGGCCGTGAGGGACATGAAGGGCCACGTCCGGTTCGAGGACGTCAGCTTCTCCTACCCCGGCGCCGAGGAACCGGTCCTGAAGAACCTCAGCTTCGAACTCGCACCCGGACGCACCACCGCCGTCATCGGCTCCACCGGCTCCGGCAAGACGACGCTGGTGAACCTGATCCCGCGGCTGTTCGACGCCACCGACGGCCGCATCCTGGTCGACGGCGTCGACGTGCGCGACCTGGAGCCGGACGAGCTCTGGGCCCGCATCGGTCTGGTGCCGCAGAAGCCGTACCTGTTCACGGGCACGGTCGTCAGCAACCTGCGCTACGGCCGGCCCGACGCGGACGAGGACGCGCTGTGGGACGCGCTCGAGGTGGCCCAGGCGAAGGGGTTCGTCTCCGAGCGCGAGGACCAGCTCGAGTCGGCCATCTCGCAGGGCGGCACCAACGTCTCCGGCGGTCAGCGGCAGCGTCTCGCCATCGCGAGAGCCTTGGTCAGGGACCCGGAGATCTACATCTTCGACGACTCCTTCTCCGCCCTCGACGTCGCAACCGACGCCAAGCTGCGCGCAGCCCTGACGCCGACGACTGCGGACAAGGCGGTGTTGGTCGTCGCCCAGCGTGTCACCACCATCAAGTCCGCCGACGAGATCCTCGTGCTCGAGCACGGCGAGATCATCGGACGCGGCACCCACGGCGAACTCCTGGAGACGTGCGAGACGTACCGGGAGATCGTCGATTCCCAGTTGAGTGCGGAGGAAGCGGCATGAGCGACAACAACGAGACGCCGGTCAAGGCGAACAAGCGCCCCGACGCACCCCCTCCCAGCCGTGGCCCCGGCGGCCACATGGGCGGCGGCAGCGGCGAGAAGGCAGCCAGCTTCAAGGCGTCCTTCAGACGCCTGCTCAGGACCATCCGCCCCGAGCGGACCCGCCTGATCACCGCCATCGCACTCGGCGTCCTCTCGGTGACGCTGAGCGTCGTGGGACCGAAGATCCTCGGCCGGGCCACCGACCTTCTGCTGGCCGGCTTCATGGGGAAGAACATGCCCGCCGGGGTGACCAGGGAGCAGGTCATCCAGCAGCTGATCGCCTCGGGCCAGACGCAGCTGGCCGACATGCTGCAGCGCCTCGACTTCACGCCCGGCCACGGCATCGACTTCGGCGCCGTCGGCTCCGTGCTGCTGATCGTGCTGGCCCTGTATGTCGCCTCGGGGCTGCTCAGCTACCTGCAGGCCTGGATCCTCAACGACGCCGTGCAGCACACCGTCTACCGGCTGCGCCGGATGGTGTCCGAGAAGCTGGACCGGCTGCCGCTGTCCTACTTCGACAAGCAGGCCCGCGGCGAGATCCTGAGCCGCGTCACCAACGACATCGACAATGTCTCCCAGACGCTGCAGCAGACGCTGTCGCAGCTGCTGAACTCGCTGTTGATGGTGATCGGCGTGCTCGTGATGATGGTGTGGATCTCCCCCACCCTTGCACTGATCGCACTCGTGAGCGTGCCGGTCGCGATGGGGCTCGTCGCAGTCATCGGCAAGCGCTCGCAGAAGCTGTTCGCGCAGAACTGGAAGTCCACGGGTGAGCTGAACGCCCACATCGAGGAGGCCTACACCGGCCACTCGCTGGTGAAGGTGTTCGGCAGGCAGCGCGAGGTCGAGGCGGAGTTCGCCAAGCGCAACCAGGAACTGTACGAGGCCGGGTTCGGCGCCCAGTTCATCTCCGGGATCATGATGCCGATCATGTTCCTGGTCGGGAACCTCAACTACGTCATCATCGCCGTCATGGGCGGCCTGCGGGTGGCGAACGGCACCATGAACATCGGCGACGTGCAGGCCTTCATCCAGTACTCCCGCCAGTTCACACAGCCGCTGACACAGGTGGCGTCCATGGCGAACCTGCTGCAGTCCGGCATCGCCTCGGCCGAGCGCGTCTTCGAACTGCTGGATGCCCGCGAGATGACCGACGAGCCGACGGGGACGCTGCCCGAGGTGCACGGCCACGTCGCCTTCGAGGACGTCCGGTTCTCCTACTCCCCCGACAAGCCGCTGATCGAGGACCTGAGCCTCGAGGCGCAGCCCGGCCAGACCATCGCCATCGTCGGCCCCACCGGCGCCGGCAAGACGACGCTGGTCAACCTGCTGATGCGGTTCTACGACCTGAACGGTGGCCGCATCACCCTCGACGGCGTCGACATCGCCTCGGTTCCCCGCGGCGACGTCCGCAGCGAGATCGGGATGGTGTTGCAGGACACGTGGCTGTTCGGCGGCACGATCCGCGACAACATCGCCTACGGCAGACCCGACGCCACCGAGGAGGAGATCCGCGCCGCGGCCAAGGCCACGTTCGTGGACCGGTTCGTGCATGCGCTGCCCGACGGCTACGACACCGTCATCGACGAGGAGGGCAGCAACGTCTCGGCAGGCGAGAAGCAGCTGATCACCATCGCCCGCGCGTTCCTGGCCGACCCCGCCCTGCTGATCCTCGACGAGGCCACCAGCTCCGTCGACACCCGCACCGAGCTGCTGCTGCAGCAGGCCATGGCGGCGCTGCGGACGGGCAGGACGTCGTTCGTCATCGCCCACCGTCTGTCCACCATCCGGGACGCCGACATCATCCTGGTCATGGAGGACGGCGCGATCGTCGAGCAGGGTTCGCACGCCGAACTCCTACAGGCGCACGGCGCCTACTACAACCTGTACCAATCCCAGTTCGCGGCGCCCGTGGCCGCCTGAGCGGGGGATAGGGTCGGGGCATGACTGCCCCGGCCGCGCACCACCGGCCCGGGCCCGGTGACCACGAACCACCGGGCACCCGGACCGGACGGCGCGCCCATCCGGAGGCGGTCAGACCATGACCCCCGAGCAGCTCAACGTGCTTGTCCTCGGAGTCTGCGTTGTGCTGCTCGCCGCCGTCGCCGCGGTCCGCATCTCGTCGCGCAGCAGCATGCCCTACCTGCTGCTGTACCTCGGCATCGGGATGCTGCTCGGCGAGTCCGGGCTGGGGATCCGGTTCGACGACGACAACCTCGCCTACAACCTGGCCACGATCATGCTGGTTGTTCTGCTGATCGACGGCGGGTTCACGACCGACTGGAACGACCTGAAACCGGTTGTGCTGCGCTCTGGACTGCTGGCGTCGCTGGGCGTCGTGGTTTCCGTTGCCGTGACTGCTGCCCTGGCGGTGCTGATTCTCGGCGTCGAGTGGCGGATCGCGATCCTGCTGGGCGGCATGGTGTCCTCCACCGACGCCGCCGCCACGTTCGCGGTGCTGAGACGTTTGCCCATCAAGAAGCGCATCCGAGCCCAGCTGGAGGGCGAGTCGGGGTTCAACGACGCCCCGGCGATCGTGATCGTCTCCGTCGTCGTCTCGGATGCCTGGACACAGAGCTCACCCCTGGTGATGGTTGGGCAAGGGATTTACGAGCTGCTCGGCGGGGCGATCGTCGGCCTGGTCATCGCCCGGATCGGCCAGGTCCTGCTCAGCAGGGTTTCACTGCCGTCGGCCGGCCTCTATCCGCTGGCGGTGTTGGCCATCGCCATGACGGCCTTCGCGACGGCGGGCGTCCTGCACACCTCCGGCCTGCTCGCCTCCTACGCGGCGGGGCTGTGGCTTGGCAACCGTGCCCTCCCCCACCAGCGGACGACGGAGGGCTTCACCGAGTCGCTGGGCTGGCTGGCGCAGATCGGGCTGTTCATCATGCTCGGCCTGCTGGCCTCGCCGTCGGAGATTCCCGCCGCCGTGGTGCCT
>JBDHZH010000066.1:0-15433 GCA_039811745.1 Arachnia sp.
CCTCCATCGACTTCAAGGAGGAAGCAGGACGTCGACGAGGAAACCAGCTGGAGCCAGGCCTGCCGGAGAACCAGGAAGCGGCCACGAAACTGGCCGATGAGGTTGCCTGCCTGGCCAACTCGCCAACCGGCGGGGCCCTCATCCTCGGAGTCGAGGACAGGACCGGGCAGATTCTGGGCACGGAACTCGACATCGACTGGTTGCGAAACCGCATCTACCGCGCCGTCGACGTGGCGCCAGACATCGTCGAGCACTTCGTCGCCGGCCAACGCATCCTCGCCCTCTACGTAGCAGAAGCACGGGAACCCGTCGAGGACACCTCGGGGAGACTTCGATGGCGAGTCGGCGACAACTGCACCCCCGTGGACCGGGCCGAATGGTGGCAGCACCGGTCCCGCGCACTCGCCATCGATCCGATGGCCACCGCATCCACATCATCCGCGACCGACATCACCCCCGGCGCCATCTCGATCGCCCGCAGGTACCTCCAACCCGATTCCACCGCCACCACCCGTGACATGCTGCTCCAAACCGGCGCCCTCCGTGGCGATGGGCGCCTCACCCAAGCAGGGAAGCTCCTCCTCACATCGGCCGGCAGGTCGCTCCTCGAGCTCACTGTCCTCGATGTCCACGGCGGGGACGTCGTCAACCTCGTCGAACCACCCGGTTTCATGTCCCTCCTTGAGCAGCTCGACTTCATCGAGACAGCCCTGGACCTGGCCAACCCCATCACACTGCGAATCGAAGGCTTCGCCGGCCAACCCCTGCGGCAGGTGCCGCTCCCGGCCGTGCGCGAGGCCGTGCTCAACGGGCTCATCCATCGCGACTGGAACCGCAGCGAGCCCACCGAAGTCCGGTGGATCGAACTCGACAGCACACTCATCGTCCGCAGCCCCGGGGGCTTCCAGGGCGGTGTGACCGAGGACACCGTACTCAGCAACCGCTACGCGCGGTACCCAGCACTCGCCGACCTGTTCCGCGCCCTCCATCTGGTTGAGAAGCAGGGCCTCGGCGTCGACCGCATGTACCAGAGCATGATCACCATGGGCCACCGCCCGCCCACCATCCGCGAGGACGCCGGGCCATGCGTGACCTGCGAGCTCGTCGGAGGGGAGCCGGTGCTCCCGATCCTGGACCTGGTCCGGAACATCCGACCGGTCGAGCGGCAGCGAGACGCCAGGATCGCCATCCTGCTCGATCTCCTCCTGCACAATCCATGGGCGTCACTGGACATGGTCGCCACGGCCCTGCAGAGCGACCGACGCTCGGCGGAGACCGCCATCAGCGCGGCAGCCCAATGCTCCTTCATGGCAGAACCCCTCATCCGTCCCTACAAGGGGCAGTGGCTGCTCGGGCGCCCTGTCTGGCAGAGCGCGTTGCTCGCCAGGAACGCCCCCGGGGCAGCATTCCTCCAACACGCAACCACCGACGCCGACATGCTCGGCAAAGTCGCCCTGGCGTGGGCCGACGCACATGACGCCGTCACCACCGGAGACCTCATCGAACTCACCGGCGTCTCACGAGGCACCGCGCAACGGGTACTCACCGACCTGGAGGGCACACAGCTGCGGAAGCTGGGCGCCGGCCGGTCCACCAGGTACGTTCGCTCCGCAACAACCCGTCAATAGCCGTCGAATCCACCACGGTCTTCTGCGCTCCGCAATCCTTGGCAGATTAGCAGGGTATCCAATCTGACACTCCTGGGCCTTGGACGGGGTACCTGGGCAGTTCCGAGCCAGCGAGCGACGGCCGAGACCACCCACGAGTCCCCGCCGGCCCTCACCAGGTCTCGACCGACGTGCCGGGCTCGTTCCTCGCCGGGCACTGGCTCGACCAGCGGATGGGGGATCCGCCGGTCGAGCCAGCGAGCGCCAGCGAGCGACGGTCGAGACCCCGGCCAGGTCCCCGCGGACCGTCACCGGATCTCGACACGCCTCCTCGTACCTCGTCGGCTACTCGATCAGCGGATGGGGGAGTTCCGCTGGTCGAGTAGTGCCCCGCGACGAAGGAGCTGTGTTCCCGCTGGTCGAGTAGTGCCCCGCGACGAAGGTGCTGTGTTCCCGCTGGTCGAGTAGTGCCCCGCGACGAAGGAGCCGGGCACGTGTCGAGACCCCGACCAAGTCCCCGGGAACCCTCACCAGATCTCGACACGCCTCCTCGTACCTCGTCGGCTACTCGATCAGCGGATCCCGGGTTCCGCTGGTCGAGTAGTGCCCCGCGACGAAGGAGCCGGGCACGTGTCGAGACCTCGGCCAGGTCCCTGGGAACCCTCACCGGATCTCGACACGCCTCCTCGTTCCTCGTCGGCTACTCGATCAGCGGGGAACACGCCTCCTCGTTCCTCGTCGGCTACTCGATCAGCGGACGGGGACCTACTACTTCCGCTGCTTCAGCACCGCCTTCGCGGCCGCGAAGCGGGCGATCGGGACGCGGAACGGCGAGCAGGACACGTAGTTCAGGCCGACGGCGTTGAAGAACTCGATCGAGTCCGGGTCACCGCCGTGCTCGCCACAGACACCGGTCTTCAGGTGCGACTTCGTGCCGCGGCCCTTCGCCACACCCATCTCCACCAGCTGGCCCACGCCCTCGATGTCGAGCGACTCGAACGGGTTGCGCTCGAGCACGTGGTCCATCAGGTAGGAGGTGAGGAAGCCGTTCTCGGCGTCGTCGCGGGAGATGCCGACGGCGGTCTGGGTGAGGTCGTTGGTGCCGAAGCTGAAGAAGTCGGCGTGCTCGGCGATCTTGTTCGCGATCAGCGCCGCCCGGGGCAGCTCGATCATGGTGCCGATCGTGTAGTCGAGTTCCTTGCCCGCCGCGGCCAGCTCCTCCTTCACGGCCTTGTCGACGATGGCGCGCTGCGCCTCCAGCTCCTGGGTGTAGGCGACGAGCGGGATCATGATCTCCACGCCCACCGTCTCGCCCTCGCGCTCCAGCACCGCCAGCGCGGCACGGATGATGGCGCGAGCCTGCATGTCCGGGATCTCCGGGTACAGCATCGCAAGGCGCACGCCGCGGGTGCCGAGCATCGGGTTCTGCTCGTGCAGGCGCTTCACCTGGCCGAGGGTCTCCCGCGCGGCGGCGACGTCGGCCGCATCCGCGTTCTCGTGCTCCAGGCGCTGCACCAGCAGCGACTGCTCGGTCAGGTTCGGCAGGAACTCGTGCAGCGGCGGATCGAGCAGGCGCACCGTCACCGGCAGGCCCTTCATGGCGGTGAAGATGCCCTCGAAGTCCACCTGCTGCATCGGCAGGATCTCGGCCAGCGCCTCGGCGCGGGCGTCGGGGGTCTCGGCCAGGATCATCTTGCGGACGGCAGGCAGGCGGTCGACTGCCATGAACATGTGCTCGGTGCGGCAAAGGCCGATGCCCTCCGCACCCAGCTCGCGGGCGTTGGTGGCGTCGTCGAAGTTGTCCGCGTTGGCGCGCACGCCGAGGCGACGCACGTCGTCGGCCCAGGCGACGACGCGCTTGAAGTCCTCGTTGATCTGCGGCGGGATGAGGTCGAGGGCCTCGCCGTAGACGTCGCCGGTGGTGCCGTCGAGGGTGATGACGTCACCCTCCTTCAGCACGCGCTCGCCGACCGTGAGGGTCTTGCCGACCAGGTCGATCCGGATGCCGCCCGCGCCCGCCACGCACGGCTTGCCCATGCCACGCGCCACGACCGCCGCGTGCGACGTCATGCCGCCGTGCGCGGTCAGGATGCCCTGCGCGACGATGACGCCGTGGATGTCGTCGGGGGTGGTCTCGTAGCGGACCAGGACGACGGCGTCGCCCTTCTCGCCGCGCGCGGCGGCGGTGTCGGCGTCGAACACGATCTCACCGACGGCGGCACCCGGCGATGCCGGCAGGCCGTTGGTGATGGGGGTCTTGCCGTGCTCCGGGTCGATGGCGGGGTGCAGCAGCTGATCCAGCTGGGAGGGCTCGATGCGCCCCAGCGCCTCGTGCCTGGTGAGGACGCCCTCGTCGACCAGGTCGGAGGCAACCTTCAGCGCGGCCGCTGCCGTGCGCTTGCCGTTGCGGGTCTGCAGCATGAAGAGCTTCCCATTCTCGATGGTGAACTCCATGTCCTGCATGTCCTTGTAATGGGCCTCCATCTTGTGCATCGTGTCGATGAGCTCGGCGTAGGCCTCGGGCAGCAGCTCCTCCATCTCCTCCAGCGGCCGCGGCGTGCGGATGCCGGCGACGACGTCCTCGCCCTGCGCGTTCACGAGGAACTCGCCGTAGAGGGCCTTCTCGCCCGTGGACGGGTTGCGGGTGAAGCAGACGCCGGTGGCCGACGTGTCGCCGCGGTTGCCGAACACCATCTGCATGACGTTGACGGCGGTGCCCAGCGACGACGAGATGTTGTTGGCCCTGCGGTAGACCTCCGCGCGCGGGTTGCCCCACGAGCGGAACACGGCATCGACGGCGCGATGCAGCTGCTCACGCGGGTCGGACGTCCACTCGCCGCCCAGCTGCTCGATCGAGATGTCCTTGAAGATGCCGACCAGCTCCTTCAGATCCTCGGCGGTCAGGTCGGTGTCGCCCTCGACCCCGCGGTCCGCCTTCATCTCCGTCAGCGCATCCTCGTACAGGTAGTGCGGGACGTTCTCCACGACCTCGCCGTACATCTGGATGAAACGGCGGTAGCAGTCCCAGGCGAACCGCTCATTGCCCGACTCGGCGGCGACGGCGCCAACCGACTCGTCCGAGATGCCCAGGTTCAGGATGGTGTCCATCATGCCGGGCATCGACACGACGGCCCCCGAACGCACCGACACCAGCAGCGGCTTCTCCGTGCCGCCGAGCGTCCTGCCCGTGCGCTCCTCAAGACGCGCCAGCGCCTCGTCGATCTCGCCGGCCAGGCCGTCGGGCCACTCGCCGCCACGCTTGGTGGTGTCGATGCACGCCGTCGTCGTGACGGTGAACGCGTCCGGAACCGGCACACCCAGCCGGAACATCTCGGCCACGCCCGCACCCTTGCCGCCCAACAGCGGCTTCATGCTGGCGTCGCCATCAGCGAGATCGTAGATGTAGCGAACTTCACCCATGATGGGAAATCTCCTTCGACTTGCCCTGCTTCGAGAACTGCTTCGTCTCGGCGCCCACACTAGCCGGACGCCAAATCACCACGCCATCAGGGTGGGCAATAGGGCCCCGCCACCCCGGAACGTCCGTTGAGACGACTCAAGACCGGCCGCCGACGTTCGGGTGTGCGGGCTTCGCGGCGCGTGGGGGTCTCGACCGTCGTTCACGCCGGTTGAGCGTCGGCGCGCGACGAAGGAGCCCGCCGACTGGTCGAAACCTCCCGCGAATCGGCAGGGAATCGGCAGGGACCATTGCCGGTCTCGACCAGCGGGGGTGGGGTGCTCGCGTGTCACGCCACGACGACGCAGCCGACGATGCCGTCGACGGCACGGGCGAGGCGGGCGTCGGCCGTGAGCAGCGTCGCGTCGAGGGCCTCCGCCAGCGCCACGTAGACGGCGTCATAGGAGGAGCAGTTGTGGCGCAGCTGCCAGGCGCGATTGATGAGCGCTGCCGGGTCGTGGAGTTGGATGTCGGCGTCGGCAAGGTCCGCGAGCGCCTCGACGGCCCGATCCGCGCCCAGCCCTCCTCCCAGGCACAGGCCCCGCAGTGCCGACATCACCTCCACGTTGATGAAGCTGGGTGCGTGAAGGCCGACGTCCGGGTCCGCGATCTGCGCCACGACCTTCGCATGCCCCGGCCGCACCAGCAGCCACTCGACAGCGGCCGATGCATCGAGGACGATCAACGCCCCTCACGCCCCTTCGCCACCAGGTCCGCGGAAGAGGGCCCATCCAGGACGACCGACCTCGCCGCCACCCGCTCCAGCAGTTCCGCACGGGTGGGTCGCTCCAGAGACCGGTTCAGTTCCGCCAGGGCGAGGTCGGACAGCGACACACCCAACTGCGCGGCACGGATCTTCAGCCGGCGGTGCACGTCCTCCGGCACGTTCCTGATCTGGATCATCGTCATGTCACAATTGTACATGCGTATCACATGCACCCATGCGTTGCACATGCGCCGCGTACACAATGAACGAGGAGGCACTACTCGACCAGCGGAACCACACAACCGCCGATCAAGTAGCCGACGAGGCGCCCCATCCGCTGATCGAGTAGCCGACGAGGCGGTCCCTGAGCTGCGAGCGAGGAACGAGCGAAGCATGGTCGAAGGGAACGAGGAGGCGTGTCGAGATCCGGTGAGGGTCCCTGAGGACTTGGCCGAGGTCTCGACACGTGCCCGGCTCGTTCCTCGCCGCGCACTACTCGACCAGCGGAACCACAGCACCACTCGACCAGCGGAACCACACAACCGCCGATCAAGTAGCCGACGAGGCGCCCCATCCGCTGATCGAGTAGGCCGCGAGGAACGAGGAGGCGTGTCGAGATCCGGTGACAGTCCCCGGAGACCTGGCCGAGGTCTCGACACGTGCCCAGCTCGTTCCTCGCGGGGCACTACTCGACCAGCGGAACAACAGGGCACTACTCGACCAGCGGGAATACGGGCCGCTGATCGAGTAGACCGCGAGGCGCCCCATCCGCTGATCGAGTAGCCGACGAGGAACGAGCGGCCGTGTCGAGATCCGGTGACGGTTCCCGGGGACCTGGCCGAGGTCTCGACACGTGCCCGGCTCGTTCCTCGCCGCGCACTACTCGACCAGCGGAACCCCACAACCGCTGATCGAGTAGCCGACGAGGAACGAGGAGGCGTGTCGAGATCCGGTGAACGTCCCCGGGAACTTGGCCGAGGTCTCGACACGTGCCCGGCTCGTTCCTCGCCGCGCACTACTCGACCAACGGATCTCCGGGCGCGTCGGGCCCACGTGACGGTCGGGTCCGTTCAGGCGGGGGGTGCGCCCTTGAGGGAGTTGGAGCTGATGCCGGCAGGCGGACGCAGGGCACTGCCGGAGCGCAGCGCCCGGCGGGCGACGATGTCGATGATGCGCGAGGCGGACTCCTCCAGCGCGATGCCGGTGGTGTCGACGATCGGGCAGCCGAGGGATGCCTGGATGCGGCCGATCTCGTCCAGTTCGTCGTAGATCTTCGCGAGGTCGGCGTAACCGTCGCGGGTGCCGAAGCCGCCCATGGTGCGCACGCGCTGGCCGCGGATCCGCTGCAACTGCTCCGCCTCCATGGTCAGGCCGACGATCCGCCACTTGTCGACGGTGCGCAGTTCGGACGGCGGCGGGATGCCCGGCACCAGGGGCACGTTGGCGGTGCGGTAGCCGAGGTAGCCGAGATACATCGACAGCGGCGTCTTGCCGGACCGCGACGCCCCGACCAGCACGATGTCGGCCTCCCGCAGCGCACCGGGAGCGGAGCCGTCGTCGTTGCGGACGGCGAAGTCGATGGCGGAGACGCGGGTGAAGTAGTCGGCCTCCACGCCGACCGGACGCCTGGCAACCTGGTCGGCCTCCTCGCCGGAGGCGGCCTCGATGGCGTGCACCGTCGGGGTCATGAGGTCGACGCAGGGGACGCCGAGGTCGTCGCAGATCTCCTGCACCAGCGCCACCAACTCCTCCTCCACAAGGGTGAACAGGACGGCGGCGCGCCGATTGCCCCGGTCGGAGAGGGATGACAGGGCGTCATGCACCGTCTGCCTCGACGTCATTCGGCGGTGCCGGATGAACTTGAAGTCCTGCCCGGGAAACTGCGCGACGGCGGCCCGGGCGATGCGGACGGCGGACTCCCCCGAGGAGTCCGCGACGATGTGGATCTCCAGCGGCTCTGCTGACATGGCCCCACCCTATCCGGGCATCGCGAACCAACCCGACCGGGGCAGGCCTCCGGCCCGACGCGCCTGCAACCGGCGGCCGGTTCGGAACCGCCGCGTGACAAATCGACGCGGGAACGCCTTCCCGTGCCCTGCAGAGCACAAACGCGGCGTGTCGCGTCGATTTGTCACACGCCGGGGCCGGGGGGTCGGCGTGCGTTCCCCCTGCGACTGTCGGTGGCAGGGACTAGCGTTGGTGGTCTCAGCATTGGCACCGACGAAGGAGCAGCAATGGCGTATTCAGAAGGGTACGAGTACCACATCCATCTGTCGAAGGGCGACATCGGGCGATACGTCTTCCTGCCGGGCGACCCGGGCCGGTGCGAAACCATCGCCCAGCACTTCGAGAACCCCCGATTCGTCGCCTCCAACCGGGAGCACGTCACCTGGGCAGGCGAACTCGACGGTGTGCCCGTCGCCGTGACGTCCACGGGCATGGGCGGCCCCAGCGCGGCGATCGCGGTGGAGGAACTGATCCACGTGGGCGCCGACACGTTCATCCGCGTCGGCACGTCGGGCGCGATGCAACCCGAGACGAAGCCCGGCGACGTCGCCGTCATCAGCGCCGCCATCCGCGACGAGGGCACCGGCCTGCACTACCTGCCCGTCGAATTCCCGGCCGTCGCACACCTGGACATCGTGAACGGCCTTGTCGCGGCGTCGCAGAAGCTCGGCAGGAAGTACCACGTCGGCGTGTCGCAGTCGAAGGACTCGTTCTACGGGCAGCACTCCCCCGACTCGATGCCGGTCGCGTCCCGCCTGCACCAGCGCTGGGAGGCGTGGGTGCGCGGCGGCTGCCTCGTCTCGGAGATGGAGTGCGCGGCGCTGTTCCTCGTCGCCTCCACCCGGCGCGTGCGGGCCGGCGGCGTGATGATGGTGATGGGCCACCACGACTTCACCCCCATGACCGACGAGGAGAAGGCCGCCACGCACGTCACCAACCTGATCCCGGTCGCCATCGAGGGCATGCGTCAGGTCATCGCCGCAGACAAGGCCAGGGGCTGACCGACGTGAGGTGGTCGGCCGCGGCGGGGCTGCTGGTGCTGGTGGCGGGCTGCGTGCCCGTCGGGGTGATGCCTGCGACGTCCGCACCCAGGCCGACGACCAGCGCCACCGGGCCGGCGTCGACGGCGGCACCCACGACGTCGTCGCCGCCCGCGCACCTGCCCGGCCGAACCCCACCGGCGACGAGCAGCACACCCGGGGCTTCGTCGACGTCGACGTCGACGCTGGGCCCGTCGTCGCTGGTGCACTGGGTGAGCCCGAGCGGGAACATCGCCTGCATCTACGCGGCCGAGGACGTCACCGAAACCGGCAGGCTGCCGGAGACGGTCGCCTGCCAGATCGCCGACCACAGCTACGCCCGCCCCGCCGATGCCCCCGACTGCCAGGGTGCAGGCTCCGGCGACAACGTCATCTCCCTCGACGTCGGGGAGCATCCGAAATGGCTGTGCGCCGGCGACTTCTGGGGCGGGCCCGGCGTCACGGTGCTGGCCTATGGCGCCTCGGTCACCAACGGCAACATCCAGTGCCTGAGCGAGAACACGGGCATGACCTGCCGCGACCTGACCACGGGCCACTCCTTCACGCTGTCGCGCAAGTCGTGGTCGATGAACTAGCCCGCATCAGCCCATGACGACCCCCGAGGCCGGCCGAGCCGGCGCCGTCGCGAAGTGGCTGCCGGGGCTCGGCATGCTGGCCGGCTACCGTCGCGCCTGGCTGCGCCACGACCTGCTCGCCGGCGTCGTGCTCACCGCGGTCCTGATCCCCGCGGGCATGGGTTACGCCCAGGCGGCCGGCCTGCCCGCCCACACCGGCCTGTTCGCGACGATCGTCCCGCTGCTCGTCTATGCGGTGGTGGGTCCGTCGCGCGTGCTCGTCCTCGGCCCCGACTCGGCCCTTGCGCCCATCATCGCCGCGACGGTGCTGCCCCTGGCGGCGGGCAGCACCGAACGGGCGGTGGCGCTGGCCGGCCTGCTCGGCGTCCTCGTCGGCGCAGTCCTGATCGCCGCCGGCCTGACCAGGATCGGGTTCCTCGCGGACCTGCTGTCCAGGCCGATCCGGGTCGGATACCTGAACGGCATCGCGATCGTCGTGATCATCAGCCAGGCGCCCGTGCTCGTCGGGATCAGGGCGGACGACGGCTCGCCGCTGGCCGATCTCGCCGCTTTCTGCCGCCTCCTCCTCGCCGGGGCCCTGCACTGGCCGTCCGCGGTGATCGGCCTCGGCTGCCTGGCCGTCATCGTCGCCGCCGCCGTCATCCGGAGGAAGGCGCTGGGGGTGTTCCTGGCCGTGGCCGGCTCGATGGTCGCCGTCGCGGCGCTGGGCTGGTCCGACCAGCTGGCGGTGGTGGGGGCGATGCCGCGGGCCTTCCCGGCGCCTGCCCTCGCCGGTATCGGGTGGTCCGACGTCGTCGCCCTCGGCCTGCCCGCGCTCGGGATCGCGCTGATCGCGCTGGCCGACACCAGCGTCCTGTCGCGCACGTTCGCTGCGCGGCGGGGTGAGTCGGTCGGCACCGACGCCGAGATGCGCGCGATCGGCGTCGCCAACGTCGCCGGGGGTCTGTTCGGCGGCTTCCCGATCTCCGCGTCCGCCTCCCGCACGCCGGTCGCCGAGCAGGCGGGCGCCCGCACCCAGCTCGCCGCCGTCGTCGGCGCACTGATGCTCGTCGCATTCATGTTCCTCGTGCCAGGGGTCACCGTCCACCTGGCCAGGGCGTCCCTGGCGGCCGTGGTCATCGTGGCGGCGGCATCGCTCGTCGACGTGCGGGGGCTGGTCCGTCTGCTGCGGATGGACCCGCTCGAGGGTGCGTTGTCGCTTGTCGCCACGGCAGGCGTCGTCGGCCTCGGGGTGCTCCAGGGCATCCTCGTGGCCATCGGGCTGTCGCTCATCGCCTTCGTCAACCAGGCCCGGCGGCCCTACCGCACCGAACTCGGCCGCGCCCCGGGCCTGCGTGGCTACCACGACCTGCGCCGCAACCCCACGGCTCGGCGCGTCCCCGGCGTCGCGATCGTCCGCTTCGACGCCCCCCTGTTCTTCGCCAACGGCAGCCTCTTCGACGACTTCGTCCGCGACGTCGTCCAGTCCACCCCCGGGCAGCTCCGGGCCGTGATCCTCGCCGCCGAGCCGATCACCCGCATCGACACCACCGCCGTCGAGGAACTCATCGAGCTCGACGACTACCTGTCCGCCCGCGGGATCACCTTCATCATCGCCGAACTCAAGCACCCCGTCCGCGACCAACTCCGCCACTACGGCCTCGAGTCCCGGTTCGGTCCCGACCGCCTCGCACCAACCGTCGGGGCCGCCGTCGACGAACTGACCGGCGACTACCGCAGCGACCTGCCTGAACCCGAATGAGCCACGCTGGCTCGGTTCGGCCAGCGGGACCACACAACCGCTGATCGAGTAGACCGCGAGGAGCCCCATCCGCTGATCGAGTAGCCGACGAGGAACGAGGAGGCGTGTCGAGATCCGGTGAGGGTCCCCGGGAACTTGTCCGGGGGTCTCGACACGTGCCCGGCTCGTTCCTCGCAGGGCACTACTCGAACAGCGGGACTCCCCATCCGCTGATCGAGTAGCCGACGAGGAACGAGGAGGCGTGTCGAGATCCAGTGAGAGTCCACGGGAACTTGGTCGAGGTCTCGACATGTGCCCGGCTCGTTCCTCGCCGGGCACTACTCGACCAGCGGGACTCCCCATCCGCTGATCGAGTAGCCGACGAGGAACGAGGAGGCGTGTCGAGATCCGGTGAGGGTCCCCGGGAACTTGGTCGGGGTCTCGACACGTGCCCGGCTCGTTCCTCGCCGGGCACTACTCGACCAGCGGAACAACAGGGCACTACTCGACCAGCCGGGTGCGGGGCTCGGCCGGCCGGGTGCGGGGCTCGACCGCCGGGGGCCCGCGACATAACCCCACCCCGGTGCACGGGGGGAACCCTCCGGGCGTAGCATCGGGGGCGGTGGGCGCTGGAGCCCATTGTCTGTACTTGCATCAGTACTTGTCAGGAGTGATCTTCGATGAAGAAGCCGGATTCAGGCGTCACCGATGTGGGGCGTCGCAGGGGCGTGCCAGCGAGGCTGGGCGGCATTGCGGCCATCGTCGCGGGCGCCGTCGCGCTGACGTCGTGCGGGGCCGAGCCGCCGCAGGGCGGCCACCAGGTCGGCGGCGAGGCGCTGCTGCAGCTGCCGGACCTCGGGTCGGTGAAGTTCCTCGGCATGCCCGGAGACGTGCTCCTGTCGCTCGGCCTGATCGTGTGCGCGCTCGGCCTGCTGTTCGGCGTGCTGACCTACATGCAGCTGAACAAGCTGCCGGTGCACCGCTCCATGAAGGAGATCTCCGAGCTCATCTACTCGACGTGCAAGGCGTACCTGAAGCAGCAGGGCAAGTTCCTGCTCGTGCTGTGGGCGTTCATTGCGGCGATCATCATCCTCTACTACCTGCTGCTGGTCGGATTCGGCGTCGGCAAGACGCTGATCGTGATCGCGTTCTCGCTGATCGGCATGGCGGGCTCCTACGGCGTCGCGTGGTACGGCATCCGCGTCAACACCTTCGCCAACTCCCGCACGTCGCACGCGGTGCTCGGCGGCAAGCCGCTGCCTGCGCACGACATCCCGATGCGCTCCGGCATGAGCGTCGGCATGGTGCTGATCTCCGTAGAGCTCGCGATCATGCTGATCATCATGGTGTTCCTGCCCGGCGAGATCGCGGGCGCCTGCTTCATCGGCTTCGCGATCGGCGAGTCGCTCGGCGCCTCCGCGCTCCGCATCGCGGGCGGCATCTTCACCAAGATCGCCGACATCGGCGCCGACCTCATGAAGATCGTGTTCGGCGTCAAGGAGGACGACCCCCGCAACCCCGGCGTCATCGCCGACTGCGTGGGCGACAACGCCGGCGACTCCGTCGGCCCGTCCGCCGACGGCTTCGAGACCTACGGCGTCACCGGCGTGGCGCTGATCACGTTCATCCTGCTCGGCGTGCAGGACCCGACCGTCCAGGTGACGCTGCTGGTGTGGATCTTCGTGGTCCGCGCCGTGATGATCGTCGCTTCCGGCGTCTCCTACTTCGTCAACCGCGCCCTCACCCACGCCCGCTACCGCGACGCCGACGAGATGGACTTCGAGGCCCCGCTCACCTCCCTGGTGTGGCTGACGTCGGTGGTCTGCATCGTCACGACGTTCATCACCTCGGCGCTGCTGCTCACCAACCTCGAGGGCGGCATGTGGTGGAAGATGTCGCTGATCGTCTCCTGCGGCACGCTCGCAGGTGCCCTGATCCCGGAGCTGGTGAAGGTGTTCACGTCGACGAAGTCCCGCCACACGCGCGAGGTCGTCGTCTCCAGCAACAAGGGCGGCGCATCGCTCAACATCCTGTCCGGCCTTGTCGCGGGCAACTTCTCGGCGTTCTGGATCGGCGGCGCGATCGCAGGCCTGATGGCCCTTGCATACGCCATCTCGACTCTCGGACTGGGCGAGTACATGCTGGCCCCGGCCGTGTTCGCGTTCGGCCTGGTGGCGTTCGGCTTCCTCGGGATGGGCCCGGTGACGATCGCCGTCGATTCATACGGGCCGGTCACCGACAACGCCCAGTCGGTGTTCGAGCTCTCCCAGATCGAGCAGATCCCCGGCATCGAGAAGGAACTGGCAAAGGAGTTCGGCCGCGACATCGACTTCGAGCGTGCCAAGTTCTTCCTCGAGACCAACGACGGCGCGGGCAACACGTTCAAGGCCACCGCCAAACCGGTCCTGATCGGCACGGCCGTCGTCGGCGCCACCACGATGATCTTCTCGATCATGATGGGCCTGACCGACAAGCTGACCGCCAACGTCGACATGCTCTCGCTGCTGCACGCCCCGTTCCTGCTCGGCCTGATCCTCGGCGGCGCCGTCATCTACTGGTTCACCGGCGCCTCCATCCAGGCAGTCACGACCGGCGCCTACCGGGCGGTCGAGTTCATCAAGGCCAACATCAAGCTCGGCGGCGACGCCGACGCCGCAGCCAGCCGCGAGGACTCCGCCAAGGTGGTGCAGATCTGCACCCAGTACGCGCAGAAGGGCATGCTGAACATCTTCCTCGGCATCTTCTTCGCCACCCTGGCCTTCGCGTTCGTCGAGCCGTTCTTCTTCATCGGCTACCTGATCTCGATGGCCGTCTTCGGGCTGTACCAGGCGATCTTCATGGCGAACGCCGGCGGCGCCTGGGACAACGCGAAGAAGCTCGTCGAGGTTGATCTGAAGGCGAAGGGCACCGGCCTGCACGACGCCAGCGTCGTCGGCGACACCGTCGGAGACCCGTACAAGGACACCTCGTCCGTGGCCCTGAACCCGGTCATCAAGTTCACGACGCTGTTCGGCCTCCTGGCCGTGGAGCTGGCGCTTGCGCTGTCGGCCAAGGGCGGCGGCGCGCTCACCGGCGTGCTCGCCGCGGTGTTCCTTGCAGTCGCCGTCTTCTTCGTGTGGCGGTCCTTCTACGGCATGCGCATCAACGAGGAGATCGAGGACCTCGAGATCGAGCCCGCCAGGGAACTGATCGACGCCTGACCCCGCTGGACCTCGGCCGGCCCCGCCAACCACACCGGTTGGCGGGGCCGGCCCAGTGTTCGGAACCCTTCAGCAGGGCGGGCGGCGCCGGAACCCGGCTCGCCACCCCAGCGGTGCGGCACGGCAGCGCCCCGCGCTACCCGTCCAGGAGCGAGGCCAGGTAGGTGCCGTACCCGGACTTGGCCAACGATGCCGCCCGCCGCGCCAGCCCCTCATCGGACAGGAAACCCTGCCGCCACGCAGCCTCCTCCGGGCAGCCGACCTGCAGCCCCTGCCGTGCCTGGATGGTGCGGACGAAGTTGCTGGCGTCGTTCAGGGAATCGAATGTGCCGGTGTCGAGCCAGGCGGTTCCGCGTGGCAGTACCGACACGTGCAACCGCCCGGCCTCAAGGTAGACCCGGTTGACGTCGGTGATCTCGTACTCGCCCCTGGCCGAGGGCGACAGCCCCCGGGCGATCTCGACGACCCGGTCGTCGTAGAAGTACAGGCCGGGCACCGCAAGATCCGACTTCGGCCGTGCCGGCTTCTCCTCGATGGACACTGCCATGCCATCAGGCCCCAACTCCACCACGCCGTAGGCGGTCGGGTCTGCGACGTGATACCCGAAGATGACGGCGCCGTCGACGTCGTTGAACTGCTGCAGCTGCGTTCCGAGCCCCTGGCCGAAGAAGATGTTGTCACCCAGCACCAGGCAGCAGGAGTCGCCGCCGACGAAGTCGGCGCCGATCGTCAACGCCTGGGCCAGCCCCTTCGGTTCGGGCTGCACGGCGTAGGTGATGGAGATGCCGAACTGCGAACCGTCCCCGAGCAAGCGACGGAACGCCTCCTGCTCGTGCGGGGTGTTGATGACCAGCACATCGGAGATCCCCGCGAAGATCAGCGTGGACAGGGGGTAGTAGATCATCGGCTTGTCATACACGGGAACGAGCTGCTTGCTGCTGCCGAGCGTGATCGGGTGGAGTCTGGTGCCGGAACCGCCGGCCAGGATAATGCCGCGCATGCGTCATTGTCCCACGCCCGCGGTCGGCAGGTGCCAGACGGCCTAGAATCCCAGCATGGCAAAGCTGCTCGTCACAGGCGGTGCGGGGTTCATCGGCAGCAACTTCGTCCGCCACGTGCTG
>JBDHZH010000067.1:0-15136 GCA_039811745.1 Arachnia sp.
GATCCACATCGAGACCGACCTGATCGGCCCCAACCCGCCCGGGTCGAGCTGGTGGGACGTGCCGATCTCCGAGATCTCGCGCATCGAGTCCACCCAGAAGGCCCGTGAGTGGTACGAGGGGATGAGGCAGCCGCAGCGGCACTACCTGCGCTGAGCGAGTCCAGCCGCGGCGATGGTCGCGAAGGAGGGGATCGTGACCGAGTTCGACTGGGGCCACGAGGCACTGACGCTGGCGTTCATCCACGGGGCCGACGAGCCGGTTGCGCTGCGGGGCGCTGAGGCGCCGGGTGTCCGCATGCACACGGGCGAGTCGGTGCCCGTGGTTCAGCTGCGCACACCCGATCATGGGCACTCCAGCGCGAGTTCCCGGCTCGGGATGACGGAGCTGGGGGAGGGCCTGCGCTACGTGGGCCACACCAGCGGCGTCGACGACGGCTGGCATCGTCTCCGCATCGACATGCGCACCGGAGGCCTCGACGTCTCGCTGCACCTGGCGTCACCCGAGGGGGTGCCGGCGCTGCACTCGGCGGTGACGGTCACCAACCCGTCGCAGGCTCCGGTCACCCTGTTGGCGGTGACGAGCTGGTCCGGCCCCCTCGGGAACAGTCATGACACCCCCATGGTCGACGCCGACTGGCTGCTGCATCGCGGGCGCAGCGACTGGCTGGCCGAGTGTCGCTGGGAGGAGATCCCCTTCCGTCCCCGGCTGTTCCCCCGCATCGCCGGGCACCTGACGGGTCAGCGGCCCCGCGGAGACGTGTCAATGGTTTCCCGCGGCGCCTGGTCCAGCGGCGAATGGGTGCCCGTGGCGGCTGCCAGTTCGGCGTCGCTGGGAGTGGCCTGGCTCTGGCAGGTGGAGCACAACGGGGGCTGGCGGATCGAACTGGGGGAGGAGTTCCGGGACTTCGAGGTCGCGGTGGGCGGCCCGAACCACCTGGATCATGCGTGGTCCCGCAACCTCGGCCCCGGCGAGTCGTTCACGACGGTGCCTGCGGCGGTCTCGCTGGGCGCGACGCTGACCGACGCCGCGGCCGCGATCACTCGTCTTCGTCGTCGATCCCGGCGCGAGCACCCCGACAACCACGCGCTGCCGGTCATCTTCAACGACTACATGAACACCCTGAACGGTGATCCGACCACGGACAAGCTGCTGCCGCTCGTGGACGCCGCCGCCGCGGCAGGCGCGGAACTCTTCTGCATCGACGCGGGCTGGTACGACGACTCCGGCCACTGGTGGGACTCCGTCGGCGAGTGGCTGCCCTCCAGCACCCGGTTCCCGGGCGGGTTGGCCGAGGTCGTGGATCGCATCCGGGAACACGGCATGACGCCGGGGCTGTGGCTCGAGCCCGAGGTGATCGGAGTGCGGAGCCCGGTCGCCGACAGGCTGCCGAGGGAGGCGTTCTGGCAGTTCGCCGGGCAGCGGATCGTCGAGCAGGGACGCTACCACCTCGACCTTCGCCACCCCGCCGCCGTCGCGCACCTCGACGCGGTGGTCGACAGACTCGTCGAGGACTTCGGCGTCGGCTACTTCAAGCTGGACTACAACATCAACCCCGGGCCCGGAACCGATCACGCCTCCGCCAGCGTCGGCGACGGATTGCTCGAGCACAACCGTGCCCACCTGGCGTGGCTCGACGGGGTCCTCGACCGTCACCCCGGCCTGGTGATCGAGAACTGCGGCTCCGGCGGCATGCGCGCCGACGGTACGATCCTCTCCAGGGTCCAGCTGCAGTCCACCTCCGACCAGCAGGACTTCCGGCTCTACCCGCCCATCGCCGCCTCTGCGCCGATGAGCATGCTCCCCGAGCAGGCGGCGAGCTGGGCCTACCCGCAGCCCGGCATGAGCGCCGAGGAGGCGGCGTTCTGCCTTGTCACCAGCCTGCCCGGCCGGTTCTTCCTGTCGGGATACCTCAACAACATGACGGTCGACGAACTCGGCCTCGTGCATGACGCGGTCGACGTCGCCAAGCAGCTCCGCCACAAGATCCGCCACTCGACACCGTTCTGGCCCCTCGGCCTGCCCGGCTGGGAGGACCCCTGGGTGGCGCTCGGCCTGAGGGGGGCAGAAGGCAGCCTGCTGGCGATCTGGCGGCGCGAGGATGCGCCGGCGGCCGAGCTCCACCTGCCCGACCTGGCCGGTGCGGAGGTCCACACCGAGATCGTCTTCCCCACCCGTCTCGAACCCTGGGATCTGGCCTGGGACGGTGACCGCGGGGTCCTGCGGGTCCAGACGGACCTTGCCCCCTCCGCGAGGCTCATCCGGATCCGGGGCGGACGGCGTCGCCGGGCACGGTGAGGCAACCGGCGACCACATGCGGACATTTCGGCGGCGGGAAAAGACTTGTACCTGTGGCCAATGTGGGTTATTGTATAGACAAAGCACGACGGCGAGTCGCGAACCAGAGCGGGTCGCTCCCGGCAGACACATCGTCCACATCGTCCCGAACCACGGAGGAAGCACATGACGCAGACCATCACCCACTGGATCGCCGGGGCCCCGTACGAGGGCACGCCGTCACACAGGATCCCCGTCGAGAACCCGGCGACCGGGAAGGTGGAGGCTGAACTGCTGTCGGCCAGCGCGGCCGACCTCGACCACGCCGTCGAGGTGGCGCGGGCGGCGCAGAAGAAGTGGGCCAAGGTGTCCCTGGCCCGCCGCACGGCCATCATGTTCAGGATGCGCGAGCTGGTGCTCGCGAACATGGACGAACTCGCGAAGTCGATCGTCGCCGAACACGGCAAGGACTACGGCGACGCGTTGGGCGAGATCCAGCGCGGCCGCGAGACCCTCGACTTCGCCTGCGGCATCAACGCCGCGCTGAAGGGTGAGCACTCCTTCGACATCTCCGGCGGCGTCGACATCCACACCGTCCGTCAGCCGGTCGGCATCGTCGCCGGCATCTGCCCGTTCAACTTCCCCGTCATGGTTCCGATGTGGATGCACCCCGTGGCCATCGCCACCGGCAATGCGTTCATCCTGAAGCCGGCCAGCCCCACCCCGACCGCCTCGCTGCTCATCGCCAAGCTCTACAAGGAGGCCGGCCTCCCCGACGGCGTCTTCAACGTCGTCGCCGGCGACCGTGAGATCGTCGCCGGCATGCTCGAGCACCCCGGCATCGACGCCATCTCGTTCGTCGGTTCCACCCCGGTGGCCCGCATCGTGCAGGAGCGCGGCACCGCCACCGGCAAGCGCGTCCAGGCACTCGGCGGCGCGAACAACCACGCCATCGTCATGCCCGACGCCGACCTCGACTTCGCCGCCGGCCACGTCTCCGCCGCCGCATTCGGTGCGGCAGGCGAGCGCTGCATGGCGCTGCCCGTCGTCGTCGCCGTCGGCGGCATCGGCCCGAAGTTCGCCGAGATGGTCAAGGCGCACGCCGAGAAGATCAAGGTCGGCTACGGCATGGACGAGGGTGTCCAGATGGGCCCCGTCATCAACGCCAAGGCCAAGGACCGCATCTCCTCCTGGATCACCGACGCCGAGAACCGCGGCGCCACCGTCGTGCTCGACGGCCGCGACCTCAAGGTGGAGGGCTTCGAGGAGGGCTTCTTCCTCGGCCCCACCATCCTCGACGACGTCCCCCTGGATGCCCCGGCCTACTGCGAGGAGGTCTTCGGCCCGGTCCTGACGATCGTGCACGCCGACACCTACGCCGATGCCATCAAGCTGGTCAACTCGTCCCCGTACGGCAACGGCGCGGCCATCTTCACCAACGACGGCGGCGTGGCCCGTCGCTTCGAGCTGGACGTCGAGGCGGGCATGGTGGGCATCAATGTCCCGATCCCGACGCCGGTCGCCTACTACTCGTTCGGCGGCTGGAAGGACTCGCTGCTCGGCGACACCCACATCCACGGCCCCGAGGGCGTCAAGTTCTACACCCGCCTGAAGGCCATCACCTCCCGCTGGCCGTCCGAGTCCGGCACCTACGCCGCGACCATGTCGTTCCAGCGCGAGGAGTGAGCGACAAGCAACGAAACCATGACCGAGACCCGGGGCAATCAGCCTCGGGTTTCGGCCGTGGATCGGCGCGTGACCAGGGTGGCCACCCGCCCCGAATCGACTACCGAAGGAGCTGTTGATGAAGATTGCAGGAGCCCCCATCTCGTGGGGCGTTTGTGAGGTGCCGGACTGGGGCTACCAGATGTCCCCGGAGCGGGTGCTCGCGGAGATGAAGGAGATCGGCCTGACGGCCACCGAGTTCGGCCCGCAGGGCTGGCTGCCGGTGGACGCCGAGGCGCGTGCGGCCGTCGTGGCCGAGGTGGGGCTCAAGCCCGTCGGAGCGTTCTTCCTGGCCGTCATGCACGACCCGGACTTCGACCCGATCCCGCAGGTGGAGGCCGAATTGCGGGCCTTCGAGGTTGCCGGCGGCGAGTTCCTGGTGCTGGCCGCCGACTCGGGCCGCGACGGCTACGACGACCGTCCCGTCCTCGACGAGGCCGGCTGGAACACGTTGTTCGGCAATCTGACCCGCATCCGCGAGGTGTGCGCCGCCAAGGGCGTCACCGCCTGCCTGCACCCGCACTGGGGCACGATGGTGCAGAACGTCGACGAGGTCGAGCGCGTGCTCGGCAACTCCACCGTCGGCCTGTGCCTCGACACCGGCCACCTGGCCTGCGGCGGCGCCGACGTCGTCGATCTGGTCCGCAAGTACGCCGACCGGGTCGACATCGTCCACGCCAAGGACATCCGCAAGGAACTCACCGACAAGCTGCTGCCCGGCGAGATCACCTGGAGCCAGGGCATCAAGGCCGGCATGTTCACACCCATCGGCCAGGGCGACATCGACTTCGCTGCGATCGTGAAGCTCCTCGGCGACGCCGGCTTCGACGGCTACTGGGTGCTGGAGCAGGACATCATGCTCGACTCCGAGCCCCCGGCCGACGGCGGCCCCGTCGCCAACGCGAAGGCGTCCCTGGACGCCCTGAAGGCCCTCGCCTGAGGCCTCTCCTGAAGCTCTGGCGCGCCCCTTCTGCTCCAGTGGGAGCTTTGCCGTCGTCTGAGGCGGCAAATCTCCCACTGGAGCGTTCCGGGGCGTTCCGGGCTGGTGTGGTCACCATCTGCTGTTGTCGGTGGACGAACGCGCCACCAGGGCGGGCTGGATGACCGTGCGCGACCGGGAGGCCCCCGGGTCGTCGAGCCTGCGCAGGAGTGCTGCGCCGCAGGCCATCCCCACCTCGATGCCCTGTGGGTCGATGGTGGTCAGGTCCAGGAACCGGCTGCGGGCGAGCTGCGAGTTGTCGTAGCCGGCCAGTGCGACGTCGTTCGGCACGCTTCGTCCCGCCTCCCGGAGGGCGGCGCGGACGCCGAGTGCCATGGTGTCGTTGGCCGCAAGGATCGCCGTCACGTCCGGATGTGCGGCCAGTAGGGCCACGCCCCCGAGGTAGCCGCCCTCCTCGTTGGTCGGGTTGCCCTCGCCGGCTACCCGGGGCTCGACACCCCGCTCGCCCATCCACTGCTCGTAGACGGCATTGCGGTACCGGGCCGAGCCGCCGACGCCTGTGACGTGCCCGATCCGGATGTGCCCCAGGGAGTGCAGGTGATCGAGGATCAGCCTGACGCCGGTCTCCTGGTCGCTCTTCACCTCATCCGCCCCGGGTACGCCATGCAGACGCGTGCCCTCCACCACGGTCGGGACGCCGATCCGGGGAAGGTTCGGGCCGGGTTCGGCGGCGATGACCAACCCGTCGACCTGGGTGTCCAGGAAGCCGGTGACTGCGTTGAAGAACTCGCCGTCCAGTTCGAAGTGCTCCCGGATCGCCACGTGGTACCCGCGGTCGTGCAGGGACAGGCGCAACCCGCGCAGCAGGTCCACGAACCACGGGTTCTGGAAGTCGTCGATGACCAGGCCGACGGTTCTGGTGCGGTTGGCCGCGAGGTTGGCGGCAGCCCTGCTGGGCCGGTAGCCGAGTTCCCTGATGGCGTCCCGGACGGCCGCTCGTTTGTCGTCGCTCACGAGTAGTGAACCGTTGAGCACCAACGACACCAGGGATTTGGACACGCCTGCTCGCTCGGCCACGTCGTAGATCGTCGGTTTCGCGCCGCCTCCGCGCTCGCCCATGTGTGCCTCCTCTCGGCCGACTGAACCGGCCCAGTCTCGCATGATCGCCCCCGGAGCCGCGGGACATGCATTCCGGGCCCCGGATCGCGCCGGGGTCGGGCCGTGGTGCCGGGTGTGGAACCCGATCTGAATCCGGTATTGACAGTACAAATCCGGGCGGTTACTCTCATCTTACTTGGAGCGCTCCAAGTTTGCATCAAGGAGGATGAGGATGACCCTGGGAATCGCCGTCATCGGCGCAGGAATGGCCGGCAAGGCCCACATCGCCGGATATCGGGTGGCGCCCACACTGTACGAGTCGACACTGCCGGATCTTCGGTTCGTCTCGGTCGCCGACGTGAACGCACCGCTGGCGGAGGCCACAGCCAAGCGGTACGGGTACGAGCGGTTCGACACCGACTGGCGGGCCGTCGCAGACGACCCCGACATCGACGTCGTCAGCGTCGTGATCGCGAACAGCCTTCACCTCGAGGTCGTCCGTGGTCTGCTCGAGGCCGGCAAGCACGTGCTGTGCGAGAAGCCCCTGAGTGACACCCTGGAGTCGGCCCGCGAGATGGCCAGGCTGGCCGGCGAGGCGGACTCCGTCGCACGCATCGGCCTCACCTACCTGCGTCAGCCCGCGATCGCGGCCATCCGGAAGTGGATCAACGACGGCACGCTCGGCAAGGTGCTGCACTTCAGCGGCCGCTACTGGTGCGACTACTCCTGCTCCCCGAAGGCGCCGATCAGTTGGCGCTACAAGGGCCCGATGGGTTCCGGTGCGCTCGGCGACATCGGCAGCCACCTCGCCTACCTGTCGGAGTTCATGTGCGGCCCCATGACCGCAGTCTCCGGCAGTTCCTTCGCGACCGCCATCAGGGAACGTCCAGTGCCGCTCGGCGCCGTCGTCGGTCACGGCTTGGCGGCGGTCTCGGATGTGCTCGAGCCCGTCGAGAACGACGACACCGCCACCTTCACCGCGCACTTCGCCGACACGATCGGCACGCTGTCGGTGTCCCGGGTCGCAGCCGGCTACCCCAACGGACTCAACTTCGAGGTCTTCTGCGAGAACGGCGCCGCCAGCTTCCACCAGGACCGGCCCTCGCAGCTGCGGCTCTACCTCAACGACGACAGCCCGGCCACCAACGGCTACCGCACGGTCAACGTCGGTTCCGATCACCCCTACGTCGCAGGCGGCCTGCCCATGGACGTCTCGGGCGTCGGCTTCGGCCAGAACGAGGGCTTCAACTTCCAGGCCCGGGCCTTCCTCGAAGAGGTGGCCGGCATCGACGAGGCGCACTCGCTGCCTCGGAACGCGTCCTTCGACGAGGGCGTGCACAACATGGAAATCCTTGCGGCGGTCGCAACGTCCGCCGCGAACAACGGAAAGCAGGTTTCGCTGTGAAGCTCGGTGTCTACAACGCAGTCCTCCACGACCGCCCCCTGGAGGATGCGCTCAAGGCCATCTCGGATCTGGGACTGACCGGAATCGAGATCAACTCCGGCGGGTTCCTCCCGCCGACCCACATCCCCGAGATCGACGACATCGTGGCGAGCCCGGCCGCGGCCAAGGCGTACCTGGCCCGCTTCGAGGGCACTGGCGTCGAGATCGCCGGGCTGAACTGCAACGGCAACCCGCTGCACCCCAACCCCGTGATCGGCGAGAAGCATGCCGACGACGTGCGCCGCTCGATCCGTGCGGCCGCGGCGCTGGGCCAGAACCGGGTCGTCACCATGTCGGGCCTGCCCGGCGGCGAGCCCGGAGCCATGCGGCCCAACTGGATCGTCAACGCCTGGAACTCGGCCGCACTCGACGTACTCGACTACCAGTGGGAGATCGCGGCCGAGTTCTGGAGCGGGATCGACCAGATCGCCCGCGATCACGGCGTCAAGGTGGCCCTGGAGCTGCACCCGCAGAACATCGTCTTCAACGCCCGCGATATCCGCAAGCTGGTCGAGCTGACCGGCGCCACCAACGTCGGCGTCGAGTTGGATGCGTCGCACCTGTTCTGGCAGCAGGCCGACCCGGTGGCGGTCGCCCGCGACCTCGGGCCGCTCATCTTCCACGCGGCCGCGAAGGACATCCGGATCAACGTCGAGCACGCCAGGCTCAACGGCGTTCTGGACAACGGCTTCCGTCGCCTCGGCCCCGACGAGCCGCGCACCAACCTCGGTGGCGACGAGTGGGCCAACGAGTGGCCGAAGGACTCGTCCTGGGACTTCGTCGCCCTCGGCAAGGGCCACGACGTCGACTACTGGGCCGAGTTCATCCGCGCCCTGACCGAGATCGACCCCGACATGTGGCTCAACATCGAGCACGAGGACACCGAACTCGGCCGCATCGAGGGCCTCGAGGTTGCCGCCGACGTCCTCCTCAAGGCCGACGCAACCGCCCAGGCCGGCTGACGAAACCGGCCGGCCACGACCTGGGGCCACTGGTTGGTAGATCTGTTGGCGTCCACGCGCACAGATCTACCAGCTAGGGCAGTGACCCCGTAGGACACCCACCGGTCCCCGCACTCGTGCACCCTCATTTCCGGAATAGCGGGGCGCACGTCTCGACCTTCCACCGGATCTCGACACGGCCGCTCGTCCCTCGTCGGCTACTCGATCAGCTGTCGGATGCGCGGTCCCGCTGGTCGAGTAGTGCCCCGCGACGGAGGAGCCGGGCACGTGTCGTGACCTCCCGCGGCTGGGCGGGTGCTGTCGCCGGGTCAGGGGGTGTGCCAGGGGTTGGTGTAGCCGACCTGTCCGGGCAGCGCCGCTGGCGCCGGGGGCGGGGTGGCTGCCCGGGCGTGGTGGTGCTGGTCGGGTTGGTGGTTGTTCCAGTCGTTGTCGAGCAGCGCTCTGGGGATGTCGACCCGCCGCGGCGGCGGTGCCGTGGCCGTGGTGTGGGCATGGTCCTCCCCTGGAACCCGCTTCCCCGTCTGGGCGTGGTCGTCCCACTGGACCTGCCTTCGCTGGGGGAGGCTGTCCGGTATCCGGGCAGACTCCTCCCGCGGGGCAGGGTCGTCGGGTTCCATCCTGATGCTCTGGACCAACTGTCGGCGGTGTTGCCGTGGTTTGCGTGCGGGGTCGATGTGTGCTGGTGGGGTGAACCATGGTTGGCCGGTGGCGGGGTCTAGGTGGACCCGCCACTGGGAGTCCTCGGGCTGGTCGGGGTCTGGTTCGACGAGCCGGTGGTGGCGGGGACATAGGAGGACCGCGTTGTCCAGGGCGGTGTGGCCGCCGGCCCACCAAGGGGCGATGTGGTGTGCTTCACAGGCTGCTGGGACAGCGGTGCAGCCGGGGAAGGCGCAGCCCTGGTCGCGGAGCGTCAACGCGGCCCGGATGGGTTTTGTGAAGAGCCGTTCTTCCCGGCCGACGTCCAGCGGCTGGGAGGGGCCGCCGAGGACGACGGGCAGGATGCCTGCGTCGCAGGCCAATCGTCGGGCATCCCCTGCTGAGAGCATGCCGGTGTGTCCGGGCAGGGTGATGTGGCCCAGGCCCGAAGCGAGGGTGTCGTGGTCGAGGGTGAGGACGATGTGTGGCCGGTCCATGCCCTGGTTCGGCAGGTGTCCGGAGTTGGCTGCGATCTGGGCCAGCAGCATCAACGCATCGGCGGTGCGTGCCTGCCGGTCAGGCAACTCTTCGTTGTTCTGGTACGACGCGAGTGGCGGCATCAACGCCTCCAGCTGGGCCGCCAACAGGGCCCCGTCGGCCAGCGGCAACTTCCCCGAGATGGTCATCGCCCCGTGGTGGTCGGGGGTGAGCCTGAGCCGGCGTCGGCGCCGGGCACGGCGTTCCTCCGCAGCGAGCCGGGCGGCCTCGGCCGCTTCGGCGCCTTCCGGGTCCACATACTCGACCAGCCGGGCAGCCAAGATCCGCAACTCTGCTGGCCCGAGGCTGTCGGCGTGTTTCAGGATCTCGGTCTGGCACTTTGCCCGCTCGACGGCACCGAAACCGGCCGGTAGCGTCCCCAGCCCGTCTGCGATCGCGGCTGCTTGCGGCATTGAGATCAGGCCTTCCTGCAGTGCGGCCTGGATCAACGGCAACTCCTCCGCCAAAGTGGTTGCCAGCCGGATGTGGCCGCGCAGCCTGCCCACATTGTCGGCCACTGATGAGGTGACCGAGTCCAGGACCTGTGCGGCACCGGCCAGGAACCTCGCCTGATCGATCGTGTTCAACCGCAGCCCCGCCAACTGGGAGCCGATCTGCTCGATGACGTCGAGGAACTCACTCACCCCCGACGCGTCACCGGCACCGGTCGCGGCATGGGCGGTGTCCCACGCGGCAGCCATGAACAGCTGCCCCGCCTCCCGAAACCCCACCATGTCGCTCATGCGTTTGATTCTGTCACCGCCCACCGACAGAACCAGCCCCGGAACCGGGCCGTCCCCGAAACCGAAGGTAACGGTTTGGTAACGGTTCCCGGTGCCGGTATGCAGGGATCCTTGCGCGGTCTCGACCGTCGCTCGCTGGCGCTCGCTGGCTCGACCAGCGGAAAAGGGGAACCGCTGATCGAGTAGCCGACGAGGACTTGCACTGAGTAGCAGCGCGAGGAACGAGCGCCGCGTGTCGAAGTGACGAGCAGAGCGGCCGTGTCGAGATCCGGTGAGTGTCCGCAGGGACTTGGTCGGGGTCTCGACACGTGCCCGGCTCCTTCGTCGCGGGGGACTACTCGACCAGCGAACTGTCGCCGAGCAACACTGGGGCAGCGGAACCCCCCATCCGCTGATCGAGTAGGCCGCGAGGAACGAGTGGCCGTGTCGAGATCCGGTGAGGGTCCCCGGGGACTTGGTCGGGGTCTCGACACGTGCCCGGCTCCTTCGTCGCGGGGCACTACTCGACCAGTGGATCTGGGGCCCCTCCGTCGCGGGGCACTACTCGACCAGCGGTTCCGGGGTCCCGCTGGTTGAGCGCCGACCGTCGAGTCGGTTCTGCATCCAGGCCTGGACCATCCCTGAGGCAGGAAGGCGAAGTGCATCGGCTCCTGTCAGGACGTCGTTGTTGGTCGACTCACCCTTCTTGCTGGCGCCGGCGTGTCGACCCGCGCGGGATGAGGTGTGGGTCGAGGACGACGTGGCGAGGTGGGACGCTGGGGTCGGCGGTGCGATCGCGCAAGAGTTGTGCCACGATCTCTCCGATCTCATGCACAGGTTGGCTCACAACCGTGATCGCAGGCGTAGCGAGGGAGGTCCATTCCTCGTCGTCTGTTCCGAGGAGCGCCGTGTCATGGCTGTGGGCTGCCTGGATCCCGAAGAACGCGCCCTGCGTGGAGGGACCGTTCACGCAGTACAGGGCGTCTGGGGCCGAGGGTTGCGTGAGGAGGTCCAGTGCGGCAGCCCGGGTGCCAGCCAAGGACAGATCGGTCTGGCGCACGAACCGCTCCTCCAAGTGGATCCCGCGTTCCGCAAGGCGCTCCCGGAATCCGCGGGCCCGTTCAGCGACCGGTTGTCCTGCCACGCCTTCCTCGATCATCCCTGGGCGGAGGAACCCTTGGTCGGCGAGATGGTCGGCGGCGAGGTAGCCGGCCTTGTAGTTGTCGATGGAAACGGAATCGTGTTCGTGGGCCGGGTCAGGCAGGTCGACGAAGACAACCGGCATAGGTACCTTCGAGAAGTTGTCCGCTCGCCTTGAACTTGCGACGACCAGTCCGGAGACGCGCTGACTAACGGCGGACTCGACGTAGCTGCGTTCGCGCTCCGGGTCGAAGCCGGTGATACCGAGGCTGACACTGGTGCCTTCGGACTGGGCGGCGTCCTCGATGGCCATCACGAGCGCGGTGATGAACGGATTCATGGTGTTCACCACCACAGCCCAGCTGTTGGTCTGCTGCAAACGCAGGGAACGACCGATGCTGTTGGGAACGTATCCGAGACGTTTGGCCGTTGTCTTGACTCGTTCGGCAAGCACCGGGTCGACGGTCGTGATTCCGTTGAGGACTCGCGAGACCGTCGCCAAGGAGACGTCGGCCTCGCGGGCCACATCACGGACTGTGACTGCTGTCATGTTTCCAACCTCCCCCCGGCGGTCCCCTCAGGAGACTGGCCACCGCCGCTGAGGCGATGGACCTACCGTAGCCTGAGGCTGATCCGGCCCGGAGCCTCGGGTTGGGTGCGCACCAGAATCTGCCCGTCAACCACCCGGGCCTCGGCCCCGACAGCAGCCAGGCCCTCCACGCCAAGGGATGTCGGGTCGATGGGCAGAGGCACCTCCTGTGGCGCGATCACGAAGGCGTGGGCCGCACCATCACGGCTGGTCCATCGCACCCAGGGTTCGTCACTGGCACGGGCAATGGTCGGGTCGAGGGGCCTGGATCCGAAGATCGCGTCGCCGTGCAGGGCGTTGAAGGCGCCGAGATCGCGCAGTGTTCGCTCCTGAATTGCAGGCACCTCACCGGCTGCAGTGAGTCCAATGTTGAGGAGGTAGTTGCCGCCGCGGGAGATGACGTCGATGAAGTTCTTGATGGCGTCGGGGCCACTCAGGTAGTGCGACTCGTCCTCGAGCGTGTTGTAGCCGAAGGAGAACCCGATACCGCGGCAGTTCTCCCAGGTCTGGGAGGTTTCCGCGTCGAGTCCGTGGACGTACTCGCTGGTGCGGAAATCCCAGTGGGTAAGGCCCCACCTGTCGTTGATCACACCCTCGGGAGCTGCCTGGTAAAAGTGGTCGAACATCGCGAACAGGCTCTTGGGGCCGGGCCGCTTGCCGGCATCAGGCCATTCGATGTCGCCCCACAGCACCTGCGGCTGGTAGCGGTCGACCAGGTCGATGACGTGATCGAAGGCATAGTCGGAATACGCGGCATCGACGGGACGAAGTGTGTCGACGATCTCGCCGTCGATCGGGGGCAGGTTGCTGAAGTGCCAGTCGAGCCCACCGGAGTAGTAGACGCCGAACTTGATTCCCTGCCTGACAGCAGCATCCCGGAACTCGGCGACCAGATCCCGCTTCGGTCCGCGCTTGACCGTGTTGCGATCACCGGTGTGGGGTGCGTCCCACAATGTGACGCCGTCGTGGTGCTTGGTTGTGGGCACGAAGTACCTCGCACCGGTGGCTGCGACGATGTCCATGACGGCGTCGGCGTCGAACTTCTCCGCCTGCCACATGTCGATGAACTGCTCGTAGTCGAGGTTGCCGTAGGTGTCCAGTTGGTGCTGGCGCGCAGGGCTGCCCTCGATCCGGATCGTGTTGTAGTACCACTCGGCGTAGGGATTGTGCTTGAACCACCACTCGGGTTCGAATGCACCCAGCGGCCCGATCGGCTCGGCCCAGGCCGGCACGGAATAGGGGCCCCAGTGCACGAAGATGCCCAGCTTCGCATCCGCGTACCAGTCGGGGGTCGGATGCTCGAAGCGGCGGTAGGCCTCCGGGCGTACCGGCTGTGTGGGGAAGTGGTCCATGTCTTGATCTCCTGATTGATGGGTGTTGTAACTTGGTTCCTGCTCGGCGACGTGGCCGGTCGACTTGGGTTGGGGGGCTGGGGGCGTCTCGCGACTGTGGGGTCAGCGGCCTCCGAACCCGCCGAGGTTGATGCCCTTGGACAGTTGGCGCTGCATCAGCACGACGATGATCAGGCTGGCGGCCACCGAGATGGTCGAGGCTGCCATCAGGGCGCCCCACTCGGTGCCACGTTCTCCGGAGAACATCGCCAGGCCAAGCTGCAGGGGCGCCTTGGAGTAGTCGTTGATGATGATCAGCGGCCACAGGAACGCGTTCCAGTAGTCGATGAACGAGAAGGCGGCCACCACGGCGATCGGCCCGCGCAGCAGAGGGACGATGACGTGCCATAGCAACTGGGGTTGGCTTGCGCCGTCGATCCGGGCCGCTTCCTCATAGTCGCTCGGCAGGGACAGCAGGAACTGGCGAAGCATGAAGGTCCCGAACGCGCCGAACGCGAACGGCAGGATGATCGCCGCGTAGGTGTCGACGAGGTTCAGCTTGGAGGCGCCGATGAACAAGGGGATGACCAGCACCTCCAGCGGCAGCACCAGCGTCGCGATGAACACTGCGAAGATCTGATCCCGGAACGGGAACCGGAAGCGCGCGAACGCGTAGGCGCTCAGCACCGAGACCGTGACGGTGATCAGGGCGCCAACGGTTGCGATGCCGAACGTGTTCAACAGGATCCGGCCGAAAGGCACCGAAGTGAACGCGTCGATGTAGTTGCCCCACTCCAGCCTGGACCCGAACAGGTCCGCGCCTGAGGAAAGCACCTCGGTGGACGGCTTGAGGGAGGACAGAAACATCCACACGAACGGCAGGAAGAACACGATCCCGAATAGCAGCAGCAGGGTCTTGCTGACCACCCTGCGCCAGTTGCGGTGTCTACGCATCGTATTCCACCCAGTACTTCTGGCCGACGAACTGCAACGCAGTCACCAGCATGACGATCACGAACAGCACCCAGGCCAGCGCCGAGGCGAAACCGAGCTGGTCGTAGGAGAACCCGCTGCGGTACAGGTACAGCACCAGGGTGTTGGTGGCATCCCCCGGGCCGCCCTTGGTGAGCATGTAGGGCTGGGTGAACACCTTGAAGGCGCCGATCACGGTCATGATCGTGCAGAAGAACAGCGACGGTGACAGCATCGGGAACACCACGCGCCAGAACCGTTTCCACGCAGTCGTTCCGTCGATGCGCGCGGCTTCGAGAACCGAAGGGTTGATGTTGTTGAGCCCCGCGGTCAACACCACGATGTTGTAGCCGATGCCCTGCCAAAGAGACATCATGATCAGCGAGGTCATTGCCCAGCCGGCCTCGCCCAGCCACGACGGGCCGGTGATGCCGATGGCCCCCAGCATGCCGTTCAGCATGCCCCGGTCGTCCAGGATGACCCTCCAGATGAGCGCATTGGCGACCATCGGGGTTACCACAGGGACGAAGAACAACACCCGGAAGAACGGTGCCCAGTCGGGCAGGCTGTGCAGCCACACGGCTATCCCGGTCGACAGGATCAGGTTCGCGGCGGTGTACCCGACGGCGAACAGGGCCGTGTTGAACAGCACCTGTCCGAACACCGGGTCGCGGCCGTCGAACAACCGCATGTAGTTGTCGGCGCCGATGAACTGCGGATCCCCGAACAGCGGCCAGCGGTAGAAGCTGATGACGATCGACGCCA